>JARFPZ010000198.1 GCA_029288035.1 Desulfosarcina sp.
ATCTTTGTCAAGTCCTTGAAAAGTTATTTTCGGCGCAGCTGTATGCTAATGGTGACGACTTCTTGGCATGATTTAGAATTACTAAAATAAATTTAGATAATGGTTTATTGACGGCTGCTAATGTTCCTCATTGAAATACTCCTGTAAGCACATTTCTTCTGTCCTAAATAGATTTCTTAGAGGATCCTCAACGGCAGCGGTAGACCGGCACGGCCGTATCTGGTGATTCGATAAACATGCAGGTGTTATTTTAAAATTAACCGAACATACGGTCCCAACCAATCTGGACAAGTTTCCAATGACCAAATCCATCTCTGGTTCGAAACAGCTATGAGATTTTCAATGAGTATGCGTAATGTGTCCAATTATTTTGCAAATATGGGATAAATTTGTATTTACAACCATTTAACCAATCAACTAATCAACTAATCAACGATATCTAAAATTAAGGCCTCCAGGTGAGTTTTTCAGTTTGAGGTCAGCAACCCTGAAATTACGTAAACATTCGAAAAGGGCGTTGATGACCGCCGTGTGTTGATTGCGCTTTCAGATTCATAAAAATTGGACCTTGATATTTCAGGTTCCCTGGACAAATCTAAAACGCCCGGAAATGGTAGGCTTCCCCCGACTAATTACCAAACTAGTAGCTGCCGCCCTTCCCTGGATAGTTGGCGGACCATCTCAAAGTCGATGGTAAGTCTTATCTGGCCTTACTTGCTTATCGTGAAAAGCAGCTTATATTGATTTATGAATCAATCCGAAAGACAATTACTGTGGCGCCATATAAAATCGAGATAACCACCATCGGAAAGGAGGCCCCGTGAGCAAATTATTCTATATCGAAGCATCGCCGCGCAAAGAGCGCGCTTATTCCATTAAAGTAGCACAACAATTTCTGAATACATACAAAGAAACCAATCCAAGTCACACCATCGAGTCCTTCGACCTTTGGCAGACATCGCTTCCGGAATTCGACGGCGCTACGATCAACGCCAAGTACCGAATTCTGCATGGCGAAACCCATACAGATGCTGAAGCCACAGCCTGGAACAGCGTCGAGGAGCTATTCAATCAATTCGACAGCGCCGACAAGTTCGTTTTCAGCTTGCCGATGTGGAATTTCGGTGTGCCTTATAAGCTTAAGCACTACATCGATATCATCACCCAGCCCGGATTGAGTTTCAGTTTCACACCTGAAGACGGCTACAGCGGGCTGGTAACCGGAAAGCCGGCAGCGGTGATTTATGCCCGCGGCGGTGAATACAGTTCATCCGAAGCAGCGGCAGGGATGGATTTTCAGAAGCGTTATTTGGAAATGTGGCTGGGATTCATCGGCTTTACGGATATTACACCCATCCTGGTGGAACCGACCTTAAGCGATCCGTCCGATGCCGAGAAAACGCTCAACCAGGCCTTGGAACAGGCTGCAGCGGTTGCCTGCAAGTTCTGAATTCAAGCCTGGATATGTAGAGGGCAGGACACAACCAGCGTTTGGCATTCGATCAGGGGATTGCAATTCATAGTGTTTTACTGCCCTCAGGTTGAGGATTCTCTCTGAGTATTGCCTCGTTTCAGAAAATAAAGAATATCACCCATCATCTGATTAACCGCGATGTATTTTTCAGACCCTGCCGACAGGATTTCTTCTTCCGATTGCACGTATTGCGCAGCAATCAGTTCATCGCGGCAGTTGGAAACCATATCCTGCGCTGACGCCGCTGTGATTTCAAGATGAAACTGAAGCCCGATAACCGACGTGTCGATTTGAAACGCCTGGTTTTTGCAGCCGTCGCTTTTCGCAATACGGGTTGCTCCCGATGGCAGGTCAAAGGTCTCACCATGCCAATCAGCGACCACCTGAAAAGCTAGAAGTATGAGGAAGCCCCCCCGAAGTTTCTGGAACCACGCTCTGCTGCTGGTCGCTGATTGATAAAAAAAGAAATTTGGTTTCCTAATGCATTTTGGCTAACAACTGCTTACATGGGTAGACTGCCGCGACAATCTTGGATCGCACCTGTATCTGATATGTCGGTGTTGATGGGCAATTGAGCCCCTTCGCACTTTCAAGTGTTTTTTAAGTTTGGCCCGAATGGAAGATCAATATGCTAACGAAGTATACAACACGATCCCCCTGAAAAGCTAAACCAAAATTCTCTTTTACATCCATTGATGACGGGAAGTTGAAAAACGAATCGCCACCTGACGAAACGCCCTGCACCGGAAACCACCCAATTTCCTTGATGGGATTCCGGTATACCTCAGCGCCCATTGCACTCGCGATGAGCTGCGCGCCCAGACAAATACCCAAGACCGGTTTGCCTGACCTAATGACATTGCGAATGAATGTTTTCTCCATCCGGCGTTAGAAACTTGATTTTTGAGCCCTTGGCCCAAGATCCTTCAAAGTATGAACCTTCACAGAATTCTGCAGTCCAAATTTTAAAGTTCTCCGGATCAAGCATGGTATGCCAAACCTTCTCCTTTGGGGCATTAATGCTGATTGCAAAATGTATTGTCTTCATAGACGTCTCCATGTGGCATTGACCTGTGCGATCGGGGCGTGACAGACAGCGGATATGGGCTTTTTCCGTGCCGAGAATTCCTCAATTAAATGAATGGAATCCTGATCATTCACCCGGTCCCAGAGCGGAACGTGACCGCCCGGATAGAAGACCGCGTCATGGTCGGCGGCATTTAGATTAGATAGTTTTTGGGTGCCGGCCAATGCTTTTTGCGAATCCCCATCCCCTTTGGGAATCAGTTCTTAATGTCAGCCTCCTTGGCAATCGGAAAATCGATATATCCCTGTGCGCCAATGGGACTGTACCAGGTTGACATGTCTGCCTCCGCATTCAGCGGCCAGTTGTTGGCAAATCGCGTCACCAAATCCGGATTGCTGATGAAAGGACGTCCGAAGGCGATCAGGACGGCCGGATCTTGGCTGACTGCTTTTTCGGCTGCTTCTTGAGTATATCCGCAATTGCCGATCAAAGGCCCTTCGAAAACTTTGCGGATTTCTGACAGGGTCATGGGCTCGCCCAGCTCATGGAATCCAAATGCCAAACCGTCCATAACGTGAAGATAAGCCAAGCCAAATCGGTCAAGTTGTTGGACCACATAAGTAAATTGTTCCCGAAAATCCGGCGACCCCATGTCGTTGAAGGCGCCATTGGGCGAAAGCCGCACTGCTACACGGTTTGCCGGCCAGACGTCGCTGACGGCTTGAACGACTTCGCCAAGCATGCGGTAGCGGTTTTCGATGCTGCCACCATATCGGTCTGTTCGATGGTTGGTTTTAGACTGCAAGAATTCATCGAGCAGGTAGCCGTTGGCGGAATGGATTTCCACGCCGTCAAAACCGGCCGTTTTGGCCAATTCCGCGGCGCTTCGGTAGTCCTCGACAATCCGGGGAATTTCCTCGGTCTCCAAGGCTCTTGGAATCTCATGCGGTTCCTTACCCTTGGGAGTGTGGATATATTCTTCGTTAATTTTAATTGCCGACGGTGCCACGGCGAGCTCGCCGTTGTGGAAGCTGCTGTGCGACGCCCGGCCGCAATGCCACAGCTGCAGAAAAATCGTACCGCCCTTGCCGTGAACGGCATCGACCACCTGTTGCCAGCCTGCAGCCATGGCATCGGTATAAATCCCTGGGGACTGCACCCAGCCATTGGCTTGTTCGGAAATCGTGGTGGCTTCGGTGATAATCAATCCGGCGGAGGCCCGCTGTAGGTAGTATTTCGCCATCAAGGCATTGGGAATTCGTTTTTCCCCGGACCGGGCACGGGTCATGGGGGCCATGACCACACGGTTTTTAAGTTCGAGGTCTCTCAATTTGAACGGTTCGAGGAGTTTACCTTGTTTTGAGCTCATAATGTGCTCCTTTGTTTGTTGTATTCCTGTCTTTACTTAAAAGTCTTGAAATCGAGAAGATTCGCCAAATAAACCATTTGGCTCCCCAGCTTCGCACTTAGGGCGCGGTGTCGCCGCCTTTGATCGGTTTAATACGGATCAACTGACCGTTGTCATCGTCGGTGAGCACATATAAATAGCCGTCCGGACCCTGACGCACATCACGCACACGCGCTCCGAAACGCAGTTCCCGCTGGCCGGTGACCTCACCCGCATCGTTCAGGATGATGTGCCGCACGGATTGTTTGATAAGCGCGCCGGCAAACAGATCTCCCTTCCAATCCGGAAACTTGTCACCCGTATATAGAGTCAGGCCGCTGGGTGCGATCGCCGTCAGCCAGACCACCAAAGGGTCCACCATGCCGGGTTTGCTCACGTGGGGCGATATTTTGGAGCCGTCAAAATACTCTCTGCTATAGGTCACAACGGGCCACCCATAGTTTTGGCCCGCTTGGGCCTGGTTTAATTCGTCGCCACCCAAGGCGCCGTGTTCCGTCACCCATATTTTTGAGCGCGTGACGTCGTAGACGAGGCCCTGGATATTTCGGTGACCGTAGCTGAATATATCGGGGTTCGCTCCCTGTTGGTCTCTGAATGGATTGTCCGGCGGAACGGAGCCGTCATCGTTGATACGCACCAGAGAACCGAGTTGAATGGATAGGTCCTGGGCTTTCTCACGGATAAAGCGGCCGTCCAACCTCACCGGCGGATTGCCGCCATCGCCGACACTGATGAGCAGTGTGCCGTCCGGCAGCCAGCACAGGCGCGAACCAAAATGCTGCGTTCCCGATTTGGTCGCGTTTGTTTCAAAAATGACCTCCCAGTCTCGAATGCGGCCCTGCTCATAAATTGCACGTGCAACTCGGGTGCGGTTGGCGCTCCGCGAACCGTCAGAGTAACTGAGGTAAACGCGCCGGTTTGCGGCAAAATCGGGATGCAGGCTGATGTCTAAAAGTCCTCCCTGACCGCGCGCAAACACCGGCGGCAGGCCCGCCACTGGAGTAGGATTCAACCGCCCACTGCCGTCGGCCGATATCTCCACGAGACGCAACCGCCCCGGCCGCTCGGTCACCAGCAGATTGCCGTCCGGCAGCCAGGCCATGCCCCAGGGGTGCTCCAGCCCGCTGACAATGGTTTCGCGCGCAAATCCGCTTTCGATCGGCACATCGTCTTCAACGAGAATGGGGCCTTCTTTTGCAACACCAGTGGACACCCATCCAGCAACCAAAAAAATGGTCACCAATACGACATTTCGTACCGACAAATAATATCCTGCGAGAAAATTGGACATCATGCTACCCTCCTCTCTATTGTTTCTGGTTTGACAACATCGAAAATGATGCACACTTATTGGTGTGTTTCACCTCGACATCACGTTCAGTGGTCGTAGTATCTTCGACCCATTGCAGGTCCACATTACGGGTGAGGATACGATCACGAAGAACGCTTTCAAAAATGTACGATTAGCTGCATCTTGTGAAACGCCATTTCCATGAATGAAAAATATTTATAGTTCGAAACTACAGACCATCTATATCAATCATAAAAATTGAGTACACTTGTGTAAGCTTGATCGCAGACGTGTAAAGTCAATATTAAAAAAATAGGGGTAAAATGATAGGTAAAAGACTTGAATCACGAGGATGGCGCCTGACTTTGGTCGATCTTAAACAAGCACGGCGCGCGCAGACGCCCACGGTGACATCTATTTTTCCGGCAAATGGATGGTAAACACGCTTCCCTCTCCGAGGGTGCTCTCCACGGTGACATTGCCGCCGTGGGCCTGGGCGATGTGTTTGACGATGGCAAGGCCCAGTCCGGTGCCGCCCAGGTTACGGCTGCGG
>JARFPZ010000266.1 GCA_029288035.1 Desulfosarcina sp.
CCGTATACATGAATGCGATGGGTTTCTCCGTTTAGGTCGTAAACTTTCCCGCCATCGTGTACCCAGGCTAAAATACCTCCTTTCAAGTTATACACCGGGATCCCTTTTTTCTGAAGCTTTTGGGCAAATTTTCCGCTGCGGTAACTGATGGTACAGTAAGCAATTTTAACAGCGTCTTTGTATTTTGCGGGATTATTTATAAATTCTTTTTCGGTAATGGCACCGGGCAGCATGGAAACCTGTTGTTCGCGGGGTTCCCGGATATCGATAAACACTGTATTCCCTTCGGCCATCAGGGTCATCACCTTTTGAGCCGATATATCATGCACCGCTGGAAATTGTTTTTTATACCCATTGTACATGTCTGTGACTTTTTGACGTTTATCCCGATCACTCAGGTCATCCGAGGACAGGCTCAGTTGACCCATGAGGGTTATGAACGCAAATGCCGAAGCAGCGGTGATGAGTCCCAATATCGTTCGACGATATGCCATTTCGGATTTAATTTTCATGATTGATTTAAGATCTCGTTATCTATTAGTGAAAAAGGTTGAAATTTTGGGCAAAACCATTTTGTCTGAAGTGCAACAAGATGTTTGATACTGGATCCTGGATGCTGGATAGCCGCTGTATTCTATTTATTTTTTATTCAGATAAATTATGTCGAAAAAGATTCTCATTATGTCAACAAGTTAGGAAATAAAGCAGCATGCGGTTTTCCATCAGCCAGCATCGAGCATCATTCAATGTCCAACTTTCACTCAATCCTTCGTCACATAAGTGCTCGCTGCAATTTTTTGATGATTAATGACGAGCTCTGAATCTCCCAAACCCCATTTCCTATTTTCAGGCGCCGATTTTTTGCCGAAATGCGTTAATGGTCGTTTGGTAGTCGCGGCTGCCGAAAATTGCGGAACCTGCCACAAAGACATCCACACCGGCAGCAGCAATATCGGTAATCGTTTCCTCGTTGACGCCTCCGTCAATTTCGATCAGCGTCTTTAGGTTTTTTTGCTGGATCAATTGACGCAGCGCTCTTACCTTATCAAGGCTGTTTTTGATGAAAGCCTGACCGCCGAATCCGGGGTTGACACTCATAATAAGCACGTAATCGACATGATCAATAATCCATTCCAGCGTCTGAACCGGCGTCGAAGGATTCAGGACAACACCCGGTCGAGCGCTGCACTCGCGAATTAGCTGCACGGACCGGTTCAGGTGTATGCTGGCTTCGGCCTGCACGGATATCAAGGAGGCCCCCACCTTGGCGAATGCCGGTATGTAATCGTTCGGGTTTTCGATCATTAAATGCACATCGATCGGCAGCGAGGTTACCCGCCGGACCGATTCCACAATCATCGGTCCGAAGGTAATGTTGGGTACAAAATGGCCGTCCATGATGTCCGCATGGATCCAATCGGCACCGGCCGACTCAACTGCCTTGATCTCGTCACCCAGCCTGGAAAAGTCAGCCGATAAAATTGAAGGTGCGATCACTTTCATTTAAAACCTCCGCTTTGGTCCGTTGTCGGTTGTTGTTGGTTCGTTGTAATCGGCCTTTGGATGCCTGTTGCTTGCCACTCTCAGTAGGGTCGGTCTAAGCGCAGAGCTTCAATAAACGTTTCATTCTCCGACATTCTTTTGACAAATTGAAAATCAGCGATCACCTGCAGAGCATGGCGCCACGGCCTCTTCGAGGGGCCCTCCTCATACTCCCAGCTCTGCTATTTGTCGCTGATTTGTCCCTACCACGCCTCATACATCAGGGTTTTTACCAGTTTGTCATCCTCGAAAATGTACGCCAATGCATCCTGATCCCTTGGAACCAAAACCCATATCTCTGCCCCGGGTTTGATGTAGTCGTCGAAAATATCTGTCGTGCCATCCTCGCTCTCCCATTCCACCCGGACCCTTTTCTTCAGGAACCCGTTTCTCACCCGGTGTTGCAGCAAGCTGCCATACAATGAATAATAGCGGTTGACACCGATCGTTTTGTCGGGATCACGGTTAATCACCAGGCTAACGGCACTTTTTTCGCGGGTTCGGTAGCCGGCCGGTGGCTCCTGATTGATAATAACATTATGGGGTTTGTGTTTATCAAACCGCGATCGTATGTCACCGACGGCCAGATGGGTCTTTTCGATCAACAACACCGCTTTATCCAGAGATAGTCCCGTAAGTTTGGGCATCTGATACGCCGCCGGTTGAGGTCCCATGCTCACCAATAAATCGACCGAAGCACCGCGCGGGATGACGGTGCCGGCCGGGGGTACTTGACCAATAATATGATCTTTTTCAACTGTTTTGAAATAGGTGTGGGTCAAATGCCCTTGGGAAATGCCGTTTTCTTCCATTATCATTCGAGCCTGTCGCTCGGAAAGAGAAATCAGATTGGGCATTAATAGATTCTTGGGACCCTTTGATATAATAATTCTGATATCACGATCCTTCTTTATTTCCGATCCAGGCGCCGGTTCCTGGAAAATAATATGGTTTTTGGGGAATTGGCGACTATATTCCGACCCATTTACTTTGGTGTTCAATTGCAGATCGGTTAACTGTTCAAGGGCGGTGACCACATCCTTTCCAACCAGGTCCGGTACGATGACTGTATCTTCGCTTTTGATGATCAAGGTTAGCGTCAAATAGGCACTGGCGCCTGCAACCACCAAAAAGGCGACAATCAGGATCGCTAATTTTGCAAACTTTGGAATCATGAAATTCGTTGAAGTCGAACTGAAAAAAAGCCGTCCATTTGAGTTAAACAGGGAAAGGTTTTAAAAAAACCTTTGGTGATTGCCGTTTGGCAGATTTCATTCGGAAGTTGCCCGTAATGTTCATTTATACCAAAATTGCTGTGTTTTTTCAAAAATTGATGAATCACCGCTTCATTTTCTTCGGGCTCCGGACTGCAGACAGCATACACCAAAAAGCCGGTCTGTTTGACGGCAGGTGCTAAATTCTCCAACAGCCGTAGTTGTCTGGCGTTATTTTTTGCCAATTCTTTTTCGGATCGATGCCATTTTATATCCGGGTGGCGACGCATGACGCCCAATCCCGAGCAGGGTGCATCCAACAGAATACGGTCAAAACCTTCGGCCGGCAATTGTGACACCCCCTGCTCAAGGTCCAAGCAATGAGTTGACACGATCGCAATGCCCAGGCGCCGCATTTCAGCCTCAAGCTGGGAAAGCTTGTCCTCATCGACGTCCAAGGCAGCGACCGCACCTTCATTGTTCATAAGTTGGGCAATATGACCGGTCTTGCCGCCCATTCCGGCGCAAGCGTCCAGGATGGTTTCTCCCGGTTTCGGATCCAACAACAGCGAAACCAACTGGGCGGCTTCATCCTGAACTTGGAACCAACCGGATTGAAAGCCACTGAGATTTGGGATCGATGTCGCTGGATTGACAATTGTGATACCGTCTGGCGAATAAGGTGTTTGCGCGACCTTTTCAGCGTCGCGCTCAAGCTTCATCAACAGGTTCTGAGGTGATGTCCTGAGTGTATTGGTGCGAACGGTTATCGGCGGTATGGAATTTACGGCATCGCACAGGATCGCTGTATTTTTCTGCCCATAACGCTGCAGCCATCGATGGATGATCCACTCCGGGAACGATTTGCCCGCCGCCAGAGCGGCACTTGCATTTTTGCTCAACTCCGGAAAAGAAACTGTTCGATATTCCCGGGACGTCTTCCGCAACAAAGCGTTTACGTATCCGATCACCCAAGGCGCACCGGCCGCTTTGGCCATTTCAACGGCGGTGTTCACCGCTGCAGAATCAGGAATCCGATCCAGGTAAATAATTTGAAATAGGGCCAGCCGCAGAATATTCAGAATCTTCGGATTTATTTTATTGAACCGGGTACGGGAAAAATGGGCGATAAAATAATCCAAACGGCCCCGCCAGCGCAGAACCCCATATACCAGAGCCTGCAGCAGCGCCCGGTCCCGCCGTGAGACCGCCTGTGGACCATCCGCATGTTCTTCCATAAGGGCGGTCAGGGTGCGTTGACCATGATCCAGGCTATTTAATATGACCCAGGCAGTTTTGCGGGCATCAAAGGACATGATAAATTGAATATCAGATGATAGGTTTTTTCGAGACAACGCTTGGAAAAAGTGGCCCCATTGAGGCGGTGAATCTAAGATTGAAGATTGACGATTGAAGATTTGCGGATGTCGCTCTCCGAGGCGTAGGCGCTACAATACCTACAAGCCGGAGGCTTCGCCCTGTCTTTTTTGTGATTTTTTCTTAATAATCGATCTCGCCGGAGGCGGACCTTAAATCTTCAATCAATGGTATTTGTGATTAGCCTAACACCTTCATTTTTTAGAGCATGTTGTGAGACAAAATCCGATAAGGATCTAACCAAGAAGGGACCCCGGCGGTATCTTGTGTCCCCTCAAAAAATCTTTTATCACCATCCGTTTGCCCGATTCGCCCTGGATTTCATCGACACACAGCGCGCCCTTGGCGGTGGCAACACGTAGCTCATCGGCAAATCCTTCCAAGACCGGACCGTGAGATTCGTTGATTTCAACCGGGTGAGGATGGGATTTGAAAATCTTCAGGCGATGGTCCCCGATAAAGGTGTATGCTCCGGGCCAGGGGGTCACACCCCGGATAAAAATTAAGAGGGATTCAGCAGATTGGTTCCAGTTAATGAGGCCGTCGTCTTTGGTGAGCATGGGCGCGTAGGTGGCAAGGCTGTGATCCTGGGGCATGGGTTGGATGCGATTGTCCGCAAATGCCTTTAAGGTGTCGATGAGGATGGCTGCGCTTTTAAGGGCCAGACGGTCATGCAGGGTTGCCGCCGTATCATCCGGGTGTATGGCCTCTTTGGCACAAAGCAGGATGCTGCCGGTGTCGAGTCCCTTTTCCATCTGCATACTGCACACCCCGGTTTCTTTTTCGCCGTTGATGATGGCCCATTGGATGGGTGCGGCACCGCGGTATTTGGGGAGCAGCGAGGCATGGATATTAATTGTGCCGAGACGGGGTAATGTCAGCAGATTTTCGGGTAGGATGCGTCCAAATGCGATGACCACCATTACGTCCGGTTTGAGATCTTCAACCTTACCGACAAACTCTGCGGTCTTGATGGAGGCAGGCTGGCTGACCGGATACCCCAGGTCCAAAGCCTTTTGTTTTACCGCAGATAGCGCCATTTTGCGGCCCCGTCCCTTTGGCCGGTCCTGTGCGGTGACGACCATGGCAACATCATAGTCGTTCTCATGCAAGGCCGTGAGCCCAGGGACGGAAAATGGGGGGGTTCCCATAAATATAATACGGAATGTTTGCTTCACTTTGAACCTGCCGATAATTTTTTCTTTACCCGTCGTTTGTACATTTGCCTTTTCAATGAGCTGATGCGCTCGATGAACAACGTGCCGTTTAAGTGATCAATTTCATGCTGAAGAACGATGGCAAGAATCCCCTCTGCATCGATCTTCATCGGATTGCCATCCCGATCATGACCTTCAACGGTAATGGATGCAGCGCGTTTCACATCAGCCCTGAAGTCGGGAACACTTAAACAACCTTCATTCTCCGACAGGATCTCTCCTTCTTGGGTGATAACCTTAGGATTGATCAGAACTTGCAGGGAACGGCTTTCATCCCTGGGAGAAATATCATAAATCAATACGCTTTTATCCCAGCCGACTTGGATTGCCGCCAGACCGATTCCCGGCGCGTCGTACATGGTGAGGGCCATCTTATCGATCATTTCCTGAACCTTGCCGTCGATATTATCCAGGGGTTGCGTTGGTTGGCTCAAAAATATATCGGGATATGTTAGAATATTGAATTTGCTCATATCGTCATGTTGCTGCTCGTTTGATTTATTATGTGGTTCGGATATGGATTTCATTTAGGTACCTATTCAATCTTCAATTAACGGTCGGTGTAATTTGCCAAAACAATCATTTTTTACAACATGTTGTTCGAAAAAATGGATTGGGGTCTAAACTGCCGAATCTTTCAGTTCCTTGCCCTCAAAAGACATCCTGCGTATGTTTACGCTGAGAATCATCGCGGACACCAATCCGATCAGGATTACCGGGATCACTTGAATGGCATGATTTGCCAGGGTGAAACCAGCCGCATCTTTGGCGGAAATTCCGAATAGAGAAAGCGCAAACACACCGCCTGCTTCCCAGAGTCCCCACCAACCGGGGACAGAGGGCAGGGAAATAAAGAAACAGATAATTACCATCATGGTGATTATTTCAAAATATGTCAAATTAATGCCCGGGCAGCCAAGGGAAATCAGAAAATAAGACCACGCCTGTAGACCCCAGATAAGTGCTGAGTACACCGCACACGAAAAAATTTTTCTCGGGTATCGGATCAGCGCGAAACCTTCGGCGATATTTTTCAAGATGATGATAATCGGTTCGCAGATTCTTTTTCTGATCGTGTCTTTAAAGGGCTGGCCGGCGAAAAAGAACAACGCCGGTGTGCGCAAAATCGTGCTGTAGATTAAATCACGGGCCTTGCCGACGCTGAAAATCGCGATCCCCGCCAATAACACCGCACCAAACCTAAGCAGGTTGTCAAAGACGGTTTGCAGGGTTTCTTCGTTCAGTTGATACGAACCAAAGACAACATTTTGATCGGGGCTTATTTTCAAGGCACCGGCGGTTAACATGAACAGCAGAATCAACATACAGATGTCAAATACCCGTTCTGTGACAACCGTGGCTAAACCGGTGGTAAACGGAACTTTTTCCTCTTTGTGCAGAATCACCGGGCGAGCCACTTCACCCAGGCGGCCCGGCAGCACACAATTTATCATAAATCCGATCATCATGGGATGAAATGCCCGCCAAAAGCGCGTCGGGCAGGACGATGCCAGTATGATTTGCCACCGGACGGCCCGCAACATAAAAGAAAAAACCGTGACCAGAACTGCCGGTACTACCCAGAAATAATTGATAGACGCCAGATAATTAAAAAGCTCGCTCAGCGGAACGTTTTTAAAAGCAAAATAAAGTGCGACCGCCGATACTAAAACACCCCCCACAAAGGAGATGGTCATATTTTTTTTCATGCAGACAAAATTTCCCGGGCAGTGGCAATGTCTTTCTTGATCTGGTCAATAAGCTCTGGGATACTCGAAAATTTTATTTCATCGCGTATACGTTTGATAAAATTTACCCGAATCTTTTCTCCATATATGTTATCATCAAAATCGAAAATATGCACTTCAACCGTAAATTCATGATTTTCAAAGGTCGGGCTGTAACCGATGTTGGCCACGCCTTTGAACGGGTTACCCCGGCACTCCCCGGTCACTGCATAAATCCCAGCTTTGGGGCATAGTTCGTCATGCAGATTAACATTGGCTGTCGGAATGCCAAGGAGCTTGCCGCCGCGATCGCGTCCGGTGACGACCCGTCCTCTGATCTGATAATATCGCCCCAACATTTTTTCGGCCTGTTCCATCATCCCTTCTGTGACAAGTTCCCGAATCTTGGTACTGCTGATTCTATCTGTAAAAGCCTTGGACATCCTGATCCAATCCGCCACAATGACCTCAAAACCATATTGTGCTCCATAGGCTTTTAATGCGTCGATATTGCCTTCACGATTTTTGCCGAAGTTGTAATCCTCGCCGACCACAATGGCTTTCATGCCAATTTTACCGACCAATAAATCTCCAACAAATTCTTCAGCCGACAGCGCCGCAAATTCCCGTGTAAATGGAATGCAGATGAGGATATCGATGTGGGTGCGCCCAATTAATTCGACCTTTTGTTCGTACAAGGTGATCAGGGGCGGGTGGCCGTTTTGCTTCAAAACTCGAATGGGGTGGGGCTCAAAGGTCATGGCAATCGAAACACCCCCCATATTTTCGGCGGTCTCGATGACTTCATGGAAAAGGGCTTGATGTCCGATATGGACGCCGTCAAAATTGCCGATGGTGATGACCGCGTTTTTGAATGGTTCGTGAATCTTATCGATATTTTTAATAATTTTCATA
>JARFPZ010000376.1 GCA_029288035.1 Desulfosarcina sp.
GCCAAGGAAATGTTTCGGGTGGCCAAAGAGTGTGGCGCCGACGCGGTAAAATTGCAGAAAAGAGACAATCGCAGCCTATTTACCAAAGCAGGCTATACCAAACCTTACGACAATCCCAACAGCTACGGGGCCACCTACGGCGAGCATCGGGAGTATTTAGAATTCGGTTGGATAGAATATAAAGAACTCATCGACTATGCCAAGGAAATCGGGATCACCCTGTTTGCCACCGCCTTTGATTTTGCCAGCGCGGATTTTCTTGAAAAACTCGACATGCCTATCTATAAAATGGCATCCGGCGAACTAAAGAACATTCCGTTGCTCACCCACGTCGCCGGATTTCAAAAACCGATGATCATCAGTACCGGCGGGGGCACTATGGAAGACGTCAACCGGGCTTACGATGCCGTCATGCCTATCAATCAGCAACTGTGCATTCTGCAATGCACGGCAGGCTATCCGGCAGAATTCGACGAACTTAATCTGAACGTGATTACCACTTTTCGCGAACGGTTTCCCAACACCACCATCGGTTTGTCTTCCCATGACAACGGCATTGCCATGGCGGTAGCGGCTTATATGTTGGGAGCGAGGGTGATCGAGAAGCACTTTACCTTGAACCACACCTGGAAAGGTACGGATCATGCATTTTCTCTGGAGCCCATTGGTTTTCGAAAATTGGTCAGAGACCTGCAGCGAACAAAAGTCGCTATGGGCGACGGCATCAAAAGAGTCTATGACAGCGAGATCAACCCGATCACCAAGATGGGCAAAAAATTGGTCGCCGCACGCGATCTGCCGGCAGGCCATATGATACGGCGCGATGACATTGCCATCAAGTCTCCAGGCGATGGTCTGCAGCCTTACGAGATCGATAAAGTCATCGGTCGGGTAACCCGCGCGGCAATGTCGGAAGATGATGACATTACCTACGAATCCTTAAACGGGTCCGAGAAACTGGCAGAGGCGGTATCGTGAAAAGCATTTTCAGTTTAGAGGCTGAAATTGCCGTCGTAACAGGTGCGCTGGGCAAGTTGGGTCCGATCTGGATTGAGGCGCTTCTCGGCGCGGGTGCCGCTGTATACGCTCTTGACCTGGCGAAATCAAAAATTTCAGAAGCTTTCGCCAAGTTGCAATCGTGCCATGATGAAAGCCGTTTGAAATTGGATCGTACCGATGTCAGGAATCGCCAATCGTTGGAAGCCGCGTGTGAAAACTGTATCGCCGCTTTGGGGATGCCCACCATTTTGGTGAACAATGCCGGAATCGATCGCCCCCCTGCCGATTCCGCCAAGGGATATCGTCTCGAGGAGATACCGCTGGAGGAAAATCGCGAGATATTTGAAGTCAATACGTTAGGTCTTTTCCAGGTAACCCAGGTCTTTGGTGCCCGGATGGTCGCTGCCGGCCGGGGTTCCATTATCAATATCGGATCACTGTATGCCGGTGTGTCGCCCGATGAGCGGTTTTACGACCATATCCCGGGGGACCCGCCCTTTCTCAAGCCGCCGGCTTATGGCGCTTCCAAAGCGGCGGTGGTCAATTTGACCCGGTATTTGGCCACGCTTTGGGCGAACCATGGCGTGCGGGTGAATGCACTGTCACCCGGCGGTGTGTTGGGCGGTCAGGACGAAGAATTCAAACGCAAATTTTGCCGTCGTGTCCCCATGGGAAGGATGGCAACGGCTGAGGACCTTCACGGCCCACTGCTTTTTCTGGCCTCACAAGCGTCAGCCTATATAACCGGGACGGAACTGGTCGTCGATGGTGGGTTCACGGCATGGTGATTGGAAGGACGAATTTCAAATGACGAATGACGAGTTAAGGAATCCTGTCGATTTTAGATTTAGATGACGGAGCGAAGCCTCCGGCTCGTAGAGGTTTTAGCGCCTACGCCTCGGAGAGCGACTTCCACCATTCGTCATTCGTCTATCGTCATTTGTCATTCAACGGTGTCATGTCAGATGAAAGCGGCGCCTCAGGCCAAAAAAACGGCCAGTCTGATCAAAAAAGAAACTTAAAAAAAGGAGTTACAATGAAACCGAATAGCCTCCCCGAGACAATTCCCAACTGGCTCAACGGTGAAGAGTGTCCAGCAAAATCGGGGGAAACGTTTGATAAATTGTCCCCGCACACCGGCCGCAAGCTGTGTGGTGTAGTGCGGTCAGGCCCGCAGGATGTAGAATCGGCGATTCAGACCGCCCGAAGTGCACAAGAAGGCTGGGCCGCGCTTACCCCGGTACAGCGCGGCGATATCCTGCATGACATTGCCCAAAGCATGCGCAGGCATCAAAAGGAAATTGCTGAAATTGTTGCCATGGAAACCGGTATGTCATTTAATGCCGCACTAGGTGAAACCGGTGGTGCCATCGCCGAAGGGGAATTTATGGCTGGTGAAGGCCGCCGATTCTACGGTCGCACCACCACGAGTGCGGTGCCCAACAAATATGCCATGACCGTTAGGCAGCCATTGGGGGTTGCCGGACTGATCATTGCCGCCAATACACCGATTGCCAACGTCGCCTGGAAGGTTTTTCCGGCGCTGGTTTGCGGCAATGCGGCCGTGTTGAAGGCTGCAGAAGATACACCGGCCACTGCCTGGTATTTCGCCCGGATCGCACACGAAACCGGGCTGCCGCCGGGGGTTCTCAATGTCATCCAGGGGTACGGCGCAGAGGCCGGTACGCCGCTGGTTGCCAACCCGGATGTGGATGTTATAAGCTTTACCGGATCAACCGCCGTGGGGCGTCGGATCGCATCCATTGCCGGCGAACGGTTGGCCAAGGTGTCCCTCGAGTTAGGCGGCAAAAATCCGTTAGTCGTCTGTGACGATGCCGATCTGGAATCAGCTGCCAAATGGACCCTGCTTTCGGCGTTTAGCAATGCCGGTCAGCGCTGTGCTTCGGGCAGTCGCATCATCGTTTTTGATTCGGTTTATGATCGGTTCCGGGACATGCTGGTCGAACGCACGAAACAGCTTAAGATCGGGCCGGACAATGCGGATGATCTTGGTCCGGTCATCAATGAAAAACAACTGGTTAATATGATTGACGCTATTCAGGCGGCGCAACAGAGAGGAGCTGTGGTGCTATCCGGCGGTTACCGTCTCGACGACGACGCGCATGCCGGCGGCTTTTACCTGGCACCGACCATAATCGAAAACGCCGATCCCAAAGATGATATTTCCACCATCGAGCTGTTCGGCCCCATCACCTGCCTCTACCGGGTTAGTGATTTTCAGGAGGCCTTGCAGTTGGCCAATGCGTCACCGTATGGTCTTACCGCCTGTATTCATACCCTCAATTTCCACCGTGCCATGGAGTTCAGTCAGAAAATTCAGGCCGGCGTATCAGTTGTCAACGCCGGAACCTTTGGCAGCGAACCCCATATGCCGTTCGGCGGACTGAAGCAATCCGGTAACGGCACCCGGGAGCCCGGAACGGAAGCCCTGGATGTTTACTCTGATTTAAAAAACATCATCATCAATATAGATCCGGAGTTGCTTTAAAGCGTAATTGACGGTAAATACCTTTAAACTTCTTTTGATTTTGGAAGGCGGAGATTAAATTCGAATATCGAATAATTTATAGAAACTAACATTTAAATAGGTCTTGAGGATTGCAGTGTCCGAAAACAAACTTGATATCGTTGCCTTGATTCCTGCCCGGTCCGGATCAAAACGCGTGCCGGATAAAAATATACGACCGCTGGCCGGCCATCCGGTTATTGCCTATACAATAGCAGCCGCTCAGGGCAGTGGTATTTTCAAGGATATCATCGTGTCGACGGATTCAGAAAACTATGCTGAAATCGCAAAATATTATGGGGCCCAAATACCGTTTTTGCGCCCGGCCGAGTTGGCGGGCGACCAGTCCGCCGACATCGAATGGTTACAGTACACGCTTGGCCGTCTGCAAGATGCCGGTTGCACCTATGACTGCTTCAGTATTTTGCGACCGACCAGCCCCTTTAGACTACCGGAAACCATTCAACGGGCGTGGCACGAATTTTCGACCCAAATTGGTGTTGACTCCTTGCGGGCCGTGGAAAAATGTCGCCAACACCCCGGTAAAATGTGGGTCGTTCGGGGCAAACGGATGATGCCGCTGCTGCCGTTAGGACCCGCCGAGAAACCCTGGCACAGCTGTCAATATCCCTCACTACCGGAAGTATACGTTCAAAATGCAAGTCTGGAAATTGCCTGGTCACGGGTTGTGCTCGAAGGTCACACCATCGCCGGCAACGTGATCATGCCGTTCTTTACCACCGATTATGAGGGATTTGACGTCAACAATGGCTACGACTGGCAGCTTGCCGAACACATGGGCCAAAATGGCATTGCAAAGTTGCCCAGAATAACTCAACCTGCATACTCAAAAAAAA
>JARFPZ010000313.1 GCA_029288035.1 Desulfosarcina sp.
GTGTTGCTTAGCTATTTTACATGTTTCAAGGGCAGGATCGGCAGGCAGACATCCAAATGTAACGCGATTAGATTCATCCAAGAGAGGCTTTACTTCAGTTTCAAATCGGTCCTTGGTTTCCTCATTTATTTCCTGCAGCTAGGGATCACTGGATTCCAGCGCTTTCAGCCGATAATCCAAAGCATGAAAGATATGCAGTTCGGCCCCATGGTCTCTTGCAATTTCGATCCCCTTTTCCAGCACTGATCGACTCGCCGGGGTGAACTTGAATGCAACAAGAATTCGTTTGAACATGGGTCCCCCCCTTTTTGTTTGATGTTGTTTTGTATAACTCTTGCTATTAAAATCGAAACAGCAGATTTTATGCCATTATTGAAAAGAAAAGCGCATTGGCTACCGTACTGATTATAATAGATTGATTTATTTTATTATTTTATTTTAGACAGGATCTTCGGATCACCTACCAGTAAACCGACAGGTGCGGTCTCTGTAAAGTCAATTTACGAGTTCTAATATTTTATGCAAACTTGGTTTACAGCTTCCTTCTTTTAGTTATTTTGAACTCATTTGAATTTTGTTCTAATCTTGAAGTGACCTTGCTTATGGCTTCGACTTCTTGGAGAATGGGGAGTGTTGAAGAAGGTTTGCAGGCATATGGCCATACTTTTTGCGCTGCAAGACCCCCAGGCTTTTTACCATCGTAATTTCGCGAAAAAGATCGGAGGCAAGCGCGAGATTATAGATATGGTAAGGTGCCTGCCCGCCTTTTGCCGGATCCGCGAAAATATCATGCACCAACAGGTAACCGCCTGAAATGATATGTCCGGCCCAAGCGGTATAGTCGGTAAATACGGTCTCAAAAGCGTGCCCACCGTCGATGAACACCAAGCTTAGAGGCGTTGCCCATTTGCGGGCAGCGACCTCGGATCGGCATACGATGGGTACAACCGTGTCTTCAATCTCCGCATTTTCGATGGTGGCTCTAAATCGCTCGAAGGTGTCTACCCGGCCGGCCTGGCCATCAAAAAGCTCGGGATCGAAATATTCTTCCCCGGGTTGTTGTTCCTCGGACCCCCGGTGATGGTCAATGGAAAACAATATGCCGCTTTTTTCCCTGCAAGCTGCAGCCAGGTACAGGGTTGATTTACCACAATAACTGCCAATTTCCAAACAGGGGCCTAAAGAACAGGCCTTGAGCGCCATTTCATACAGACACCGGCCTTCATCCTGATCGAGAAAACCTTTGACACTGCGAAGTAAATCTTGGTTAATTTTCATGGGTTCGAGGGCTTGACTTCTCTACTCGAAGCGATTATGCCTTGAGGTCCCTTTTCTGACGTCATGTAGTTAGAGATCGAAGGTGTCAGTGTTCAGGTTTCAGGATTTAGCGACTCACCCTTCTGAAACCCGAAACCTGAAACCTATATAAATTATCAGCGTGCCTGCCGCACTGCAGGGGCCACATTACCCGAGCGTAGTCTCGGAAAAAGCTCAGTGTTTTTTAAGTTATTCTGGATGTGAAAGATTGGTAGAGCGCAGCGATACCACAAATCTAAAATCCCTCCGGGGCGTAGGCCCTATGGCCCCTCCGGGCCGGAGGCCGCAATCTAAGATCCCAAATTATAACCAATATTCTCTCACCATCCTACCACTACCTTCTGTCCGCTGTCTTCTGCCCTCTGTCCTTTAGTCTCTCTCATCATAGCCGGTCACCAGCACTTCCCTGGGCTTGACACCGTCCGACGGACCGACGACCCCTTCTTGTTCCATCACCTCGATGATACGGGCAGCCCGATTGTATCCAATCCTCAAATGCCGCTGGATCATGGAAATAGAAGCCTGCCGTTTCTTAGTGATCAATGCGACGGCATCATCATAGCGTTCGTCGTATTCCTGCTCTTCGGACGACGTCTCATCTTTAGCGACCGCTTCAGTGACCTTCTCGTCGTATTCGGGTTTTTCCTGAGCCTTTAAAAATCCAGTGATCCGGCTCAGCTCGTTCTCGGAGATGTAGGCACCGTGGATGCGTTGCAGTTTGGCCGTACCTGGCGGTAAAAACAGCATATCGCCGCTACCCAGCAGATTCTCCGCCCCATTGGTATCAATAATTGTTCGTGAGTCGGTCTTGGACGAGACTTGAAAGGTCAGCCGGGTCGGGAAGTTCGCTTTGATGATACCGGTCAACACATCCACTGAAGGTCGCTGGGTGGCAAGAATAAGATGAATTCCAGCGGCCCGGGCCATCTGGGCCAAACGGGTCAGCGTGACCTCGACATCCCGCGAGGCCAGCATCATCAGATCGGCCAATTCGTCGATGACAATCACCAGATACGGCAGTTTTTGCAATTCACCTTCTGAACCTGATTTTTTTTCCTTTTCTATTTTCTTGTTGTACTGCCGCACGTTTCTCGTATTGTTTTGTGAGAGCAGTTCATATCGTCTTTCCATCTCCCGAATGGCCCAAAAAAGGGCATTGGTCGCTTTTTTAGGATCCACGACCACCGGCGTTATCAGATGCGGAATGCCATTATAGCTGGATAGCTCGATCCTTTTCGGATCGACCATGATCAGTTTGACTTCTTCCGGAGTGGATTTGTATAAAATGCTGCATATCATCGAATTTAAGGCGACGCTCTTTCCCGTTCCGGTCGCTCCGGCAATCAACAGATGGGGCATTTTATCCAGTTCGGCAACCACTGGATTGCCGACGATATCCTTGCCAAGGCAAAGGGGCAAATTCGAACTAGATTTATCAAAATCAGCGGATGCCGCAATTTCTTTGAAGCGCACCATGGCACGATCGATATTGGGAACCTCGATACCGATGACCGCTTTGCCGGGGATTGGCGCCACAATCCGAATGCTGATGGCCCGCAACGCCAGGGCAAGATCATCCGAAAGATTGACGACTTTATTTATCTTCACCCCGGGAGCAGGCGCATATTCATAGGTTGTAATCACCGGACCGGGAGACACGGCCACAACCTTTCCATGAACCCCGAAATCTTCAAGTTTCTTTTCAAGTAGTTGCGATTGCATGCGCAAATTCTCGTCGTCTGAAGAAGAAGGAGGATTTTCCGGGTCTTCCAGCAAACTATAGGGCGGCAGCTGATAGCCCCTGCCGTTTTTCATGAAATCAAAGACCTCCTGCTTCGGCGAAGGCACGGCTTTAATTGGTTTGGGCGCCGATGTCTTGATTTTAATCTGTTTGGCTTTTTTCGTGATTTTTTCCTTGGAAATCCGCGACCGTTTTTTCGCCTTTTCTCTGCGCTCCTTGTGTTTCAGGTAAAAGGTCGTGAGGCGGTTATTGACGGCATTCAGCCAACCCCATACACGTTTTCCGAACGCAATCAGGGAAAATCCCGTGGCCAGAATAAAACCGATGACCCACAAGACAGCCAAAATGATCACACCGCCGGCATAATTGGTATACTTCACCAAAAAGGCTTTAAACGGGATGCCGACAATTCCGCCGGCCGAAAATTTACTGCCGAATAAGGTGAAATAATTTTGGCGAACGGAAAGAAGACTGCCGGTGATGACCACCAGAATAATACCGCCGACGAGGGTCAAAACTATGGCGCGATTAGAATGGTTGCCGAAAAAATGGATGCTTGCCATCAACAATAATATCGGAATCCAGAATGCCCCCAGTCCGAACAGCCCGATAAGAAATCCGGACACATGGGCGCCGAGGAAGCCAAATAGATTGTGAATCTGTCCTGCAGCCCTGGAGTTGTTAATCGAGGGATCGGTTGGGCTGTAAGACAACAGACTGATCAGTGTAAATATGACAAGGAAAAAAAGAATGATTCCAAAAATTTCTCTGCGCATAATTTCTTATACTTCCATTATGAATGGCAATATAACCGGACGGCGTCCGATGGTAAAGAAAAAATACTGCCGCAAGGCCGTTTGGATTTTTGAGCGAATTTTGTTTATGCGGTCGATGACTTCGGGTGTAATTTCGTCCACAATTTCCAAAATCACACACTGGGCATCTTCCAGCAGGTGGCCGCTTTCGGTTTGAAAGACAAACCCACGTGAAACTATTTCCGGGCCATACACGATAATTCCGGTTTCCTCATCGAATGCAAGGGTCACGGCAACCAATCCCTCCTCCGAGAGAATTCGCCGCTCTTTCAGCACGCTGCGTCCGACGTCGCCCACGCCTTTGCCGTCGATGAGTATCCGGCCGGTGGTTGCACTACCGTTAAGCCTTCCTCCGGCTTCATCAAATTCAACAATCTCTCCGTTTTCAGCCAGCAGGATTTTGTCTGCGGCAAGGCCCACACCCTTTGCCAGGCGCGCATGCAGGAGCAGATGGCGGTATTCTCCGTGAATCGGCATGAAATATTCCGGTTTGGTCAGTTTGATCATCAGCTTGAGTTCTTCCCTGAATGCATGGCCCGACACATGAATATCCGATATTTTTTCATAGATGACATCAGCACCTTTTCTGTAGAGACTGTTGATGATCCTGCCGATGGCTTTCTCATTTCCCGGGATGAATTTTGAAGAGAGTATGACCGTGTCCCCTGCCATGGCCTTGATTTGTTTATGGGTGCCCGACGCCATCCGGGCAAGGGCAGACATCGGCTCCCCCTGACTGCCGGTGGTGATGATAATAATCTCGTCCTTCGAAAAATCGGCTACCTGTTCAATACCGATTTCCGCATCTGGAGGAATTGTCAAATACCCCAAAGACCTGGCAATATTGACACTGACCTCGATACTTCTGCCGTTGAAAACGACCTTCTTGCCCCTATCTCTGGCGATATCAACGATGAGCTGAATCCGGGCAATATTGGATGCGAACAGCGCAACAATGATACGGCCCTGGCTGTCGGTGATAATCCTGTCCAGGGTCTCACCGATCTCCTTATCCGAGATGGTGTAGCCTTCTTTTTCCACATTGGTGGAATCGGATAAAAGAGCAAGGACGCCCTTTTCACCATAACTGGCAAACCTGTTTACATCGGTGGTTCCGCCGCTGCCCGGCCCATAGCTGATTTTATAATCACCGGTGTGGACAACCAGCCCAAGGGGCGTATTGATCGCAATTCCCACACCGTCGACCACACTGTGACCTACCCGGATAAATTCGAGTTCAAAGGGACCCAAGCGTAATTTTTCATCCGGAAAAATCTCCTGCAGGACAGATGAGGACATGAGTTCACGCTCAGCAAGTTTGTGACGAACAAGCCCTAACGTAAAGGCAGTGCCGAAAATCGGTACATTGATTTCTCTTATCAGATACGGTAGCGCCCCAATGTGATCTTCATGGCCATGGGTTAAGACAACCGCGACGACCTTGGCTCGATTGCGACAAATGTAATCCATGTTTGGTATGACGAAATCAACCCCTAGCATATGATCTTCGGGAAACATCAACCCACTGTCGATCACAAACATGGTTTCCCCATATTCGAATACCAGCATGTTCATGCCGATCTCTCCCAGACCGCCGAGAGGAATAATTTTAAGCACTTGTGTCAAATTTTTTTCCTTTTTCAAAAACGTCGTAAATAACGCCTCTGACCTTTCTTATCAGATCCTCTTTGGTATCCCGGGTAAATTCGGAGGTGTTGATGGGTTTTTCTATGGACAGGGTGACCTTATCGGGGTTAATTCGCCAACTGCCTTTGGCCATGATGGACCGGGTTCCCCGTAAAATGATCGGTACAATCGGAACACCGCTGTCGACGGCCATGACAAACCCCCCTTTTTTAAATGGTTTGAGGTGACCGTCTTGGCTGCGGGTACCTTCCGGGAATATCATGACGGACACGCCGTTTTTCAATTTAGCGGCGACTTCGTCAATGCTTTTAAACGCGGCTTCTCGGTTCGATCGATCAATTTTGACATAGCCGGCACCGCTCATGGCGCGGCCGAAGATTGGAATTTTAAAAAGCTCCGCCTTGGCAAGCCATCTGAATTGAATGGGAAGACAACCTAATAATACGGGGATGTCAAAATTGCTTCGATGATTGGCCATGTAAATATACGATTTGCCAGGATCAATGTTTGCAAGCCCCTTGACGTCAACCTTGATACCGCTGACAAATAAGATGGATTTTGACCACATCCTGGCAATGATGTGAACGGGGTTACCCGTACGGGAAAAAAATGCGACGATAATCGCAATCATACTTAAAACAGCAGTTGCCGGCAAAACATACAAAATAATTATTGCAGTGCGTATCATAGTTAGGGAAGATTCAGGTCTTGATCTGCAGCCGCTCGAAAATATTATCGATGAATCCGATGAGCCAATTACGTTGATTTTCCGTGGCGTAGTGAATACAGTCACAGCGCACCCGATTTTTGCTACGCACTAAAAATTCGCAGGCCAAACGCTTGTCGTCAAGATCGACGGCAACGTATTGCGGCCGGCATTCGGTATGTGCAGATTGGATATCCGTCAGCATATCAATCGCAACCGGTATCCAATAGATCCCCTCTATCTCAGATGGCCCGAATTGCTTGTCCAGATAGGTTTTAAGCGCTTTATAATCCGACGGTCTTAGCTCGTCAATGACATATTGCTTCATAGAAAACATAATTATCACACATTGTTGCAGCGCGCAAGCCGTACATATACAATAAGATAGCGCAGAGTCCATAAACAGGTTAGAGGACGTCATGTTCGATTTTTATAAAATCGATATCTGTTTCAATGCTTCCCGCAAAAAAAAACAAAAATAAACGCTAACTACACAGGGAATAAGCATACAAGGTCACCAGAAACAGATCGAATGGATTCTAAAATGAAATTACGGAAAATTTAGATGGTGGGGCAAAAGAGGGTTCAATCCCCCTGCCCTGGTATTTTATCCAGACCCAGGGGGATTTCTCGATGCGAATAATTAGGTTTCTTCGACGACAATTGCGTTTTCTTCACACACTTCGATGCAGCTTTCGCATCCAAGACATTCCTCGGCATTGACGGGCACAGATTTGCCGTCCTGCATTTCGAATACTTCGACAGGACAAACATCCACGCACTCTTCGCAACCGACGCACTTTTCTTCATCGACGATAGGATTAAAAGCCATTATGATACTCTCCTTTGAATGAATTTTAATAAAATGGTTTAGAAACCTTTTATCTGATCCCAATACGTATTTATCTATGTACCGAGGGGATGTCCTTATACCAATTAAAAAAGCGAGTCAAGCCCTCTTGCCAATTTTTTCCTGAAAATACCTTTTTTCACTTGTTAATCTCGATTAGACCGATGAGAGTGTTTTTAAATCTGCCGTCGGCAACGGGAACATCTCTGTCAGAAGGCTGGATATGAGCATAGTGTGAAAAAAAATCCCGCGGAATTTGATCTGGCAGGAGATAGACGCTGAGGGAGATGGTTTTTCCTGCATCTCGAAAGCTCGGTTGATCAGGAAGCCGGGGGGGAGACTTCGACCATTTATCTTCGACGATATGAGCAAGATCCAACAACAATTGTTCCCGCCAGGGGGCAAGCGTGTCGGTCGATGCCATGGAGATTGGAATGGATTTAATCGAGAGCAACTTTTGAGCAGATGGCGTATGATCGAGTAACTCCTGTAGAACGGTCGGGATGTGGGTAATAAATATGCCGGATATATCCGTATCCTTTAAAAAAAACCGACTCCAGGCTCCCAGCCGGTCCAATACCAGGTAACCGGCTGAATCATCCGGTTCCTGCACATCTTCTTTCTGAAACTGGGTGGTTAGGGAATCGTCTTCCATTTTCAGTTGTCGGATCAATTCTGCTTCCTGTTGACGGTGCCGTTTGAGATCCCGGACAACCTCTTGGTTTTGCCGATCGAATTCTTGGGCAAAATAGAGAAAAAGCCTGGCTGCAAAAAGAGGCTCAGGGGCTCTGGAGGCTGGTTTTCCATGGAGCAGCCTTTTAATATCCGCCACCACCTGGGACGAAGATGAAGACTCAAAAAAAGGTATGGCATCCTTCCAAGTTTTCAAAAATGACGGTTTCAGACCTGAACCACCAAAATGTAGATCGGCCCAGCTGAAATAGCTTTTCACCACGGCCTCAATTTCATTTTGATCTTCTGTCACAGGCACCCGGATGTCCAGAATACCCCTTGCGGCCCAATTGCGCATTTGCTCCGGTATTTTCCCGGTCAAAGGCTGGTAAACGATAAATTGTCCGAAGCAGGCAGTCAATGCCAGTGCGACGGAATCGGGGACATAGGTGGCGGGGAAAAAGATTGGTTTCATAGTTTATCGTCCTGCACAATAATTCCACTCGCTCTTAATTGGTTTCGGATCCGGTCGGCAAGTTCCCAGTTTTGCTCCGATCTGGCCTGATCTCTGGCCTTGATAAGCTTCTGGATCATGGGGTTTTCAACATCGTCATTGAATTCTAACAATTCGAGCACCGTATTAATGCTTCGAAATACATCCAGAACCTTGGATGCTCCTTCGGCATCGATTTTTTTATCCCGTTTCAGAATATTGATCTTTTTGACACTGCCAAACAACACCGCCATGGCCGCCGATATGTTCAGATCATCATCCATGGCCTGGATAAACCCTTGTTTAATATCATAAATCAGTTGATTTAGGTCCGGATAGGACCTCCCGTCACTGATATGTTTTAGGGTATGAATACATTGATCAAGTCTTTTGAGTGAATGACGCGCATTGATCAACCGGTCTTTGGAAAACGTAATGGGTTTTCTGTAATGGGTCGCAATCAGCCAGTATCGAATCAACCGGCCTGAATAACCCATGCGTCTAAGATCATCAAGGGTGTGACCGGAATCGATTTCGTCCACTTTTTTCCCATTTATTAGGACACGGTCGCAATGAATCCAGAAACGCGCCAAGGGCTTGCCGGTCAGAGCGGCCGCAATGGCATTGACGTTTTCATGATGGGGAAATAGCAACTCCCGGCTGCTGGCATGGATGTCATAATTGTCGCCCAGATATTTCATGGACATGGCTGCACATTGAATGTGCCAGGAAGGACGCACGTTGCCCCATTTGGTTTTGAAAAATATCCCTCTTTTTAATTCCGATAGCCTTGATCGCTTAAATAATGTGAAATCTCTGGGATTTTCCTTTTCGTATGCATCGAGATCGACGGTAGCACCCAACTTAATTTTTTGAATATCTATACCCGACAATTGGCCATAGTCCGAAAAACGTGAAATATCGAAATACAGCGAACGAAGCTTTTCATATGCAAATCCCTTGTCGACGAGTTTTTGTGAAAGCACCTCCATATCTTTGACATGATCGCCGGCAAGGGGATATCTTTCCGCTGGTCGGACCCTGAGAACGGTTAAATCTTTTTTAAACTGCTCAATATGGCGCCGGGCAAATTCAGTCAAATCCAGACCGGCCTTCTCCGATTCGAGGATGGTTTTATCATCCAGATCGGTGATGTTCATGACATGCTGCACATGATACCCACGGAATCGTAAATACCGGCTGAGTAGATCGGCAAATACATAGCGGCGCATTTCACCGATATGCATCCTCGCGTGAGCGGCAGGACCGTATGAATATAAAGATACATTTCCCGCAACGATAGGCTCGAAGGGCTCCTTGCAATTACTCAGGGTATTGTACAGCTTGAGTCCTATTTCTTCTTGCACTGCGAAAAGAGAGGTGCTCAGATAACGTTCACCGCCATCAGGCAATAGCACCACCACGGTACCCGCACGCATTTGTTGGGCTTCTTTCAGAGCGGCCGCCATGGCAGCCCCGCTGCTCATTCCTACCAATAGTCCTTCAGATTTTGCCAGGCTTCTGGCCATCTCAAAGGCTTCTTCATCATCAATATTGACTTTTTTATCCAGGCGCTGTTTTTCAAAAATCCCAGGGCAGTAAGCCTCCTTCATATTTTTTAACCCCTGGATCTTGTGGCCTAGATAGGGTTCAACACCGATGATTTGGACTGCCGGGTTTAGTTGCCTAAATTTTCGGGAGACCCCCATCAAGGTACCGGATGTGCCCAGGCAGGCGACAAAGGTGGTGATTGATGCACCGGATTGCTGCCAAATTTCTTCTGCCGTCCCATGGTAATGGGATTTCCAGTTGGCTTCGTTGTTGAATTGATCTACCATAAAAAACCGTCCGGGATTTTCACGGTCTAGAAGATAGGCTTCTTCAATAGCGCCGTCTGTTCCCAGATGCCCGGGCGTCAGTAAAATTTCAGCACCGCGCGCTTTTAAAATTTTCTGACGCTCAGTACTGACGGATTCACTCATTATCAACAGCAGCCGGTACCCTTTAATCCCGCATACCAGAGCAAGCCCAATTCCGGTGTTCCCACTGGTGGCCTCCAGGACGGTCTTTTCCGGCGTGAGTTCCCCGGATTTCTCCGCCGCTTCGATCATGTAAAGTGCCGGTCTGTCCTTGATGGAGCCCCCCGGGTTAAAGTACTCCAGTTTAGCCAGAACGCTGACCTTGGGGTTCGAATTGAGTCTCTTGATTTCAACCAGTGGTGTATTGCCAATGGTGTTCAGAATGGAATTGCTCATTAGATACCAAGATTGGTGGTTTCAGGTTTTTTTTAAAAGTACTCAGCCAGCGCATCCCGGATATCTGCCTGAACCTGTTTTTCATTTTTAGAGCCGTCAACTACCCTGAACCGCTTGGGTTCACTGCGGGCAAGTTCCAAATAGCCAGCGCGGACTTTTTCGTGAAAGCTGATGGTTTCTTCTTCAAAACGGCTCTCAGAGCCGGAACGCGTGCCTATATCCAGCTGTTTCCAGGCCCTCGCCAAACCAATCTGTGGTGCGAGATCCAATAGAAACGTAATATCCGGTTTCAGGTCATCGAATATGATCCGGTGCAAATCGCAGATCAATCCGGTGTCAAGTCCCCGGGCAGAGCCCTGGTAGACCACGGTGGCATCAAAATAGCGATCGCACAAAACTATTTTACCATCAGCCAGGCACGGTTTGATCAAAGAATTGATGTGCTGGGCACGGTCGGCCATATACAGCAGCAATTCCGCCGTGGGAACCAGTTCATTGCTGGCGGGATCCAGCAAAATAGCCCGGATCCTTTCCCCGAGAACGGTACCGCCGGGTTCACGAGTCAAGACACAAGAATGTCCCCGATTTTCAAGACTGGCGCTGAGCTGCCGCATTTGGGTCGTCTTGCCGGAGCCTTCAATACCTTCTAAGGTGATAAACATAGATAATATAGGCCCTTAGTCTATTTTTTCTGACAAAATGTTGTAAAGAAACGGAGGTTTGAGCAACCCACAAATTCCATTGATTAAAGATTGTCGATTGGAGATTAAACTGACGGAGCGAAGCCTCCGGCTCGTAGGGATTGTAGCGCCTACGTCTCGGAGAGCGACACCCATAAATCTTCAATCTTCAATATTCAATATTAATTTTTTTTAGCCTCCAGCTTTTCAAATCCTCAAGCACACGGTAATCGGTCATATCGCATTTGATCGGAGTTATAGAAATGAAATTTTGACCCAGCGCAGTTCCATCAACGGCTGGGTCGTCTTCAAACGACTGCATATCTGGTCCCTGCCAGTAATAGGTTCGATTACGAGGATCTATGCGCTTTTCAACATATTCGGACAGCAATCCGGTGCCCTGCCGACTGATCCGAACTCCGGTGATCTCGCTCATAGGCCGGTTGGGTATATTCACATTGAGAAAGGTTCCGAACGGCAGTCCTTTAATTGTCACGATATCACATAATTGAAGAACAAACCGTGCAGCTTCATCGTAGTTATCCGCAACTTGGCCTTCAATTGATACTGCAATGCCGATGACACCGTTCAGGGCCGCTTCCTTGGCCGCGGCCACTGTGCCGGAGTAATTTAAATTGGCACCGACATTGGCCCCGGGATTTATCCCGGCGATCACCACATTCGGACGCTCGGAAAGTATTTCCGCAATGGCCAATTTAATGCAGTCTGCCGGTGTTCCATTTACCTCATATCCCTTATATTCACCGTTTGGGGACACCCGGATTGCTCGCAACGGCTGATTCAGTGAGATCGCATGGCCAATGGCACTGCGCTCGCGGTCCGGAGCAACGACAGACACCTGATGGGTATTGATAAAGCGGTTGTAAAGAGCCCGCAGCCCCGGGGCATGGATGCCATCGTCATTTGTCAATAAAACGTTCATGGGTATCAACAATATCTTGACTTTTTTTATCAACTTGGGCTTATATCTTAAAAATCAACGGGATTCAAGCGACACATTTCATCATCTGACGTTATATTCGAGGGCGCAACAACCTGAATGACACTGAAGACGACCACTCAAAAATCCGGATCTATAATTCGACGGCAACCCACCCCAGATGGTTGGCGCTGGATTTCTCGGACCGCTCTGATCATCTTCACCGCCCTTGGAATCATGGCCGGTTGGCACCTAATCGCTCCCACTGGGCTCACTGCGCAAGTGAATGAGGACCAAGTAGGAGACGTAATCCGGGATCCGAGTCGACCGTGGCAACTGGAGGCCGATGAGGTTAATTATGATCAACGCTTGGATAAATACAATGCCAGGGGAAACGTATTGATTTATAAAGGCAACATTAAGCTGATGGCCGATTTTGTGCGGTTTGATCACAATGACATGAAAGCCTATGCTGAGGGTAATGTCATCTTAACCAACGGTAAAGATATTCTGAGCGGTACGAGCATGGAAATGGATCTGGAAAACCAGATTGGGTCGGTTGAAAATGGTTATTTATTTCTTAAGGAAAACAATTTTCATTTGACCGGAGATCTGATTGAAAAGGTCGGCGAAAATACCTATAGCATCGATGAGGCGTCGCTGACCACCTGTGATGGCGGGAACCCGGATTGGAGGGTAACCGGAAAAAAGGTTAAAATTAAAGAGGACGGTGAAGGAACGGCGTGGCATGCGACCATGTGGGCCCGAAAAATGCCGGTTCTGTACACCCCTTATTTCTATTATCCGGCCATGACCAAACGTCAAACCGGATTTCTGATTCCCGAAGGCGGTATTTCCGACCGCTGGGGCACATATTATAACCAGCCCTTCTTCTGGGCCATTGATGAAAGCTCGGATGCCACTTTTTATGGACAATACATGAATAGGCGGGGCCTGAGGGCCGGCGCGGAATACCGTTATTATTTGGATGACTGGTCCAAAGGTACCTGGATGGTCGACGGACTTGATGATCAGAAAATCGATGACGGCATCGGCGATGCCAGCGAAAAATGGGGCTTTAACGACGGCGGGAAAAAAATCCTGCGCAAAAATGAGGATCGCTATTGGTTGCGGGGAAGCCACCATCAAAAAATGCCCTGGGGAATTCAGGCCAAACTGGACGTTGACCTTGTCAGCGACCAGGACTACACGCGTGAGTTTAGAAATGGGTACATGGGCTGGAATCGGTCAAAACATTTCTTTGAAGAAGTTTTCAACCGCGATCTGGACGACTTTAATGATCCCATTCGGACCAATCGGTTGAACTTTAATAAATCCTGGCCTCTCTATAGCCTTAACGCTCAATTGCGCTACGATCTGGACAGCACCATCCGCAACAGCCATAAGTCGGATAACACCTTGCAGCGATTACCCATTGTCGAATTTGACGGCGTCAAACAACGCATTGCAACCTCCCCCTTTTTTTTCAATCTGAATTCACAGTACGTTTATTACTGGAGTCGGGACGGAAAGCGAGCCCAGCAAGACGCAAAGCGAACCCAGCGAATAGATGTCTATCCGCGGTTGTACCTCCCCTTTCGGCTCAAGCCGTTCATCAATATCGAGCCCTCGGTGGGGGTGCGGGAAACCTTATGGCGACTCGACAAAAAAGAAGACCGCTCGGATTTGGATGATAAAAAATACTACCACCGAGAGCTATTCGATACCCGCCTGGATCTTTTTTCAGAAGTCTATAATGTATTTCACACCGAGGGCCAATTCATCGAAGCGATCAAACATACCATCCGCCCCCGAATCATCCATGATTATATTCCTTATGTGGATCAGGATGATTTGCCGGATTTTGATTCCATTGACCGGATCGACAATAAAAACCTGCTGACTTACTCTCTGATCAACACCCTGACATCCAAAACACGTAAAAACGGCAGCTTCAGCACTTCCCATCGCACCGACCCATCCGATGCCACTGTGCTCGATACTGTTTCCGATTACAAATACAATGATTTTTTACGCTTTGAATTGGAGCAAAGTTACGATATTAATGAGGCCAAAGAAAAGGAGCCGGATCGTCCATTTTCACCCATAAGTGCCAGATTGGACCTGTTTCCCGGAAAGTATGTTTCCGTGGAGGCCGATGCGTTGTGGTCCGTATATGATACGAAATTTTTGTCTCACAACATCGCCGCCAATCTCTGGGACCTTCGGGGAGACAAATTGTCAATAGAATACAGGTACACCAGAAAATCCGACGAGATCAGTTTGAATCAGGCCCAGTTTCTTTCTGTGGATTTACGGGTGAAGGTGACCGACAGGCTCCATCTTTCCGGGAATTACGAATACAATTTTTTAGACAACACCCACGTTCAAACGGGCATAGGGTTGAATTACAGACGCCAGTGCTGGTCAATCGATGGCAACATCACCGAGACAACCAACGACAACTCCAAGAATCTGGATTTTGAATTGAAAGTCAACTTGTTCGGATTGGGCGGATTTGGGATTTAGTTACTATTTTGGCGCATTTTATGGCATTACGCCTGAGGCGGTATAGAGGTTAAAAAATGACAGATAAAAAGCTCGAGCGTTTATGGTACGTCCTGCACACCAAAAGCCGTCATGAATCCGTTGTGAACGACCTCCTGTTGAAAAAATCAATAGAGGCATTTCTGCCCAAGATAACCGTCCGCAGTAAACGGCGGGATCGTAAGGTGACGATTCGTGTGCCTCTTTTTCCAGGGTATCTATTTGTCAAAACAGATCTCCATCCCCACTCCCATCTAGAGGTCGTAAAAACGGTTGGAGCGGTGCGATTGATCGGCAATAAACAGGGTCCCCTCCCGGTAACCGACGAAACCGTTGAATCTTTGAAAATCATGGTGTCAAGCGATCACAAAGTAACTACCGGCTATCGTTTAGAAAAAGGAGATAAAGTCATGGTAGTGTGCGGCCCCTTTACGGGGGTTGTGGGCAATTTTGTCAGATACGGAGGCAGGGGACGTATCGTGGTAAATATCGAGGCCCTCGGTCAGTACGCGGGGGTCGAAGTCAGCGAGGATGATATTGAAATCCTGCCGAAAATATTATCATAACTACTTGACATTTTATTAAGTTCTGGTTTATAAAAAGTGTAATATACCATAGATCATCTGAGGGTCCGGAAGGAGGTTGTATGAATAAACTGGAGCTAATTTCCGCTTTGAAAGCAGAAGCTAATATCTCGAAAGCGGAAGCAGCAAAAGTCGTCCAGATATTTTTTGATAACATGGCAGATGCCATGGCTCGAGGGGAGCGTGTCGAGATCCGTGGCTTGTGCAGTTTTTTTGTAAAGGAATATAAAAGTTACACGGGTCGAAACCCGAAAACTGGTGAAAAAGTCACCATAAAACCAAAAAAACTGCCATTTTTCAAGTCTGGTAAGGAATTGAAAGATCGGGTAGACTACTGATTTGTGCCTGGGTTTGAATCGATAATAGGTCAAGACCGCCCCATACGTATCCTAACCACCTTCCTTCAAAACGGGACCGTACCTCACGCCCTTCTGTTTACGGGAATGGAGGGGGTCGGCAAACAAAGCACGGCGGTTACTTTCGCCATGGCGTGTAACTGCACCGGCAACATTTCTGAAAAAAATACTGGATGGGAAAACAACCGGGCTGCCGATGAGCAGAGTAATACGAACCGTCGGCGGATAGCAAGTCCCTGCGGCAATTGTCGGCCATGCCGAAAGATTGAATCTAAAAACCATCCGGATATCATCCGAATAAAGCCATCCGGTGTGTTCATCAGGATTGATCAAATTCGCAGCCTCTGCCAAACCCTTGCCATGAAACCATATGAGGCCGGCATGCGGGTGGTACTGATATCCGACGCTCAGGCAATGAACCCTGCTGCAGGTAATGCGCTTCTCAAAGTACTGGAGGAACCTCCGGCCGGAACCATTCTAATTCTGGTGGCCAATCATACAACCGACCTCCTGCCAACCATCGTTTCAAGATGCCGGCAGATTCGGTTCAATCCGATCTCAAAAAAAAAAATGGAGACCGTACTCGTTCGCAAGCATGGGCTCGATCCGGAAAACGCGATGATTATTGCAGCCATGGCCGGCGGCAGCTTTTCACGGGCCCTGCATATGGTCAGCACAAATTGGATAAACCGCAGAAACTGGCTTATCAGCGAGTTGGATTCCTTATCAACGAAAACCATCAGTCGTCTCCTGGCTTTCGGCGAACAGTTGGCGCAAAATAACGCCGATTTGCCGGACGTACTGGAGGTAATGAAGTCTTGGTTGCGGGATCTTGTAATTGACAAATTTTATCCTGAAAAAATTATCCATCAGGATTTGGCGGAAAGCGTTCACCGGGCTGCACAAAAAATGAGTACAGCTTCGCTGCTTTCGAAGATTGAAACAATTCAATCCACTCAAAATACAATTCAGGCCGGTACCAATTTAAGGCTTGCCATGGAAACAATGGTCTTGAAATTATCCCGGCTTTGACCTAGTATACAATTTTTGCAGCTTCCCACAAGCATCTAAAACAGTCTTAATTCATTGTTAAACCTCAACGGATCGGTTCAACCTTGGTTAAGTTATGAATAAAAAAGTCGGTATTAAATTTAAAGCCACCGGTAAGGTGTATGATTTTGATTGCGGCGCCTTTGTTTTAAATCGGGGTGATCATGTTATTGTGGAAACAGAACAGGGACTCGGTTTCGGCACAGTTGCGGTTGATCCGGTTCTCTATCAGAGTGAGAAGAATGACAGGCCGTTAAAAAAAATCTTTCGTTTGGCAAATAAAAAAGATTTTGAGCAGCTAGACAAAAATCTCGTTGATGAAAAAAAAGCCCACAGTTACTGTTTAAATTGTATTAAAAAGCTGGGGCTGAAAATGAATCTTTTCTCCGTCGAGAAGGCCTTTGGCGGAAATAAATATACTTTTTTTTTCACATCCGAGGGACGTGTCGATTTTCGGCAACTGGTGAAAATGCTGGTTAGACAGCTGGGAGTTAGAATTGAAATGCGCCAGGTGGGCATTCGTAACCAGGCTAAAATGTGCGGCGGTATGGGCAGATGCGGTCGTGAACTGTGCTGCGCATCCTTTCTGGAAAATTTTGAACCCGTCTCCATCCGCATGGCAAAGGAACAAGGTCTGTCATTAAACCCAACAAAAATATCGGGCCAGTGCGGTCGCTTGATGTGCTGTTTGACCTACGAATATGATACTTACCGGAAATTGAAGAAAAATCTCCCTAAAATCGGAAAACATATAATGACCGAAAAAGGCAAAGGAAAAGTAATTCGTCACAATCCCATTTGCAATTGTATAACCGTTCGTCTAGAAGGCGGTATGGAAATCGAAACTGCTGTCAATCAAACCATAAAGGATTGAAAAAATGGCCCGGCCCTTTTATGTCACTACCCCGATATATTATGTAAATGCGCGTCCTCATTTGGGACATGCGTATACCACCATCGTGGCGGACGTTGCCGCCCGTTTTCATACCATGCGCGCATGCGATGTCTATTTTTTAACCGGTACTGATGAGCATGGCGACAAAGTCGTTCGTGCCGCCAAAAAAGAAAATATGACTCCCAGAAATTATGTGGATACCATCAGTCGGCTATTCCGGGAGCTGTGGCCTGAGTTGGGTATAAAAAACTCTGCCTTTATACGCACCACCGATTCTGCCCACATGTCTGTTGTAGAACAGGTACTGCAAAAAATTTATGATGCGGGCGATATCTATTTTGCTGAATATGAAGGACTCTACTGCTTCGGGTGCGAGCGTTTTTATACCGAACGAGAACTTGAGAACGGAAAATGTCCGGACCATGAAACCGAACCGGAAGTTATCAAAGAATCAAACTATTTTTTTAAAATGAGTCGCTATCAGGACTGGCTCGTGGATCATATCCGCAACACGCCGGATTTCATTCGTCCCCAACGCTATAAAAACGAAGCCCTGGCCTTTTTGAAAGAGCCGCTGGAGGACCTTTGTATTTCCAGACCTAAATCCAGATTGAAATGGGGCATAACCCTGCCCTTTGATAATAACTACGTCACCTATGTATGGTTTGATGCGCTTTTAAACTATGTCTCCGCTTTGGGATATCCAACAGGTGATCTGTTTGAAACCTTCTGGCCGGCATCTCAGCATGTTGTCGCCAAAGACATCCTCAAGCCCCATGGCATTTATTGGCCGATCATGCTGAAAGCGGCCGGTATTCCGATATACAAACATTTGAATGTTCACGGGTACTGTAATATTGAAGACAGCAAAATGTCAAAAAGCCTGGGGAACGTGGTTGAACCGATCGAACTTAAAAATATTTACGGTCTGGATGCCTTCCGCTTTTTTTTAATTCGTGATATGGTATTTGGTTTGGATTCCAGTTTCAGTGAAGCTTCTTTGGTTCAGCGCATTAATTCGGATCTGGCCAATGACCTTGGAAATTTGTTTTCCAGAGTTCTTTCAATGGTTCATAAGTATTTTGATGGGGTTGTCCCTGAGGTTGAACCAACGGTCGAAGCCGAATGTGAACTCGGGCTGGTAGCAAATGCTCAGACGGCGATTGCCGATTACGAAGGCTTTATGGAGTCGTTCCAGTTTCACAACGCGCTGCAGGCTGTTTGGAAATTTATCAGCGAAATGAATAAGTATGTGGATGTCACCGCCCCATGGGAATTGGCCAAGAAGAAATCGAGCCGTAAATCCCTGTCGGTGGTTATCTATAATTTGCTGGAGGGGTTGAGAATCATTTCCGGTCTTATTTATCCCGTCATGCCCGACACAGCGGCAAAAATGCAAAAACATCTTGGATTGGATCCCAAGATGTCCTTTTATCATCTTGATCAACTCAAGACCTGGAAATCCATGAAACCCGGCACCCGGTTGCCGAAGTCCACTGTTCTTTTTCCGCGAGTCGATCCAGTTGAAAAAGCGGTTGATACGACAGTTGGACGGCAAGCAGCTGACAGCCGACCTGAAATCAAACCGGAAATTACCTTGGAAGAATTCGGCAAGATAGATCTTCGAGTGGCCACCGTGATTCATGCGGAGAGGATACCCAGAGCAAAGAAAATTTTAAAACTGGAAGTGGATCTAGGGCAAAAACGGACCATCGTCGCAGGTATCGCACAGAACTATACACCCGAAGACCTCGTTGGTAAACAAATCATTATTGTGGCCAACTTAAAACCGGCCAAGCTCATGGGAATTGTTTCCAACGGTATGTTGATAGCCGCCGTCGATGACTCCGGTCCAACCCTGGCAGCTTTGGACAAACCCGTAGATCCTGGAACACCGCTGCGATAAATAAAAAATTCGTGGGTCTGTACTCCGAGATCGCATTGTTCAACCACTCAATCACCCCTGGTGTGCTTCAGCCAAGAAAGACAATCAGCGACCACCAGCAAGCTGGGCGTATGGGGATGGCCCATGGAAGGGGCCGGGGCCACCTTGTATGGCGGCCGCTGATTTTAATGAGCGAAAAAGCTCAATGAGGGGTTACTTGTTATCTAATTATTCGTTATGATGACCGATGCGAATCCAAAAAACAGGATGCCGGAGTGCTACGGAATCATCCCGGCGCGCTATGAATCCAAACGATTTCCGGGCAAACCTTTGGCCGATATTCTCGGCAGACCCATGATCCTGCACGTATATGAACAGGCTCGGCAATGTACATGCCTGACGTCTGTTTTTTTGGCGACCGATGATGATCGAATTCGTTTGGTCGCGCAAAAATGGGATATCCCGGTGGTAATGACCAGCACTGCTCATCCCAGCGGCACGGACCGCGTAATGGAAGCTGCCGCAAAGCTAAACTTGCCGCCAGACTCGGTGGTCGTCAACATCCAGGGAGATGAGCCTGCTTTGGACCCTGCCATGCTGGCCCAGTTGGTCAGCCCATTTCGCGCCGCCGATGTTCAGGTGACAACTCTGGCACGTAAAATAAGTGCTGCGGAGGTCGGAAATCCGGATCTGGTCAAGGTCGTATTTGCCGAAGACGGACGGGCGTTGTACTTTTCGCGGTCACCGATACCCCATCCGTCCAAAGAACAAAAAATCAATTACTATGGACACATCGGAATATATGCATTTCGCATGAAGGTGCTAGAAAAATTCGTCACGTTAGACCAAAGCCGTCTCGAAGTTACCGAAAGACTCGAGCAGCTGAGACTGCTTGAAAACAACATAGCCATCCACATTGTGCTGACCAATCATCATACCTGCGGCGTTGACCGCCCCGAGGATATTGAAACTGTCAGTAATATCATAAGAACTAATAATTCAGCTACGACGGCACGAAAAAAATGATACATACAATTAGACAAATACTAACCAAGACGACAGACGCATTCGTCATGGCTGCCCGTCACAACTGGGGCCGGTTGCACAACATTTTGACTACAGACATTTACTACGGCAGAAACATCGCTCATTTACCCTTGGGCGCAATCGTTTTTTTCCCTTTGCGGGATAATACTTTTTGCTGCGGAATCGCTGCAATCGTTTCCTATAAGTTAAAAAATTCAACACCCCCCCGATTAGACACGGCCGCATTAGAAGATATGTTCGCTCAAATCGCACAATCGGGATTCGAAAACTGCAATGCAGTTAACGACACGGATATTGCCGATCACTATCTTGGCGGCAAATCCCGCATCGATTCTCTGTGGCAGGCAATTCAAAATTTGAAGTGTACAGACCGATTTTATGCCATTTTTACAAATTCTAATGATCGTAGGCAGTTAACAGGCCTTTGTGATCGGCTGACCGGCATCATTAATACCGAAACAAAATTGTTGTCGCAGCGCATGGGTCGTATTCCGGTAGAGACCCTTGAGTTGATGACTGCCCGGATTGAAAAACTTAAGGATATTGCCTGGTGCATTCGCTGGGAAGTTATTAATAATGTAGGAAAAATAAAAGACTTATGCCCGGGGCTCAATCAATCGTCGAGTCCCGAAACTGTGGGTATTTTTAAAAAGATAAATGCCGTCTTAAAC
>JARFPZ010000374.1 GCA_029288035.1 Desulfosarcina sp.
CGACGCTTTCCGATTCGCCTTTCCAGTACAGAGCCTCATCCTCTTGCCCTAAGCCAACACAAACCTCGTAGAGGGTGGCCAATATCCAGTACTTGTCGTCGTCGGTAATGCCTGGAGCTTCGAGGGCTTTGTCGCAGATATTCTTGACTTTGCGGCGTACGTAACGTGCGACGCCATGGAGTTCCTCCTTGGTGTCTGCATCGCTGGCCGCTGCTTTTGTGTCCAGCATGAAGGCCAGGTTGATGCCGTTGTAATAGTCGCGTTTGATGAAGAACCCACGCTCGAGCGCAAAGAGCGCCTCTTCCAAAGCTGCGCCCTCCTTGGTCAGCTCGAATAGACGTTTATGGACAGCGGCCCACAATCCAAGCGTTTCTGAATCGAAGCTCGCGCGCGGTTGTAGGTATTCGAGGATTACCTCTGCTTTACGGAGAGCCCGCTGCGCGTCCGGCTCTCCGCTCTTATATGTTGCGAGCGCGAGCTGCTGAACGATGTAATCGTCTTTTCCTGCGAACTTCTGTGCTTCTCGCCACAACTTGATAGCGTCAGTAAATCGGCTCTCACGCATCGCTGCCTTTGCCTGATCTTTTAAATCTCGAAGAGTGGCGCCGGCGCCCCCAACCTGCGCAGGACCTTGAGCCTCTGTTGCGACAGCGATATAGCCTTCCTCAGGCAGCTGCTGAAGAAAGGTATACACTGGGCTATCTTTCCGCGGAGTGCTCACTACTTTCTTCGCCATCTCCGTCAGTTCAGCGCGAAACCTTTTGGCCTCACGGTGGCCGATGTCTTCACCGAGGTGCTGGTAGGTATGAATATAGATATGATTGACATCAAACGGAAAATTCATCCCCTTTTCTCCGACTACGAGAGTCGCGTAGGGCCGTAGCGCTAAGCGTACTCCAAGTTCGTAGGCCGCATTGAAGTTAAGTGTTGTGATATCAGCGACGACGAGATCCGCCGCTAGCAACTGGTCATACATGACTTGATCGATGACCCCGCCGGTTCGAAGCTCGTCGGCACGGTAGCACTCCATCCCTGCGTTGGAGATGGCTTCTTTAATAACGTCATAGGAGGCGTCGAGGTCAAACTGCTTGCCTTGCTCATAGTCTTGTTTCTTGCCGAAGCCTTGAATCACAAAACAGTGTTTGCTCATATTAATAATCCTCCTTTAGTGATAATTATGGCGATCATAAAGCAAAAATGATTGAACTAACATTCATCCGTCCCCGAACTAGATTGGAAAAAGCGCGCTTCAGATAATTTTCGCGGTGCTAATAATCATATGAAACGGATACATCCTGCTTACCTCAGGCGGGTTATGAATGTCAAACCCAAAACCTAAATGGAGGTAAACCATGAAAATTTCACAAGCTTCAAAAATATGGATCGAGTATCACGTTAGCAATTCAAAAAAATGGCGTCATTAGTAAAAGGGCCATTTATCGTGATTCTGATCGTTTTTATCCGCCCATCCCGGCATGAGCTCTTTTTCGCAAAATGAGGCCAGCTTTTCATACCAATGCCAAAAGGAGGTTTGATATTTTTTGTCGGATTCCGTGATCTCGGTTGAAGGTGGGCTGAGGTCGACCGCTTCCATCTTATTTTCCCCTTTGTCGATAAAACGGTTTTCTCCTGTATGTTAAGTATAAATCAAATTACATGCCAAATGGGTGAAAGACGGTGCAGAATTGTATTCAAAGGAAGATAAATGACTATTTTCATTTTAATATTGATTGTCTGAGGAGGATGTCGGTGGCGTCAGGAGATAATGGAAGAAACGCTGATTATTGTTAAATGCGTTTATATTTCTGAAAATCAATTGTAAATATAGTTGACAAGCGGAAAATCGGTAATTGTCGATCCATATATACTACCGCCCTTAAAGGGGTCTTCATCTAATTTTAGCTGGATCTTAAGGTGAGAGAAAAATAGAAGGGAAGGGTCAGCTAAAAACAACTTTTCGCATCGAGATTTTGCATATATCAATGTTTAACCCTATGATACTATTAAAAATATTTAGTAGGAAAATGTAGCAAACTGAATTAATGACATCATTGCCGATATGCTCTGATCATCCCCAACGTACCACTAAAACCTCTAATTTATACAAATACTATCTGAGTGTCAGCTAGCCGCTTGAGGCGCTTTTCGCTCTTTTTGTTCCCAATCCTCTATTTGTGTGCCTTCCTCCACTTCTTCCCAGCCGGTAATCATCGCTTTGGTGTGAGCGGATATGGTATGGCCGGTGGTGATCATGTATGTGTGCACCACCAGAAAACTCAGAATTGCAAAGGCGCCCGCCATGTGAATGAATGCGATCACCGGCAGCGACAGCCATTCCAGCCCCCATGTCGGCCAGGAGTTATAGCCCCAGTACAAAAAGCCGGTAGCCATCTGAATCGGCAGCAACAACGCCGCGAGCGACAGGTATACAAGCCGTTGCAGCGGATTGTGCTTTAGTTCCCTGCGTTTGGGAACCGGGTGGGTTTCCCCCCGGAAGATACCATAGCTATAATATCGCACCACAGCCAGCATCTTGCGGGTGGTTGGAATGTACTGTTTGAATTCGCCCGTGGTAAACAACCAGAAAATGAAAAAGGCGAACAAAATCAGCCAGGATAGCCCCACGAAGTTGTGGATGTCGACGGCGGATCGAAAACCAAACAGGCTGAAGGTTCCATGTAGTTCAAATCCGGTGAGAAGCAAAATGATTATCAGGGCACTCTGCAACCAGTGCCAGAAGCGTTCATATCGGGAATACAGATAGATGTTGACCATTTTATTCTTTTGCATGGATTAGCCTCGCTTTCGATCTTTGAGTATGAAGATACGGACCAGGCCGTGCAGGAGGACGCCCGCAAGCGACCCCAGAACCACTATCCAGCCAATGGTGTCCAGTACACGGAATCTGTCGCGACTCGGCATGTAGAAACCGCTCAGTTTGGCCAGGCGCCCTTCCGAGCGGGAATGGCATTCAATGCAAGCCACGCTGTTCTCCTTGGGGGCGACCATGTGGGTGGAAGGAAAGACGTATTCGGTTTCAACGAAGTCATACTCGCCGGAGTACTGCAGGCCGGCATACTCCATACCGTATGCAATTGCTTTATCCCAGTTGAAACCTTTCCAATAGGCGTCTTTGTCATCTTTTCCCTTGGGAAAAAGGTGCGGAATGACGAGGTTTTTGTTGACCTTGTCATAGGGAAGTTTTCCGCGGTGAACCTTGAAGGGAAATATCCTGGAGTCGGGGTCGTCCCTGCTGCCCACCGGCTGGTTTATTCGAACGGTGTTGCCCGGATCGATGGTGTCCTTGACAGTAAGGTGTTCAATGGAACCGTTGAACCAGAAATATTCAGGCGTCACATTTTTCGCCCAGATAAAATCGCCTTTTTTGGTGTCGTACTTCGGCTTTCCGAACTCACCCTTTTCGGTGTATGGTTTGCCGTCCTTCTTTTTCCCTGCCGTTGACCAGTCCCACCGCATTTTAGTTGGATTTACCCTGGCAAAGGCCGGTATATGGCAGCTTTGGCAGGCCACTTTATCGGTATGATCGTTGGCTTTGGCATCTTCTTTGTGGGGGATATTACTATGGCATGACTCGCAGGTAATTTTGGTCGCAAGATCGTCTTGGATAAGGCTCTTGCGATGCTCGGAGGCTGGGGTGGTGTAAACCCGACCGGCGATGTTGTGCAGGCTGGTGGAATGACAGCGGACACAGTCGAAATTCTGACCGTCCACCCCCATGTGAACATCAAGGGTCTTGTTAGGCTTCATCAGGGATGAATCCAGGTCACCGTGTTTAACGCCGTCACCCCCGCCACCGAAAAAGTGACAGATCCCGCAATTCTTTCGGGCCGGGCGCCCCACGCTCTGAGCAACTTTGTTCCAGTCGGGTGGGTGGTAAGTTTTACCATTGCCCTTAAAGACCATTGCTTTTGGGGCAGGGTTGCCGCCACCGGCTGGAAATTTTTTATAAGTACCGGTCTGTTCATGGCAAACCAGGCAGTCGACCTTGGTCTGGTCCGCGAAGTTAAAATCATTGCCCTTCCAACCATAGCCGGCGTGACATGATGTGCAACGAGCCTCGTTGCTTTTGATATTCACTCAAAAATTGTTAATGGACAGGCCACCTTTGCCGAGGACCTTGCTCTCTGTCGTAGCGGGATCGAGCCAGGTCCAGTGGATGGTTTTGTGAAACTGGAAAGCTGCCTCAGAATGGCAGGACAGACATGCTTTCGTCACTTCCGGTCCCGATTTGAATTCCTGCTGCAAGGCTTGGTGTTTGGAGTGGTCTGCAGTGATCCACAGTTCCCTGGCTCTGATGGTCTGCTGGGCCAACTTACGACCGGGTGCGGTTTCTTCCGTCGCTGATAGAATAACCCCCGGACAGAAATAGGCATAGATTAGAAGGATGGAGACCCACTTCATGGTTCGATAGATCAATAGCATTATCACCTCCGTAAATTGTTGTACTCCTTCTCCATATTATTGCTTTTATGCACAGATTAGTAATTGTACCGCAATTCTCATAAAACGCAATTTTTCTCAGGATAGACATTGAATTTCGGATTACCCCTGTCTTGACCTTCGTAAGAAATTCACCACCATTCTTTGGCTGTTTTTCGTGCGTCTATGGCACTTTTTCGGCAGTTTGGAGTGTCCTTGTTAATCCCTTTATGAATGCTCTTTGACAACTTAATGAGCAACATCATTTAGTCGTTGTCCTTCTGAAGGATAGGATATGGCTCAAATCAAACAAACGACTTTACACCCACCTCCTTTTCAGATTCTTCTACAATCGATCGTATACGCTCGGCGGCCCCATCGGGCAATGGTTCCGGCTGGTGATTTTCTAAAATTTCGATAATTTTCTCTACTTCCCATTTGCTTTCCGGCCCGTTTAAGAAGGGTTTTGCAGTATTGTTGAAGCAGGCCTCGGCGGTATGCAGGTGCAATACTTTCTGCGGCTGGTCGAGGGGATAAACCGCACGAAAATATACACTGACTTCCTTTAAAGCGTCACACAGACGGGCGCTGGCGGCAAGATCCGCTTTTGTGGATGGTCTCGTTGCTCCAGAATTCGGATCCACGACGTTAATGCCACCGCCGAAGTTGAGGTAGGCATTCGCATTGTTGTCAAGCAAAACGTCACGATTCGGGGTGCGACCGGCAAGCATCACCTGTGCCGGCGCCGACCGGATGGCGTCCTCGACCATGGAGGAAGGTAGTCTGACGATGGAAGGGTATTCTATAAGAGGTTTCGATTTGTTCATGACTTGTATTACCGATACCGAAAATCGTCAAAATTAAGGAACCCCGAGATTGGTATGCCTACAGTTATATGAATTTGAGCCTATCGAGCATAGGTTGTAGATAAGCAGACGCATCAAAAAGGCCTGTTTTTTTTCAGCTTAACTCCTTGCCAATACAAAAAGCTTTTCCGAAAAAAACGCCGACCGCAAAATAGGTTCTGATGGTCAGTTGTGTTCTATCCTTCGGCGCTCGTCGGATCGATCCTGCGTCTAACTTGTGAGATTTTGTTGGCTGGAAAACCGCCTTCCTGGGCGTGCTTTTCGATCATCTCCTTGTTGGGGGCAATGTAGACACAATAGATTTTATCATCGGTGACAAAGCTCTCCACCCATTGAATCTGGGGTCCCAAATCATTCAGTACCTGGCAGGACTTTTGTGAAATGCCTTGAATCTGATCGTCTCCAAGTTCGCCGGCTCCCGGTAATTCACGTTCGATAATATACTTGGGCATGTGTTTTCTCCTTTTAAAATGTTTTGATGTTACTCGTTCAGCCACAAAGACGCCAAGGCACCAAGATTACAGTGAAATTTTTATTCCATACCCAAAAGAATTCTCATGAATTTGAATACATATCATCACTTTGCGTCTTAGTGACTTAGTGGCAAACCTGTTATTTTGATTGAAGTTTCATATTAGTGCCGCTTATCTCTTTGGCAACGGGTGATATCCGGCTAAAGATTTCAGCGGATCGGTCAGTGGGCGTTTATGGGTCCGCCTGGTCCGCTTCGATGAATCCATTGGCTTTTAGGAAATCGATGATACCGTCTACCTGAGCGTCGGTGCTACCGGTCAGCATTTCTCCTTTCTTCTCAACCGTGCTGCCGGTCAGAAGCTGCATGATGCGTTCATAAGCATGCTCACGGCTATCCGGTGCGGCAACCATTTTCGGTCGGGGGCGTGGTTGAAAACGGCGGGTACAAACGATTTTGGGCGCATTGATATCCGATCCGTAGCTCAGTTGTCGAGGGGCATAGGTTTCGGCCCTCTGTCGACCGGCAAATTCGGGCAGCCTTAACTCCGGACCCAGATCGACGCTGAAGACCGCCGGCAATCGGCATTCGATGATCTCCCGCACCCCCCGGCCGGCACTTCGCTGCACCTGCAGTGTACCGCTGGCTTTATCCAGGGAAAGATCGGTGATGGCCGATACAAATGGCAGATCCAGGCGCTGCGCCAGTAATGCGCCTACTTGACCGCTGCCTTTATCGAGAGACGCTTTGCCGCACAGAACCATATCTCCCCTGAGTTCTTTCACGGCCCTGGCCATGAGATCCGATTTGACCCAGGGGTCGGGTTGATCCAGGGGATCGCTTTCGGAAGCAGCCTGTCCAGAGACGACGATCTGATAGAGATGATCGGCCCCCGTGGCCAGGCATCGTTGGATCTCTTGTTCGGCGATCATCGCCCCTAAAGTGACCAGGGTAACGTTGATGTCATTGTACTCATCTTTGAGTCGCAGCGCCAATTCCAGGGCTGCTTCATCGTGAGGATCGACCCGGTAGACGCCGTCTTCAGGGCAGATAAAATGTGATTCGGGAGAATCACCCGTTCTGGCATACGTATGTCGAATTTGCTTGGCAAAGACGATAATGTTCATATCATCCTCGGTTTCTGTTTCTTCTCATCAGACCATCGCAACATTACTCCAATACTCCAACACTCCATTTTTTTACCCCATCGCGTCGGCAACAATATCAATAATATCAGCTACTTTTGGCGGTTCTTCCAGTTCAAGGGATTTCACGCCGTCATCCAGCATGACCAGGCAATAGGGGCAGGCCGTGCCGATCAGATCGACGCCGGTATTGGCCATCTCCCCAGCCCGAACCACGTTGATATTTTGACCGATGTTTTCATGCAGCCACATCCGTCCACCCCCGCCGCCGCAGCAAAATCCACTGTCCCGGTTGCGCTCCGTTTCCTTGAGTTGGGTGCCCGGGACAGAGCGGCAGATATCTCGGGGCGGTTGATACACCTGGTTGTATCTTCCCAGATAACAGGCATCGTGGATGGCTATTTTATCTGCTACGGGATACTTGAGGGTAATACGGTTGTCACGGATCAGGTTCGTGACAAGTTCCGTGGCATGGACCACTTCCAGCTTGCATCCCAGCTCCGGATATTCATTTTTCAGAGTATTCAGGCAATGGGGACACATGGTGACGATTTTTTTCACCTGGTAGCGATTAAACCGGTCGATGTTAGCCCGGGCCAGCTTCTGGAAAAGGATCTCGTCACCCAATCGTCGGGCAGGATCGCCGCAGCACACTTCTTCTTTTCCCAATATGGCAAACCGGATACCGGCGGCGTTGAGAATCTTCACCATGGCCCGGCTGGTCTCCAGGTTTCTGGGATGAAACGCACCGGAGCATCCGACCCATAACAGCATCTCCACCTCAGATTCAGATTGGGTCGAGGTCTGGACGAGCTGAGGCACCTCGCGGTTCATGGCCCAGTCAGCCCGATGGGCCAAGCCTTTTCCCTGAACATCGCCGTAGATTTCCAGATCTCGAATCATCGGCCGGGCCTCGGCCGGCAGCCGGGCTTTTCCCATCACCTGGTATCGCCGCATGTCGATAATTTTGTTCAAAGGCTCGATGAGAACCGGACAGTGGGTCACACAGGCCATGCAGGACGTGCAGGCCCAGAGCTCGTCCGCGGTAACGGCGTCCGCCAGCAACGGCAGGCCATTGGTTGGTAAATCGGTGTGGTTATTGCCGTTTTGCTCCATCTGGCCGAGAATATCCTGCATCACCTTGCGGGGTGACAGGGGCTTCTCTGATTGGGAAGCCGGACAATTATCCTCACAACGACCGCAAGAAACACACGCTTCAGCTTCCAGCAATTGCTTCCAGGTAAAATCGTGAATGGTGTCGGCACCGATCGAATCCGCTGAAGGAGAAATCGGCACGAGGGCCCCCTGCATCCCTTCTCGCTTATAGTAAATATTTTGGGAACTAGCGACCAAATGACGCATGAACGTGTATGGCAGTGCGGCCACGAAAACGAGAATGGCAAAAAAATGCAACCGGATAAACACCTGCATTAGCAGTGGGGAACCCGGCGTCGTCAGCGAAATCAGCCATCCCACTGGAGACGACCAGGAATAACTGGAAGGGAGAATTGCCAGACGGGTCCCTTCGGCCAGAAATCCCGTTACGATGATAAAAAGCAGCACGATTACCGGAAAAGAGGTTCTTTTGGGCGCGAGCGGTTCTGCAGCGCCGAATCGCCTGATTAAAAAATATATCAACCCCACCAGCATGGCCAGACCCAAAAATTCGGTTAACAGGGACAACAGGCGTGCGATGGGTACCGGCAAGGCGAAGTCAAACTGGGACAGAATGATGATCGTAAGCGGAATAAAAAAGCCGAAAAATACGAAAAGATGCGCCCAACCGGCCTTGCGGTTTTTCAAAATTTTATCGTGGCCGAAGAGATATCGGATGAGGCCCAGCGGATCCCGTAAAAGCTTTTCCGGCCGTCCCGATTTCACAACCGTCCAGCGCTTCCTGAAACCGACCGCCATGATGACGATCGCTATGGCAATGAGCAGCAGATCAAAAGCTGTCAGCACTTCTTGTCGCTCCTTCGTTAGGGTGTAATTTTTCAGCCACTAAGGCACAAAGACACTAAGATGATCCAAAGACCAATTTTTTCTGCAAAAAAGAAAAACATTGATTGATACGTATTTTGGAATAAATTCTTTTATCCCTTAATTTACTTTCAGACTTGGTTGAATAGTTTACTGGTTGAATGGTTGATTAGGTAAAACACATAGTCATAATTTCATAATGCTACGATGGTTGAAATATGACGTGTCCAGATTTACAACCACTTAACCAATCAACTTATCAACCAATCAACCATATTTGACTTTAATATTAGTATCGTTTCCTTGTGACTTCGTGCCTTGGTGGCAATAGCTCAACCCTTAGGTTTATTGGATAATTTGCGGATGAAAAATGCGAAACCACCGAATATTAAGACACCCAGGAATACCTGGTAAATGGAGGCCGCCGCCATGACTCCCGGCTGACGGCCGGCATCCGCCTTACTGTGAATGTAACCCAGCAGGATATTTTGACCGTCCAGGGTTACATGACAAGTATAACAGGTTTGATCATTGATGGCTTCGTGCTCACCGTGTGCGCCCATGCCCTGGTGACAGCCCAGACAATTGGTCCTGGCGTAAACCTGGCTGAAGTCCTGTTTGCTGTGCGAAGCGACCTGCAGCGACGGCAACCATGAAAAATAGTCCGTTTGGCCGCTTTCCCGGGGATGGCAGCTGCGACACGTCTCTTTCAATTTATTTGAGTGAACGGTAGAGCGCGGGTCGTCCTTGGCCAACATCCCATGCCGGGTATGGCAGGAATAACACTGTGGACGGGTGCCGCCGGTCGATCCCTTGCCATGTCGATTTTCTTGCTCGTGACAGCCGCTGCAATCCACCGCACCCGATCCCGGAGTGGTTTGGTGGGTCTCGTCTTCCACCAGGGTGTGACAATCCTGGCAACCAGCCTCTTCGGCATGGACGGACGCATTAAATTCATCGATGGAGATGTTTATGCCGCCTTTTTCGCTGCCTGTCCGGTGACACTCGATACAGTCCTCATCGGTATAGGCAAAAGCTGCCTGAGTTACTGTAAATATCAAAATAATTGAAACGAATCGCAGAATTTGTCCCATAATCATCACGATACTAGTTATTAGATGCTGTATGCCCGATACTCGATACTCATAATTTCAACGTCGACAGAAAAAACGACAAATTTCAAACCGCAAATAATTTGGTGCTTGTATTTTGGAATTTATCATTACAAGCGCCTAATCAGAATCCTTTAACTCCTTAAGCCGTTCGATTAAAGAGGGCAGGATCTCATGGGCATCGCCGACAACACCCAGATCGGCAAACCGAAACATCCGCACCCGTGGGTTGATGTCGATGGCAATGATCTGTTGGGATTTTTCCATGCCCGCCGTGTATTCATTGGCGCCCGAAATACCGCAATTGATAATCAGACGGGGGGAGACATACTTACCGGTTTGGCCGATCTGCCGTTCATAGGGCAGGGTACCCCAATCGATGATGGGCCGGGTGCCGCCCACGGAGCCACCGATGGCCCGGGCCAATTCATGGATGTCATCGAAGGCCTCTCCTTTGCCGATTCCGCGGCCCCCAGCCACGATGATATCGGCCTCTTCCAGGTCCAGATCTTCCGGTGCGGCTTCAATGACATCGACAGTGCGGGTTTTCAGGTCATCGGTCGAGCCCGTGAATGGGAATTTCGTCACCATGGCCGCCGTGTCGCGGTCGGGTTTCGTATCGAATAATACCGCCGGCAGAAACAGGACAATGGGGGTCGGTTCGGTATTGAACGCCAGATCTTCAAAGAGATATCCGTTGGCCACCGGCCGGACCGCAGTGGCAGTGCCGTCGTCTGCCAGGTGAAAATCCACGGCCCGGGTGACCAGCACCGTTTGCAGGCCGGCCGCCACCCGCTGAGCCAGGTCTTCGGTTTCCGATGACTGTGCCATGAGCAGGCCGGCCGGATTTTCTTTTTGAATGACATCCAACAGGGCGCTACTGAAGATTTCACCCTGATAGCGATTCATCCCGTCATTGGTGACATGCAGCACGCGGGTTACGCCATAGTGGCCCAGCGTTTCAAGTTCCGATTCGGACATACCTCCCAAGGCGACAGCCGTCACCTGATCCGCCTGGCCCAGCTGTCCCAGAAGCCGCTTGGCTTCGGTAATCAGACCAAAGGTAACCTCTTCGATCTCGTTTTC
>JARFPZ010000460.1 GCA_029288035.1 Desulfosarcina sp.
GAATTGGTAGGAATGATCATTCGGGTTCGCAAGAACTTCCAGCAGGATTTCGGCCAGGAGCTGGCGGATTACGTCGAATTTTTTGATGAAAACAAATATCTGTACTACTCCAGCGTCTCTGAAAATCTGATATTCGGTGCCGCCGACAAAGATGAATTTTCCGATACGAATCTGTCACGAAACGAATATTTTCTCAATTTTCTGAACACAGCGGATTTGACCAGGCCCCTGTTAAGCCTGGGGGCCAATCTGTGCCGGCAGACGGTGGATATTCTGGGAAATTTGCCACCGGACACCGTATTTTTCGAACAAAGCCCGATTGATGCGGAGGAGCTGGAAGAATATAAAGTTCTCGTGGGCCATTTGAGTAAAAAGAAGCTGCATGAAATGCCCGCTCAAGATCATCAAAAGCTTCTGGAATTGGCCCTGCGGTTTACGCCCGGTGTTCACAAAATGGTGGCACTGCCGGAAATGCTCGAGACGCTGATACTTGAGGGTCGCGCCTTGTTCCGTGAAAAAATTACCAAAGACGATCCGGAAGCGATTACCTTTGTCCAAATGTCGAAATACATCTATTCCCAGACCATTTTGAACAATATCTTTTTCGGCAAGACAAAATCCACCAGCCCCCAGGCTCAGGAAAGGATTAACCAGAGCATCATTCAGTTGTTGATCGAAGAAGATCTTCTCGAAACCATCATTGAAATCGGGATGCATTATCAAGTCGGCACAAAGGGAGATAAATTGTCCGGGGGCCAACAGCAAAAGCTGGCTATTGCCCGAATATTTCTCAAGGCTCCCAGGATTTTGATCATGGACGAAGCGACGTCGGCCCTGGACAACAAATCCCAGGCCCGCATTCAGAACCTGCTGGAAACCCGCTGGAAAAAGAGAAACACTGTTATTTCAGTCGTACACCGGCTTGACACCATTAAAAATTTCGACAAGGTGGCAGTCATGAAGGCCGGCAAAATTCTTGAAACGGGTACCTACAATGAGCTGATGGCCCGGAAAGGAATGTTGTATGAGCTCGTCGGAAAAAAATAATTTGAAACCTTCTTGTGAATTCCAGGATAATCTGGAAATTTTAAGGCAAACCTATTTTTTCTCAGGGCTTCCCCTTGAAACCCTTAAAATTTTCGCGTATCTATGTACCAGGGAGGTATTTAGACAGGGAGAGTACATCTTCCACCAGGATGAAGATGACGGCCGAGCATTTTATATCATCGACGGCCAGGCCAGACTAGAACGCGACGACAACGGAAATAAGATTGAAATTCGGGACTATCAGACCGGGGAATTTCTTGGCGGCTTGACCTTATTGGGAGAAACTCGCCGTCTGTTTTCTCTGAAATCAGTCACGGATACCACCTGTCTTGTATTGAACCGGGGAAAATTTTTAAAAACCATGGAGCAATTTCCGAATTTGCTTGCCAGGATCTGCAATGCCGTTGCCAAAAGCATCGACACCTGGGAAGATCGATTTCTTGCTGATCGCGAGGACCAATGCGGTGATTGCATGGGCAGACTGGGCGTCACGCTGATCTGAGTCGCAACATCAACGTTCATATCGGCTGGTTTGTGGAACTGATTTTCGCCTAATATAAGGTGATCGCTTATGGCACCAAAAGAGTATTCATTTGAACTCAAAAGCGACTTGTCCGAACTAGACACATTGTGCCAGCACCTGGAAACCTTCGGCCAGAAAATAGGACTTTCAAAAAAATTTATATTTGAGGTCAACCTGGTCTTGGACGAATTGTTTACCAACATCATCTCCTATGGATTTGATGATGATTGTGAACATATCATCAAGGTGACGATGACACCGGAAAAAAAAGGGCTTTGTCTGAGCATCGAGGATGACGGCAAACCGTTTAACCCCGTCGAATTCAAAACACCCGATGTGTCCTGCTCCATTGAGGAATGTAAAATCGGCGGATTGGGGATTCATATCATCAGAAAGTTGATGGATGATATCTGTTATGAAAGATGCAAAAATAAAAACGTTTTGAAGCTGAAAAAAGGGATCGCAAAATCCAAGTGCTAAACAGATCGGTTCAGGGTTCGGCCATGACAACCGAATAATTCTGAAAATATACACCAACTGGGAGGATGGTAAATGGACATCATAGAGGAAAAACAAGGTGGCATCAACATTTTTAAACTCAACGGTCGCCTGGATTCAAATACGTCACAGGGGTTCGAAAAAAAACTTTTCCAGGCGATTTCCGACGGATCAAAAACCATGGTAGTTGATTTCAAGGATCTTGACTACATCTCAAGCGCCGGGTTACGCGTAATTTTAAAAGCCACCAAAGCCATCAAACGAGAAGACGGCCGAATTATGCTCTGCTCTATGCAGGACTATGTCAAGGAAGTTTTCGAAATTGCCGGTTTTGACTCCTTTCTACCCATTGTTGCCACCATGGACGACGCGCTCGATTCTTTTTAGAGGATTGAAATCGTCTCAGCCCAGGCCTAAAAGACCGCGTTGCCCGAGTTGACGAATGAAACCGGTGACGGATACTTCGGCTTCCCTGTTTTCCAGACGATGGGTTTTTGCAAAGATCCGAATAATGTTGCGTACTGAGCGCTTGCCATCCACCAAATCCCATACTGATGTTCCCAACGCATCCAGTTGTAGCTTTTTGGTTTGCTTGCGGTCCTGACGTCCTCCCAGACGTCTGGCCACGGCGGCGATCCAAGGACGCACAGCCAGCGGATATTCAATCATAACTTCACCCGATTCCAGTCGGGTTTCTGTAATTTGGCGGCTTTTGACCGGTGTGTATTCGAGAGCCTCCGTGCGGGATAGCTGATTTGCCCCGGATTTCTTTCTAAATACTCTCATAATCTTGATAGATCTGATCCAGCAATTGAAATTCAAAGGGGTATTTGGATTCGGAACGAATACCGAGGATCCGGTTTTTTTCTGCCACATGCCACAGGCGATACCAGAAATAGGAGGGACTTATCTTCAATCGGCTCACTATTCGCTGCCAGTCGCTTACCGGTAATTTGCGCCACTCCACTGCGTCGTATTCACCGATTTTCAGCGATTGCGGCTGTCCTTCAGAAAACTCGGGGACCGTCCCGGCAAACCTAACAAGATCTCCCCCACCTAGCAGCACGGCTGCCGGCGCCCAGCGGTGTAGGGAAATGGACTGTTTGCCGCAGATAAATTCGAGTTCAAATTTTCCGGCATCAAACCGAAACTTATTTAGTTTTAGCGTTTCAGGCAGTGTTACGCGGATATCAAAAACAGCCCATAGCATTCGGGCGTCTTGCCGGTGGTCGCAATAGGATTTGAGTACCGCCGACAATACTTTTTCCTGTTTTGATGAATTATACCTAAAAAATTGGATGAGCGCTGCATTGCGACACGCCGGACAAAATAATATAGCGCCTCGCCCGATGGCAGCTTCCCCCTGCCATAAAAAACCGCTGGTTTCAAAATCAGACAGGGCTTTCTGCCAATGCGGCGGCAAGAACCATTCCGCGATTCCGCCTTTAACGCTTCTCGGATGTAATGCGGCCAGACGTTTCAGGTGGGCTTTATGGGAAAAAGTCCCTTTCACCGGCCCCCATTTAACCTCCATGACCGGCCCTATCTGATTTTCAAGTATCAAATGGCGGGAGCCGATCTGAGCTATTTCCCAATCGGCCGGGGTTTTAAACCGGACGCCGTTCCAGGCGACCTGTTTCCAATGATCAGTCAATTTTTTTAGTACAGTCTCCTATAATATGTTTATAATTGAGCCATATTATTTGGACATGATTGCTCGTCAACGATGCTGGATACTGGATGCTCGATACTCGATTAACGAGGTATTCTATCGAGTTAACAAACATAAGAAGTGTGAGCCGACTCCTCAACAGCCGCCCATGGCTAATACGGCCGAAGCCGACTTCTTTATCCAGCATCGAGCAACCAGCATCCAGTATCAATTATCCAAAATAGGGTATGAGATGAGGACCATGTTGGAGACAAAATTTACAGCTCCAAACCCTTATTATCGCGGCATAAAAAGATCCCACCCGCTCAACCCCGAATCCAACACTTTCCCATTGCGTTGTCGCAGTTTTTCGCGGGGATCGTCGGCCTTTAGCCTATAGCATTGTTGATCTTCTTCAACCAGATTCCACATAGTGAGCTTTATGGCATTTCCCATTTTCTGGTCGGGATCCTGGGAATTGTGCTGCAGGTTCAGGCTGATCCGATTGCCTTCTTTATCGATGAAAGACCATTTCCAGGCAATCAGAATGTGAAACGGATCGCCGCGATATTCGTCCGGCTCACCGTATTTCTTGTTGATCTGTTTGAAAAGACTTTCAAAAAACTTTTTGCTCGAATCTTTATACTTCAGCTTAATCCTGACGATATGGCCCGGAGCAGCGCAAGTCGCATAAGCAATGTAGCCGGTTTTAAGGCCTTTAATGGATTTGATCTCCACCTCTTCAATGTTCTCCATATACCGGACTGGTAATGCGGATTCCATGATAACGTAATCTTTGAAATCGGCGATATCCCGGTTCAAAACGAACACGCTGATCTGATGGGGAGCTTCGCCGGCCAGGCAAATACCGGCGACCCATAAAAATGCCGAAACGGTAATGAATAATAGTCTTTTATTCATTTAGCTCCCCCAACGCAATTGAGTACTGACCCATCGAAGAATTAATGTATTTACAGATTTGGACTTGGACGGCTTTACGCGCACTTGGGCCCGAGTTTTTAACGGTTTGTAGCGGAATGGAAAAAATAATTTTTTCCCCCAATAATCCAACAATCCAATTTAGTCCTATCGCGGCACGTAAAGATCCCACCCACTCAATCCCGGGTCTATGACTTTCCAATCCCGCTGTCGAAACTTTTCACGATGGTCGAGCGCCTTTCTCTTATGGCAGTCTATATCTTTCTCGATCAAACTGGTCATCGCGAGTTTTATGGCATTGCCCTTTTTTTCTTCGGCATCCAGCGTGTTGTGCTGAAGCGTCAGGCTGATATGGTTGTCCTCGTCATCGGTAAAAGACCATTTCCAGGCAATCAGAATTTGGAAGGGATCACCGCGGTATTCATCCGGATCACCGTATTTCTTTTTAATCCCTTTGAGTAGATTTTCAAAAAACGTTTTACTCAAATCTTGATACTTCAGTTTAATCCGGACGATATGACCCGGCGCGGTACAGCTTGCGTAAGCAATCAAGCCGCTTTTAAAGCCTTTGATCGGCATTACTTCTACCTCTTTAATGTTTTCCATATATCGGATCGGTAAAGCTGTCTCCATGATGACATAATCCTTGAAATCAGCAATATCCCGGTTCAAAACGAATACACCTACCTGATGAGGCGCTTCGCCTGCCTGGCAAATACCAGTTCCCCATAGATAGGTAAGTATGAGGACGAAAAATAATCTTTTTTTCATTTGAAACCTCGAAAATATTGAATATTGACGATTGAAATTGAAGATTTGATGAAGACACGATCTCCTTGATATGAGCTGTCTGCGGCTTTCTCGACCCGGAACGTTGAACCCTGAACCCCTGAACCGATATAGGTAAAAGTATTCCTTAATTCGTCATTCGTCAATCGTCATTCCATTAATAGGCCAGACGACCCAGGGATTTGAGAATGAGGGTCACACCCATGGAAAACATACCGGTCAGCCCCATGCCGCAGGAGAAGCCGGCCAAAAGCACCGGTGCATACTGCCGCCACATAGCACCGTATCGTTTCATGAAAAAGAAGCGCCCCAGCAGCGCCCCCACGACTTCCAGAATCAACCCGTGGGGCGTGCTCTGGCCTAAACCACGGACCATGCCGTATACCAGCATGATCGGTAGGCCGAACAACGTTAAGATGCCATAGGTGACGACCCCCAGTCCGATCCCCGCCAGAACATAAATCCAGCTAAGCGCTTGATAAAAAAGAGAATTTCCTTCAAGCGTCGATGTTTGCATCAACAACGTGTTCAAGGCCTGCAAATGCCACAACTCCTGGGCATAAGGATAGGCGCTGGATGGGATCGGCGCCAGCCGCCAAATGAACTGGGAAAACACCAGGCTGGCCACCATCACGATGGGAAAAACAACGATTTCAGATTTAATGATGCCCCGAATACTGGTACCGGTCAGCTCGATTTCACGAAACTTTACCGTCGCCTCACCGTAATTATGTATCGGAATCGGTGCATACCAAATCTCGATTCCCTGATAGCCGAAATACTTGGCACCGGCTATAAAACTGGCCTCCCGCACTAAGGGTAAGCTCACGAATTGCCCGGCAATGCCTTCCATACGGGCGGTGATATAGGAAACGACCGGGGTATAAATAAAGCCATAAGCAAGGAAAAACATCACCGGAAAATTGGGAACCAGCCAGACACAAAGCAAGATGTAGGAAATTGTGGAAAAAACATAAATGCCCACCGCAATCCAGAAATTAAAATCCCCTCGCCCCGGCGGGGGCTGAAACAGATCTTTTATGCTACCCCGCTGTCCAGCAGCGCTTTTGCCGAATGACCGGATGACATGCCAGATGCCGATTAAAGCGATGGCCAGGCCCAAGCCTATACCAAAACTCAAATAAAAATCAAAATTGTTGGCAAATATCGTATCGACGGTCTGCATACCCGGATGCCAGCGATTGAGGATACCGTGGCGGTATAAAATCGGATTGGCAATTATCGTGATGATAAGGCCGACCAGGCCGCCCATAACGGCCCAGAAAGGCAGGACCATCCCAATGAAAAGAAGACCCAGATCAAATTGGATCCCGGTGGCCACCGCCGGTAGAATTTCTTCGGTATGGCTGGTAAGGTCGACCCAGGGAATGGGAATGAGTCGAATGGGTTCCAAGAGAAATAGACCGGATACCGTAGGCAACAGCACATAAATTCCGCCAAAGGCAAGTCCGATAACCCCTCCGATGGAAAAAATGCGCCATTTCCAGCTCTTCTTTTTATCTTCGGTTGACTCGGCCAGGGCCATGGTTCCCAGGGCCGCTACCGGGGCCATCGGAAAGGGGAGCTTCTCCACATCTGAGGTGATACGGTAAAATACATACCCCAGCCCAAACTGGTCGATGCGTTGAATAATTTGGGTTCCAACCAGCAAAAGAATGGGAATCAGCCAGTCCCGGTGGAAAAAAGTGCGCTCCACCAAAGAAACTGAATCCGGACCGGGAGCGACCCAATCGGGGATGAATTCAACCAAGCCCAACATTCTAGCTGCATCGGATTGAACTAGATATTGGCTCCACAATAGCCCCTGAAAGGGTGTCGCCAGAGCCGCGCCCGCCATATAATACAGCAAAAAAATTTCCTGCTGCTTCAGCTCGCTGTAGGAGCGCTTGGCCAGCTCGGCAAACAGGATAATCGTCACCCAGCGTGCAGCAGGACCAATTCCGGTTCCGATGACCAATTGTAGATACATACTCCCGGGCATCATGAGAAACCCGATAAAAATCGCTCCCACAACAGTCTTCCAATCAAACCCCTCCTCAAAAGGATCTGGAGTTTCTAGAAGATCCCTGTACTCTTGGAGTTCTTTGTCTTCGTACATAAAGCGCGTTCCGAGTTCCGTGTTGCGAGTTCCGTGTTGCGAGTTCCGTGTTGCGAGTTGCGGGTTGCGAGTTGCGAGTTTCGGGTTGCGTGTTTGGGGTTGCGTGTTAAAGGTTACGGGTTACGAGTTTCGGGTTGCGTGTCTTAAAAATTACTTCCATTCTTAATCCCATATTGAATATATTTATCTTTACCGCTAAATCAAACGATAATTAATGGAGTTCCAAATCTTCATCGCTTTTCAAAGCGGCACCGTAAGGATTTACAGTTTCAGGCCTCGAGTGTTTTGGGTGCCAAACTTCGAGTTTTGTTCCGGGACGGTATGTGCTCTCTGCAGGAGGTAAGGGTACCTAATATCTCTTAACGGATACCGCACAACCCGCATCCGATACTCACAACTCGCTTGATCCGCCTGCACCTCCCGTTGAGCGCTAACATACTCTATGCGCTATGCCCTTTGCTCTAAACCCTTTTTACCCGCAACCCGTACCCCGTAACCCGCAACTCGTATCCCGTATCCCGCAACCCGCAACTCAATCGGGCAGTACCAGATAACTCGAATAACTAAACATCCCATATATGGCCCAGGCACCGGCCATGAAAAAATCACCGATAATCAGTCCAACAAAAAAATTGCGCAATTTTTTAAACAGCACCACCCCGCCATAACGCATACATAGGGCATTGCAGGCCCAACCCACAAAAAAACTGAACCACAAATACCACATAGCGGAACTGTAGGCGGTTAAATAACCGATAGGATGAATCGGCCACCAGTAAAATCGGTGGTAGCAGACCACCAGGACCAGCATCACCAATGCCCCGACCCCGGTGAAGATCATCACCCACTTATCGGGATCCTGGGGTGATTCGACCAAACTATAGATATTGTCGTAAACCGCCACCGTGGTGCGGGTGGCCCAATCGAACTGGAGCTCCCTGACACCATATTTGTAGCAAAGTGCCAGCATGGCCAAAAAAGATGCTGCCACGCCAATGATTAGCACGATGACAATTGTAAAAAATATCCAACGGTTATTCGATACTTTTTCGGTAACCTTGCGGGTATGCAGCAACGATGGCATGAGAGACTCGCGCAAATCAACAAAAAGAATTTTCTGGACAATACCGGCGACCACTATCCCGCTATTGGTAAAAAAATTGGAGCTGCAAAAGGCCATCAAACCGTCGATGGGAGCCGCGGTCAGGGTAAAGTAGGCAATTCCCCCCTGGCAAATGACACGGGTGGCCACCAGGGTAAACAGGAAAAAAGCGCCCACCACAAAAAAAGAAAATATAAACGGGATTCCAAAATAATGGCACCAGAGGACGATTCCGAGTCCGCCGATGACAAATCCCCAGAAAGATACTCGTATCGAAAACCATTCCCTTGCTAAATTTTCCTCTTGGCGCGCACCGAATCCCTTCAAAACAGTGTCAATAAAGTGAAATCTTGCCAGCCAGGCCAGAAACACGAAAAACACCAGATAAGCACCAATCATCTGGGTTTCTTCGGGTCGCGAAATAACGGGGCCAAAAGTTACCCCCAGCGCCGCCGCCGGTATGTTGATACCCAAAACAGCCAGCAAACCGATCAGGAGGGTGCCGGCAAAATAGAAAAACCAAAACGAAAAGGAAACCTGCTTTGAGGTCAAGAAGGCAAAACCGATAAAAGCCGGGTAGATGTAAAGTTTGAGTTTAATAAAACCTGAAAAAAGCCCGACTTTTGGAAAATATTGGCCGGCGAGGATTAAGGTGGGAATCGAAGGTACTGAAGGATTATAAAAACTCAACCCGTTGATAAGGTGCAAACAAACGGGCACCAAAATTCCAGCGAGCAAAAAACGATTGGTGATAAACCGGCCGAATTCATTCTTATCCAGGGCCTCTTGCATTAACAGGGGAACCTGCAGCAGCGGGAAATGCATCCGCTCATTGTACAGCGGTTGTTTGGCAAGCAGATTGATGATGCATACCATTACCAGATAGCACAGCAGAATAAATCCCATCCAGCCGACGAGCGGACCCATCCAGGCATCCCAGGGGATTGATTTTATCACGTCTAACCATCCCATCGATCTACCGCCCGAAATTCCATTATAAAAGCTGGTGATGGCTTCCTGGCTCTGGGGATACCAGCTTTCAGGCAAAAGGGGGTGGAGAACTTCCGCCCAGCGGTTTTCAACGGTGGCGAAATGGTAAGGTGTCATTAAATTGATAAAAAAGGTTCGGGCCAGCCCGGTCCAGGCAATACCGGACAACAATACCATCAGCGCCCATGATACCAGCAACTCCCTGCCGGTAATCAGCTTCCGCCCTTTAGATATCCAACGGATCAAGGCTGTGATAAGCATCATCCAGACGAGGAAATAAAAAGGCGCCAGCGGAAAATGTCCACCCCCCAGTGGTGTCCCCTGACGATAGGCATTGTTAAAAGGGGTAATCAGGCAAATCAGAACGGCCAGACCGGAACCGATCAAAATTGCGCGCATGCGAATTTTTTCGGCGGGGCTTTCCGATTCGTATGACGGCGGCGATAATTGCGTCATGGAGGGCTTTTGCTTTTCTGTCATTTCTCTGCTACCTGATCGGTACGGATCCCGAGCTTTGTTTCAGCAGCCATTAACCGGTGTTCGTATTTTTCTTTGCTCGGATCGTCAAACGAGCGCCACACAAGTAACTGTCTGCGGATTTCATGCAGAAAATTTTTATTGATCCGGCGCCAGGCATTGGCTTCTCCGGACTCTCGCATCAATTGAACCCTGACTTCAAGAAATCCAGGTTCATCCTTGGCCGGCTCAAACAAGAAATCAACTGCCTGCATGATTCCGAAATCAAAGGGGGCCAACCAAACATGGCATTTAATCTGAAGGCATTGGTCGAATTCACACTGATCCTCAGGGCAGTCGTAGGGTTCTTTCGATAGTCCGGGAGGATCTGCGCATACATAGCGATTAAGCTGGATGTCGGCGGTTGAAAACATCCCGTGGGAGATCTCCTGATGGCCTTCAAAATAATCAAAAAGAAAACCGCCGACGCTGCGATGTTCTCTGTAGGTCATTAAAAATGGCAAGGTAAGTTTCAGCATATTACCCTGGGTCTGGGGCATCGTCCAGGAACGGTTTACATCCGGGATAGCGATTTCACCGGCAACTTTGGAAGGATAAATTACCGATACCAACACGACGATAATCACCAGCACCATTGCCAAAACACCTGCCATTGAGGAATAATTTACGGTGATGCCGGACCACAGGGTGGTTTCGGCCAGGAACTTGGCACTGGTTTGAGCCAACAAATAACCGCAAACCACGCTTAACACTGCAAAAGCCATGGCCTCGGCCACAAATAGAAAGGACACGTGCGATGGCGCCAGTCCCACCGAGGTGTATATTCCAATCTCGCGCTTCCGTTCATAGACGCTGCTGATCATCGTATTTAAAACGATAAAAACGGAAATCACAAGGGGAATTATGATATTGGGCACGCCGCTGTAGCTCATGGTGTCACTGGCATTATACAGATAGATTCCATCGGCTTCTCCACTGAAAAGAGATAGTCCGAAGCGGTCCACCAGTTTTTGAGCGGTCGCTCGTACCATATCCTGCGCCCCGGCGCGAACTGCAACACCTTTCAAATGGCCACCTCCGGCGAGCAGTGTCTGATAAGGTATAATA
>JARFPZ010000498.1 GCA_029288035.1 Desulfosarcina sp.
GATTTCTCAAGGGTTCGGATGTCCCAGCGAATCCAGGTGGGTCGGCCGTGGGGACAGTGGGAGGGGTTGTGGCATTCATCGAGTTGGGTCATAAGACCGCTTATCTGTTTGTCTGAAAGCGCCTGGTTGGCCCGGATGGCGCCGTGACAGGCCATGACCATGCGGCATTCGTCGAGCATTTCTGCCAGGCCTGTTGATGACCCGATCTCCACAATTTTTTCCACAATTTCAACCAACAGTGGTTTGACTTCGCGCTGAGCCAGCAGTGGAGGTACGGATTTAATCACAAAGGTGTTGCCGCCAAAAGGCTCGATATCCAGCCCGAGCTCCGCCAAATTCGGAATTAATTTTTCAAGAGCTCCTGCTTCTCTGTATCCCAGCTCCACGGATTCCGGTACCAGAAGTCTTTGGGCTGCTTTGGGAGAGTTGGTCGCGCGGTCACTGAATTGCTCAAAGAGAATGCGCTCATGGGCGGCATGCTGGTCGATTAGGATCAGTCCTTCGTCTGCTTCGCCAATAATGTAAGTGTTGTGAAGCTGGCCGATAATGCGCATATCCCCGAATCGCTTCTTTTGCCAGATCGTTGTCTGAGTGAGACGGGGTGTGGGTTGCGAGTGGCGAGTTGTGGGTTGCGGGGTTCGCGTTTCGGGGCGCGCGTTGCGGTTTGCGGATACTGGATGCTCGATGCCGGATGCTCGATAGGGGTCCTCGACTGTTTGTTTAGCATTCCACTTTCCGAACCCCAGTTTTTCTTTTCCGCCTTCCGACTTCCGACTTCCCTCAGGGGCGTAGGCCTCTATGCCCCCTACGGGCCGGAGGCCGAATTCTTCTTGGGCTGTTTCCGACACCCGACCCTGTGGCGTAAAGGCCCCCTCCGCAGCGTTCTTGCGGGTGTCCCAGCTAGTTTTGTCCGTTGCGAGCAAGGTTTGAGCCACCGCCTGTTTCACGGCTTCATGAACGTCTCTTTGCCGGGCAAAGCGAACTTCGCTCTTGGTGGGATGAACGTTGACATCCACCTCCTCAAACGGCACATTGATAAACAGCGCAGCGATGGGGAACTGCCCCTTGACCAATCTTTGGGTATAGCCCTCAAATAGGGCATGCTGGACACTCCTGTCACGCACAAATCGGCCATTGACGTAAATAAACAAGCCCCGGGAAGTGCGGCGGGTTGTCCGCGGCGATGAAATCCAGCCGGAAATCGAAACGGCGCTGTTCTGAAATTCAATGGAATGGAGGCTATTTTTCAAATCACCGCCAAGCACATTAACGACGCGATCCAGCGGTGTGGACGTCGAAGGCCAGTCTTTCACGATATTATCATTATGGGTGAGACGAAACTGAACCCCGGGATGCCCCAGGGCAATGCTGGCCACCCTGTCGGCAATGTGTCCCATCTCTGTGCCGATGGTCTTTAAGAATTTACGTCTGGCCGGGGTATTAAAAAAAAGCTGTCGGATCGTTACCATGGTGCCCTTGGGGGCGCCGACTTCGGTAACATCTTTGATTTTGCCGCCCTCAACGCTTATCTGGGTTCCCGCATCCGCAGACGGGTCCCGACTGACCAAAGTAAATCGTGAAACTGCCGCGATACTTGGCAATGCTTCCCCTCTAAAGCCAAGGGTCTGAATACGAAAAAGATCCTGATCCTTGTAAATTTTGCTGGTGGCGTATCGCTCCAGGGCCAGCAGCGCATCATCACGCCCCATACCGCTGCCATTGTCGGATACCCGGATCAACGCTCGTCCACCTTTTTCGATATCGATCATAATCCGGGAGCTGCCTGCATCCAGAGCATTTTCCACCAACTCCTTGACCACCGAGGCCGGGCGCTCCACCACCTCGCCGGCGGCGATCTTGTTGGAGAGGATTTCGGGTAAGATTTTTATTTTTGACATAACTTTGACTGTAATCCCAATTGTATAGGTGAATTAGGTTGACTCATTATAATCGCGGCTGGAAGCCGCTCCCACAACCGGTTAGTAAATTACGAGCTATATTTCAATCTTTGTATTATCAAACCTATTCCACTTAGATCTAAATTTGCTAAAGGTCATATGCTACGCAACACCTTGCATCTATGCAGGTGGGAGCGGCTTCCAGCCGCGATTGATATATTCTGAAAATAATGTTAAACACGCCATCGACAATACCAGAAAGGATAATCATGAAAATCCTTGACCAATCCGGCTCGAACCGGATTATATAAGGTGTAAAGAACCACCTCATTAAGATCTTCGTCCTGTCGAATCGCGTGATCGTGATAGTGCCGCTGCCACAAGGAGCCACACCTGTTCAGTAAAACATTTATCTTTTTAGCCGTGTAGCTTTTCAAACTGTGCATTAATTGAGCCAAGGAAACCTGCTTTAAGCCGGCTACAAAATGCAGATGATCCGGCATTATCACGGCCGCATCAAGAAAGATTTTATCCTGTCTTTCGAGCCAGTGAATACTTGATAGAACAATTTCAGCCGCTTCAGGTCTATGAAAAATCGGTTTCCTGTCAAGCACCGCGCAGGTGAGCAGATAGTGCTGGTTTTTAATGGATGTTCGGCCTTTACGCAGTAAATTGGATCCTCTTTGAGGTTTCATTCAGATAGCAAAGTAATGATTTGGGTCCATTTTATTCGCGGCTGGAAGCCGCTCCTACAACCAAAAAAAAGACCTTATGCAATGTTAGATCTTTATGCTACCGGATTAATTTAACCTGTCTTCAATTTCACCAAAGCCATACACCAATCCACAACAGTCATCTATGCCCGTGGGAGCGATTTCCAGCCATAATCCTTCATTCATCATCCATTATAGGCAATTTATTCAAATACTGCGCGTCAATCGGTGAAAGATTAAATTTCAGACATGCTTCCTCAATAAGGCTTTTATAGCTCCGGTCGGGATGGTATTGACGCTCCTCGGAAATCCACATGACCGCCTTTCTCAGGTTTTCGCCTTTCGGTTGAACTGTCGCCATTGTTTGTATCCTTACTTTTATCAGAACGGGATTATTTTTTAATATCCAAAACATCCAATTGCTTAAAAATCTTATGAACAAGTTTGTCGGGAATTTCCGAATCTCTTGGGATAGCCTCTACAAAGCCATTCAAGGGATTTATCCACAATGAATGCGCACGGCCTTCACGCTTTAAATAACAACCATTTTTTCGGAGATGACGAAGCAGTGTGTGCCGTTTCATGAAACCAACACCTGATCATGGATGGCATCTTCAGGCATTCCGCGTAATCCATCCTGTCGTCTGTCTTCAAGAATCAATGATATCGCCGCGGCCAAGCTTTCCTTCGCTTTTTCGACAGTTTTTCCCTGACCATTGGCACCCGGAATTTCGGGACAATAAGCGATAAACCATTCTCCGTCTTTTTCT
>JARFPZ010000425.1 GCA_029288035.1 Desulfosarcina sp.
CCGTCATCGGTCGAAACCTGCTGCAACGAAACGTCTTCATGCCAATGGCACGGCGCAAAGCATCTGAAGGAAATGCCGTTGACAAATCGGATGCCGCCAAGGTGATATCCGACCGCAAACTGCTGATCATCAGCCGGATCATGGCCATACCGGTGGTGGCCTTTGCGATTTTTCTGGCCATTGTCAAACCCGAACCGGGGATTCTGCTGGTTCTGGCATTTGACGTCGTATTTGCCGGCTGCGTTGTCCCGCTGACCCTGGGCATTTACTGGTCAAAGGCCAACACGCCGGGGGCGCTGGCAGCCATTATTGTCGGCTCTATTCTTCGCCTGTATCTGTTTTATACGATTCCCGAGGAATTAGCCGGTCTGGATACCATGATTCCACCGGTGGTGTCGTTGCTGGTCATGATACCGGTCAGTTTGATGACCCAAAAATCCCATCCGCCCAAGCATCATGTCATCACCGAAGTACCGGATGATGCCGACGTGTTGGCGGGCAGAGCATAAACCTCTCATTGGGATGAATTCTTTCGACAGAAGTTCTGGTAAACGGTAACCGTCCGCCCCTCCGGGGGCGGATCTGTTACCGTTTTTTTTGATTCTGCAAAAAGAAAAAAAAAGGCGTCCAGCCAAACCGGCATATCCTTAATTTCAGGGCTCCTGACCTCAATCGAAAATACTTTTCGTGAGGCCCGCATTCCCAAAGAACCTACAAAATTTTGAGAAAAAAAATAGCGTAAATTCAAGATGCAGCAGATTATACTAAAAATAAGTAATAAAATTCAAAACGATTCACCCGAGTTCAGTCTTGTTGGCGCTATTTCTGACACTTCTGTTGCATCAGATTTAGGACACATCAATAGTTCTGAATTTTGGCGCTTGCATAATATAGAAATAGGCTCTATGATCACCGCTTCGAAACCGTTAACCAGTAACAAATAACACCTATTTGAGTTTTGAGGCAATCGGAGTCAATTTTTCGGAGCTAAAAATTATGAATATAAAGCGGTCACTTATTTTATTGGCAATCCTGGTAGTTATTTTTGTAGGGGCGGTAATCGCTGTTTATCCCAACTGGCTGTGGTTCAAGAATCTGAATTTCGCCTCCGTGTTCTGGACCATGATCGTGGGAAAATTCGGGCTTGTCGCGGCGATCTGGTTTTTTATGATCGTCATCCTGGCCGTTAATCTTTTTATCGCCCAGCGCCTAATTCCCGCCGGCAAGCAACGGCCAACGACCGAAATCGGCGGATTCCCGATCTCTGGCGCCACCCTGGATAATCTTATTTTGGCCGCCATTCTGATAGTCAGTTTTTTTATTGCCGCAAGGGCTTCCGAACAATGGAATATGCTTCTCAGCTTTATAAATCAGCAGCCTTTCGGTACCAATGATCCCATATTTAACAAGGACATCGGATTCTATGTCTTTTCACTGCCTTTTTATTTGTTTATGCGGGAGCAGTTGCTGATTATGCTGCTGTTTGCCGGATTGGTGACGGTTATCTGGTATATAAAAGACGGCGGGGTCCAAATTATCGGGGAAGTGCTGCTGGCGGATGACCGGCCAAGTTCTCTGCCCAAAGTTAAGATCGCGGAAAAAGTCAGCAACCATCTCCTGGTGCTTGCCGGTATAATGGTTCTTCTGGTGGCCATAGGCTTCCATCTGAAGGCTTATGGGCTCCTGTACTCAACCCAGGGACCGGCCTTTGGCGCCAGCTATACGGATGTCCACATTCGAATACCCGTCTACAGGGCGTTGATGGTGATATCTTTGTTATGGAGCCTTTTTCTGATTTACAATGCGTTTCGGCTCAAGTTGAAACTACTCCTGATCAGCGGCGGGATCTGGGTCGCAGCAATTCTGATCCTGGCCAACGGTCTTCCCGTCCTGATTCAGCAAGTTGTGGTCAAACCCAATGAACTGGTTAAGGAATCCCCGTTTATTGCCCACAATATTGAGTTTACCCGCAAGGCCTATAATTTGAACAATATTAAAGAGGTCGATTTTGAGATCAATGAAGCGCTGAGCGCAGAGGAAATCAGAGGCCATGATGTTACCATCCAGAACATCAGGGTCTGGGATGAACGCCCGCTGCTGCAAACCTACCGGCAGATTCAGGCCATTAGGCTTTATTATGATTTCAACAATGTGGATGTGGATCGCTACATGATCGACGACACCTACCGGCAGGTCATGCTGGCCGCACGGGAACTGGTCGTCAACCAGCTTCCGCCCCAGGCTGACACCTGGGTCAACCGGCACCTGATCTTCACCCATGGTTATGGTCTGGCCATGAGCCCCGTCAATGAGGTTACCCGCGAAGGTCTCCCGCAGCTTATGATAAAGGACTTGCCCCCGGTGGTGGATATCGGCCTCAAGATTGATCGACCGGGAATATATTACGGTGAAAAGACCGACGAATACGTTCTGGTCAAAACCAGTGCCCAGGAATTTGATTATCCCAAGGGAGATAAGAACGTCTACACCGACTACCAGGGCAAGGGCGGTGTCGCCATCGACTCTTTCCTGAAAAGACTTCTGTTTGCCATTGAATTTCAGGACCCCCAAATACTGTTTACGACCTATTTGACACCTGAAAGCCGGATCATGTTCAACCGCCGGATCAAGCGGCGAGTGAAAGCGATTGCACCCTTTCTGGCCTATGATACCGATCCCTATATGGTGGTTTCGGGGGGCAGGCTTTACTGGATCCAGGATGCCTATACAATTTCCAACATGTATCCCTATTCCAAACGGTCCAAAAACCCATTCAGAAGTATCGGGCTCAATTATATCCGCAATTCCGTCAAGGTAATCATCGATGCCTATGACGGAGATGTCAGCTACTACACGATCGATGAGCAGGATCCCATTCTCAGGACTTACGCCCAAGTATATCCGGACCTTTTCAAACCCCTGGCCGAAATGCCGGCGGACTTAAAAAAGCACCTGCGCTATCCCGTCGACAAGTTTGATATTCAGGTGCAAACCTACGCTCGGTACCACATGCAGGACATTCAGGTATTTTACAATCAGGAAGATCTCTGGGAACCGCCGGATGAAATTTATGGCGACAACCGGCAGATGATGAAGCCTTATTATATTATCATAAAGCTTCCGCAAGAAGAAAAAGAGGAGTTTCTCCTGATGCTCCCCTACACCCCGTCTAAAAAGGACAACATGATCGGTTGGCTGGCAGCCAGAAGCGATTTGCCGAACTACGGCAATCTCATCGTTTATAAACTGCCCAAGGACCAGCTGGTGTATGGTCCCATGCAGATTGAAGCCCGGATCGATCAACAAACGGAGATCTCCCGTGAGCTCAGCCTGTGGGACCAGCGCGGGTCCCGGGTCATCCGGGGCAACCTGCTGGCGATTCCGATGAGTGATGCGTTTATTTACGTAGAGCCGATTTATCTGGAAGCCAAACAGGAGGCCCAACGGCCTGTTCCGGTGCCCCAATCCCAATCCGGTGTCAAGCCCCAGCAGCAGCGGCAACAGGAAGCAAGGCCTGCCAGAAAGGGCAGCACGACGACAGCCTCGCTGCCGGAGCTAAAACGGGTGATTGTGGCCCTGGGCAACCGGGTGGTCATGGAGAGAAGACTTGACATGGCGCTGAATCGAGTCCTGGCAGGTGAGTTAACCCTTAGAAAAGCGGCATCTCCTATTGCGACCGTAACGGAAGAAATCTCCGATCTCGGTACCCAGGCCCTGAAATACTACACGAAGGCCAAAGAGTATCTGCGGGAAGGGGACTGGGCAGGATACGGAAGAGAGCTGGAAAAGCTCGAAGGCATTCTAAAGCAGCTATCAAAACCGACCGGAAGTAAGGAATGATGCGCCTCTCTGACTTAATCTTGTTTTGTATATGGGATTAACTAAAAAAATGAACGTCCAACATCGAATAATATATTCTGTCGATTAAAAAAAACCAGAGCAAAAGCGCAGCGTTATCAATATTCAACGTTCGATCTTGGGCGTTCGCGTGTTCGATGTTCAATCTGTTCGCGGTCCCGGCTAGGCGCGATTCTCATACGAAGTTTCTACGAGCAAAGGCGATGTTCCCTGTACTGAACCCCTGAACACTGAAAACTCAAAACACCCATTGATTGCAATACCCAATCGAAATTGTTTGACACATTTAGTCAGAAAATCGGCATGTGAAAAGTAGAAAAATGGCGTCTCAGAATCAGAACGAATCTCAATTCAATGCCGCATCTTTGCGCCTGCTGGAATTCATGCGCAGCGTGACACCTTTTGACACCCTGGCTGGCCGAGAATTGGAGACGCTGGTTTCACGGATGGAAATCGCTTTTTTCCCCAACGGCCAACATATCGTCAACAAGGGGGCCCCTCCTTTTCAGCACCTGCATGTTATCCAGCAAGGTTCCGCCGGGATTTATCTGACCGACGAGCGCGGGCAAAAAATGCTCGTGGATGTCCGCGGCGAGGGTGACTACTTTGGCGGGACAAGCCTTCTGCAGAAAAAACCGGCCATGTTTGACATCATCGCTCAACAGGACCTCATCACGTTGACACTTCCGGCGGCGGAACTGCAGCAGCTGGTTCAAAAATATCAGGTGTTCCAGCGCTACTTCGGCGCATCGTTGGCCCGCACGATACAGGCGGTGCGCGATTCAGCCGCTTGCCGGCAACCCCGGCTGTTCGGGGAGAGGTCCGTTCACCTGGATGTGTTTCTGACCGGCAAGCGCGTTGCCGATCTGATGAGCAAAAATGTGCTAACCTGTGCACCGGGCGTTTCTGTGCAAACAGCCGCCCAGTTGATGGCTCAGCGTCGCGTTAGCTCCATTGTGGTCTCCGGAAACAGTTTACACCCGCTGGGAATTGTGACGGACAACGATTTGCGTACCAAGGTGCTGGCGGCCGGGCTCAGCCCGGAAGTGTCGGTCACCGCGATCATGAGCCGACCGGTGCAGACCATCACTGCCGACACATATAGCTTCGATGCGCTTCTGGCAATGAGCCGTCATGGTATCCAACTCCTGGTGGTGATGGAAGCCGATCGCATGGTCGGTATTATCAGTGAACACGATCTGCAGATGGAAACCGGAAGCTCCCCTCTTCAGGTTATCCGCGAAATCGAACGTGCTGCCTCGTTGAGCACTCTCGTAAACTTGCGTCCCAAAATCGACAGTGTTCTTGAGATGCTGTTACGGCAGGGAGGTCCGGTCAAGCAGCTGGTTTCACTGGTCACCGAACTTAACGATCGCCTCGCCCTTCGGATCCTCAAGCTGGTTGAGCATGAGATGGAAAGTGAGGGGCATGGTGGGCCGCCCGGAACTTACGGCTGGCTGGCCTTCGGCAGTGAGGGGCGCAAAGAACAGACCCTGCATACCGATCAGGACAATGCCTTGTTTTATTCAACTGCGTCTGATCGGGATGAAGCCGAAGCCAGTCGCTGGTTTTTGAAATTTTCAGAGCGGGTGGTGGACAGCCTGGATCGTTCCGGCATTCCAAGATGCTCGGGGGGCGTTATGGCCTCCAATGCCCAATGGTGTCAGCCGGAAGAAAGATGGCAGACCACGTTTTTGGAATGGATTACCGAGCCCGACCCGCACACGCTGCTGATGGCGTCGATTTTTTTTGATTTTCGCCCGATATATGCTGGCAGCGAATTTCCATACCTACTACAGGAGCAGGTGCTCAGGACGATTCGAAATAACCGGTTATTTATCCGCTTTATGGCTAAAATTGCCCTTAATAATCGTCCACCGCTAAGTCTGCTCAAACGATTTGTCGTCGAAAAAACCGGTGAACACAAAAATAAGATTGATCTGAAAATGAGGGGCTTGACGCCGGTGGTGGATGCCGCACGCGTACTCAGTTTGGACCTGGGGATCAAGACTCAAAATACCTTTGAGCGTTTATCGGCGATCAACCGGAAGGGCGTCATCGATGATAGTTTCCATGCCGATCTACAAGAGGCCTACGAGTTTATCGTCTATCTGCAGATCAGTCGGCACCTGGATGCCCTCGCCAAGGGCGAAGAACCGGATAATTTTCTTGACCCGGCGAGTTTGAACAGCCTCCAGCGTAAGATGTTGAAGGAGAGTTTTGGAGTCGTGCGCCGGCTGCAGGAAACCATAGAGTATCGATTCCAGACCAAGGTTATAGAGGTCTAATGCTCGATTTCACCATAGCCCGCTTACGCAATCGCTGGATTAAGAACCGGCTGCAAAAATTCGAGCTTCCGCCCCTCGCCGAAACCAATCTACAAGCCCTGGATCATTTAAGCCTTAAGCAAAGGGTAAAAAACCTGCGTTTCGTAGTCCTCGATTTGGAGACCACCGGCCTCAGCCTGACCCGCGACCATGTCGTCAGCCTGGCAGCATACCGGGTTGTTGAGGGCCGGATCCTGCTGGGAGATACTTTCAACTCACTGGTCAATCCGGACCGGACCATCCCCTCATCCGCTGTTAGAATCCACGGCATTGTGCCGTCAATGGTGGCCCGGGCGCCATTGTTAGAAGAAGTATTTGATCAATTTCTCTGTTATCTCGGAACCGATATCCTGGTCGGCTATCATGTAAAGTTTGATTTAAATTTTTTAAACATCTGTATGCAGCAAAGATTTGGCTTTCCCCTCCAGAATCTGGTTATAGACGCCATGTTATTGTGCCGTAAAATTCTTTACCCAGGACATCTCAGATCCTATGCCCTCAGATTTAAAGGCGATCAAGATTTGGATGCGGTGGCCAAGCACTTCGGCATTCAGATACATGAACGCCACACAGCTGAGGGCGACGCTCTCGCTACGGCAATGATTTTTCAACGGATTCTGGCAAAATTGGAAAAGACCGGTCCGGGACAATTGCGAGATCTTTTATCTACCTAAACTGATTAAAACCCTTCCACCTGCTTTGGAAAATAATCCTCGCAGGTTCCCTCGCGGTGCACATCAGTGGTCGAACAGTGTAGACCGCCACCGAACGGATAGGCATCCCTGAATGGTACCGGCACAATTTCAAAACCGAGCTTGTCCAACTGCTCCTGCTGGTGGACTTCGCTGGCTTCGACACAGACGGTTTTTGGATCCAGTACCAGAACATTCATGGAAAGCCAAACACTCGAGTAACACAGCGGTGGCGGATTCTCGTGGGCCGGCTTGGCAGCTTGCACGATTTCCCAGCCGTTGATTTCGAAAAGCTTGCGGTGCTCTGGCCGAACGTTGCGGTTCGGGTTGTTCAAAAGCAGACCCGGCCGTAGCGGTACAAACGTGCAGTCGATGTGAATCGGGTAAGGATCTCCCGGAAAATTCATGCGATGGATCCGCAAATCCGGGAAATGGCGCCGCAACCAGTCGATGCCGGCCAGATTAGCGGTAAACCCATGCTGCACAACGATATCTTTACCCATTCGTGCCAGTTCAGCGGCATCAAAAAGGGGCTCGACTTCGGTGGTCACAAAATCTTTGGCAGCCGTCAATTTCAGCCGATCGTCGATGGTCATTACCCGGCTTAAATAATCCTCCTTGTAGGACGCATCTGTTAAACGCGGTTTAGGTGCCGACTCCCAGCGCATGTTGGGATCCTCTTTGAAATACTGCTCCAGCAGCGGGCGATAGCACAGGTATTCAAACCAGCGACAACGGTAGGACATGGTGGCTTCAACCATTTCCCTGCCCACGGTTGCAATCACGTCTCTGGGCGGCATGCAGCCGAACATGGACTGGGTTTCGAAGTCCGGGGTCTTGACCGGCGCGCTGAAATCGAGTGGCGTCGGCCGATCCACGCGAATCCCCCTTTTCCTGAGAATATCGGCTAAATTGTCAAGTTGAAGGTTGGCCTTGTCCACCGAGTCCTGCGGCCTCGGTCCCCATTTGCCCTTCATGTCGCTGTCTAAGGGCACTTTACACTCCACCGCCGGCTCCGGAGGCGGGATCATACAACCGTCGGCAACCCCGACGATAACATGTTTCAGCGGATCCCATTCGTTCCACGAATTCACAATCGTTTTCCCTTCTGCCGCCATAACTGGATCTCCTTTTTATTAACTTGAACCTTTTAACCGTTATCATATCAGGACAACTCATCCATTATTTGCCCATCCACCCGGAAAATATAGGAAATTAAAGCCGCTCTGATCCACATGCCGCAGCGCTCCTGACGCCAGTATGCCGCCCGCGGGTCTTTATCGATTCTGACATCAATTTCGTAGCGTCGTGGCAGCGGGTGCAGGATCGCGCAATGGGTTTGGATCATGGACATATGGTTCGTTTTAAGATGAAACTCCGGAAAAGTTTCGGCTTCGCTGGTTGAGTCCGAGGCGTACTCATTTTGAATCCTGGTCATGTAGATGGCGTCAACTTCAGGCATGATGCTTTCGAAATCTTCGGTTTCTTTAAAACGGATGTCGTGCTTATTTAGGAACTCTTTAATATCTTCTTTCATTCTGAATACTTCCGGTGAAACATAGATCAGTTCAATATCTTTATAATTTTTCATCAGATAGCTTAAAGAGCGCACGGTCCGGCCGCGTTTTAAATCACCGACCATCGCAATTTTCTTACCGTCCAAGCCGCCGATGGTCCTGAACTCTCGTTCCAGGGTATAAATATCCAGCAGCGCCTGGGTGGGGTGCTGATCGGGCCCTGAGCCACCGTTTAATACCGGCACCGGATGCTCGGTTTGGTTCAAGACCCAGGCGGTTTTTTCAGCGAAGCCTGCTTCCGGATGTCTCGAGATAATCAGATCGACATAACTGGCGAAGGTACGGATGGTATCTTCCGGCGACTCACCTTTAACTTCGGAACTGGTTGAGGTCCCCCGGATCTCGGAGGTGGTTAACCCCAGAATATGACAGGCGTTTTGAAATGACAGAAACGTACGGGTTGACGGCTGAACAAAGTAAAGCATGGCCCGTTTGTGGGGCAACAGATGCCGGAGTTTACTCTGTCCCACTTTGGTTTTAGCCAGCAATCGGATCGAATCGGCGAGGCTGCAAAGATAATCCAGAAACGGCCTGTCAAACTGCTGAGCGTAGATGACATCATATATGCGTTCCTTCCTCTTGAAACTCTCCACTTTTACATCTACGGGTTTGGTGAAAAATTCTTCCCATCCCTCGAATTCCTGCTGGGTTTGTTCGGCGTACTTCTCCATTTTTTTCTCCTGATCGTTTTTTTAGATTGGATTTACCTTAGTGCTGCCTGTCATCTCTTTTGGAAGGCGGATGTAATAGAAAAAGATAAGAGATGAATATGAATGTCAACTGGTAACTATGACAAAATAATTATTGTGTGTCAAGTACCGAATAACCACATTATGTTGTGGTAAGGATTCTCCTTGATTGGATGATATTTATCTGTCATATTTTAGATTTTATTGAAAAAGCTCAACAGTGTTCGAAAAGGAACTTTCAATGCCTGTCGAAAAACTAAAAAAAATCCTTGTTAATAAGATTGGATCGGCCACGAAAAAAGCCTACGGTCAGTTGCCGGAAGAATTGGAAATCGGATTCCCGCCCAATATCGAAATGGGTCATTTTGCGGTGGGATGTTTCTCCTTGGCCAAACAGTTTCGTAAATCTCCGGCTGAGTTGGCTGCAACTATAGTTGGCCACCTCGAGCCTGATGAAGTCATTGCAGACGTCCGTGCCGTCGGCCCTTATATCAACCTGCAAATTAACGGTAATCTATTGTTTGGTGATGTTTGTAATTATATCATTCGTCGAGGATCGGCCTACGGTTCATCCGACATGGGTCAGGGCCGCCGCGCAATGGTGGAGTATCTGGCGCCGAACACCAACAAGCCGCTGCACCTGGGACATCTGCGCAACGGTGCGCTGGGCATGGCAGTTGCCAACATGTACCAGGCCACCGGCCACTGGGTCGTCCGGGCAAATCTGGTAAACGACCGCGGTGTTCATATCTGCAAAAGCATGCTGGCCTGGCAGCGCTGGGGAAATGAAACGACGCCGGCAACGGAAAATGAAAAGGGCGATCACTTTGTTGGAAAATACTACGTGCGTTATGCCCGAGAAGCTGAAAACGACGCGTCCTTGGAGGATGAAATTCAGCAATTGCTTCAAAAATGGGAGGCCGGCGATCCGGACACCGT
>JARFPZ010000557.1 GCA_029288035.1 Desulfosarcina sp.
AATGAAAAAGTTTTTAGTTTTTTTCGTTCCGATAGTATCAACCTTTGTGCTTTCGATGATAGTGGGAGCATTTTTTATAGAGGATATTTTCAACCTTTTCAATTTAAACTGGACCATGAATTTGACTATCATCCCTGAGTCTGATATCCAAATTTTTCTATTTCTCAGCATAGTTGGTTTTGTTGCCATGATGAGAAAGAGACCGAATAAAAAATGAACGAGTTTTAGTGATCGGAATCAAGTCTTAATGAGGATCTGTAATTAAGCAAATAAGAATTTGATCCGTCCACACCAATTCCTATAGTCAGATCCAAGACTTCCTCAGTCGACGATATATCTTGACGCGGGTAAATCTTAAAAAGTTGAAACACTTTACCCTCGGGGGCATAAAAGCGAACTCGAGATAGCCAAAAAGGTTATTGAAGGTTGAAAGTCGCATGTACAAAACAACTGCCACCAGCGTAAACAGCATCGCTCGATGAATAATTTGTAAGGTACTACAGCCCTTTACCGACAATATGAGATCTATTGGAAGGTGGATAATTCACCATCTATTTGATATGGGGTTTTTAGCTATCATCAAGCCTATAATAATCTATCATTTGCAATAACAAAAAGCGGCTATAATGTTGCTGAAAAATCCAAACTACTTTTATAGTTACGATGAAAAAAATCAGCGAAACTCAATCTATTGTCAATAATGATCGAAGTAGATTCACTGACTTAAAAATATAGGAGATCAAATCATGGAACACGTCCTAAACGTGCCCATTAAATAGCGAAAAGTACTTATCAAGGCATTAATAAAGGAGCACCATTATGAACATTACAATAGAACATCAACGACTTGCCGAATACCGCAATCGTAAAGCCAATTGGAAAAAATGGGGACCTTATCTAAGCGAAAGATCCTGGGGGACCGTTCGTGAAGACTACAGTGCCGACGGCAGTGCCTGGGATTACTTCCCCCACGATCACGCCCGCAGCCGTGCTTATCGCTGGGGAGAGGACGGCATCGGCGGGATCTCGGACCGCTATCAGTATATCTGTTTTGCGCTGGCGCTGTGGAACGGAAATGATCCGATCCTAAAGGAGCGCATGTTCGGTCTGACCGGGTCCGAGGGAAATCACGGTGAGGATGTCAAGGAATACTATTTCTACCTCGACAGCACGCCGACCCACAGTTACATGAAGATGCTTTATAAATATCCTCAAGCAAAGTTCCCGTATGCCGATCTTGTGTCGGAGAACCGGCATCGGGGATTTATGGATTTCGAGTATGAGCTGCTGGACACCGGCATATTTGAGGCCAACCGTTACTTTGATGTCTTGGTTGAATATGCCAAAGGGGCGCCGGACGATATTTTGGCCAGGATCACGGTGACCAATCGCGGCCCGGAAGCCGCCGATTGTGTCCTGTTGCCCAGCCTATGGTTTCGCAATACCTGGTCCTGGGGCTATGAAAACGGCCCCATGAACGATGTTTCCGGTAAACCACATTTAAAAGAAAACCAGGGAACTTCAAACCTTTCTGCAGTTGAGATCAACCATCCGACGTCCGGAACCTACTTCCTGTATGCGGAAAACGCTGATGACTTGCTGTTTACCGAGAATGAAACCAACCTTGCGCGAATTGGCGATTCTCCCAACGGCAATCCGTATGTCAAAGATGCCTTTCATCGCTACCTGGTTAATGGTGACAAAGACGCCATAAATCCGGCACGGGAAGGCACCAAGGTTGCAGCACTTTTTAACGGCGTTATCGATCCGGGTAAGTCGCGTACCATTCGGCTGCGGTTGACCAACACAACCCACGAGAGGCCCTTTGCCGAATTCCATACAGTTTTTGAAAAACGTCTAGCCGAAGCAGATGAATTTTATGTTTCCATTCAAAAGCCGGGCTTGAGTGAAGATGAAAGGCGAATACAACGACAAGCTTTGGCGGGAATGATGTGGACGAAGCAATTTTTCTACTACAACATCGAGCAATGGCTCCAGGGTGATCCCGGCATGCCGCCGGTTCCGGAGCAGCGTCGCCACGGGCGTAACAGTGAATGGGAGCATCTCAACAACTTTGATATCATCTCCATGCCCGACAAATGGGAATACCCGTGGTATGCGGCCTGGGACCTGGCGTTTCACTGCATTCCGCTGGCCATCGTGGATGCTGATTTTGCCAAAAGGCAGCTGGATCTGATGGCCCGTGAATGGTACATGCACCCCAACGGCGCTTTGCCGGCCTATGAATGGAAATTTGGCGATGTCAACCCACCGGTGCATGCCTGGGCGGCCTGGCGGGTGTATAAAATCGACGCCAAGCAGCAAGGGCAGGCCGACCGGGCCTTTCTTGAAGGCATTTTTCATAAACTGCTGTTGAATTTTACCTGGTGGGTCAACCGGAAGGACGCTGACGGCAACAATGTGTTCCAGGGAGGATTTCTGGGCCTGGACAACATCAGCGTATTCGACCGCAGCGCCCCGCTGCCCACCGGTGGGCATATCGATCAGTCCGACGGCACCTCCTGGATGGGATTTTATTGCCTGGTCATGCTAAGAATGTCCCTGGAGCTGGCCAAATACAATCCGGTCTACCAGGACACGGCCAGCAAATTCTTTGAGCATTTTCTGCGGATTGCCCGTGCCATGACCGCTGCCTGCCACGGCGGCCAAAGCCTGTGGAA
>JARFPZ010000608.1 GCA_029288035.1 Desulfosarcina sp.
ATAGCGGCTCGCTCATTTTGCCGAACCCGAAACATAATGGGGTCTATGACGAGCGTTTCGCCCACTATCGGGAGCTTTATGAACGGCTGAGCCCGCTATTTGGAAAAATGGCTTAATTTATTTATATTATTTAATATAAAATCGGTTGTTTTCTCCGGAATTTTAGCCGTATCTTTTTTTCAATAACTCATGGAATTTAACTTACAAAACTCTAATTGGTGGGCACGGCAGTTTAAGGAACAACTATCAATAGTCCGGTTGGTTCAAGTCGATCGTGCAACCCGAAATATTAAGTTTGTTGAATAACTGCGGTCTATAAGAGATGGTAAACTTTGGATCGGGGGATAGAGCAGCTACTGTATCAGTCAGCCAATAAAAAAATAGGCTTACGCTTAAATCTCGTAAGCCTATTATTTTCTTTGGCTCTGAGCCCGTCGAAGGGACAATCGGTGTTTCAAGGAAGTCTTGTCAGTCAGTTACCTGAATTAGGCAAACCACCAACGCTCACAAATTCTCAAACCATCCAGTTCCTGATTTCCGGCAGGCTTATCGAACTTCACCTTAGTACTGGCCGCGTCAAGCATATTGGCGATGATAGGAATAATGACGCCGCCCTCATCTCGCACAATCTGCTGCATTTCGTGGTACATTTCTTTTCTCTTTTTCTGATCGAGTTCGCCGCGGGCTTCGACCAGCAGTTTGTTAAACCTTTCATGCTTCCAGTGCATGTCGTTGGCGGGCGCATCGGCCGCATAGGCCATGGTGAACATCCAATCGGCAGTCACCCGGGCGAACCAGAAGCAGGCACTCCAGCCTTTTTTGTTCCAGACATTGTCCCAGTAGCCATCCACCGGTTCCCTCACAACTTCTACATCAATGCCCGCCTTCTTGGCTTGGCCTTGCCATAGCATAGATGCATCGACCGCCCCTGCGAATGCGGCATCTGCGGTGTGCAGTTTGAAGGTTTGCCCTTCAAGGCCGGCCTTTTTGAGATGGAAGCGCGCTTTATCCGGGTCATAGTCCCGTTGCGGCAAATCAGTGGCGCTGAATTTCACAATAGGGGCGATGGGATGGTCGTTACCCAAAACGCCGTAGCCCCGCAGAACCGTATCTAACAACTTCTTGCGGTCCACTGAATACTTCAACGCCAACCGGACGTCTACATTGTCATAGGGTGGCGTGTCGCAAAGCATCGGAAACGTGTATAGGAGGCCACCCGGCACGTTGACCAGTTGTAATTTTGGAGCCCGCCCCAGGAGATGGGCGGTTTTACGGTCCGGCCGGTTGATCACATCGACCTGCCCGGTTTTTAGTGCCACGGTTCGGGCATTGACGTCGGGCATGATGATGACTTCGATTTCGTCGAAATGGGCGCGATCATCCTTGTAATAGTTGGGAAAGCGTTTGGCCAAAGTGCGAACGCCCGGCTCATAGCTGGTCAGTTGATATCCGCCGGTGCCCATGACGTCTTCAAAATTGGTTGTACCGGCAGGGACAATCGGTGTACGGGTTTCGGCCAGAATATAAGGAAAGTCGGCATTCGCCCCTTCCAATTCAAATATCACCCGGTTCGGACCGTCTTTTTTGAACGCCTTGATGGGTTTCACGAGGGTCCTGATTTGGGAAGCCAATTCCTCGTCCTGGTGGCGTTTAATTGAAAAAATAACGTCGTCAGCGTCTACGTTTTTACCATTGTGAAACTCAGCCCCTTTCCGCAGATCAAATACCCAGGTCTTGGCGTCCGGCTTGGCTTCAAAACTCTCTGCCAAATCGGGAACGGCATTGCCCTGGTTGTCGATTTCAACCAAAGGATTACGCAAAAATCCCATCGTCGTCATCTGCTGGTAGATATCGTTAAATTTGGCCGGATCCATGGTGTCCGAAGTGGACCCCCCTTGCATACCGATTCTGAGTCGACCTCCTTTTTTGGGGGCGGCCGCATTGGCCTTGGATCCTAAAATCGCCGTAGACATCACAGTTGCAATTCCAAACGCAGATGCCTTTGCCAAAAACTCACGCCGCGTGATCTTACCTTCCCTGAACATGCGTTCAAGCTTTTCCAAGGTTTTCATAATCATTCTCCTTTCCCCGGCCAAGTACCCCTGTTCGGTATTGTGGCCGCGTTTTAAAACGTTCGTACTAGCGTTTCTTTTTCATTGCTTCCATTTCTGCATCAGATTCTTCCACGATACCGCGCAGGGCGGATTTTGCCTCATCGCTTAAAGGGAGGGGTTTATGATCCGCCAGAATTTCAGCGGCCCGTTCTGCTGCCCGTTCTGAAAGTCCTTTTCCACCGGATGCCAGCCAGTTTTCCCGGTTGTTCCTTTCTATTAAATTGGGTACTGATGGAAGGGTTCGCATATATTTCATGGTATGATCCTGCATCAGGAAATCACCACCTGGTCCTACCGATTTGATGATATCCACTGCAAGATTTTCATCATCCACATGCATACCCTGCATGACTTTGCGAATCATTTTAAAGATGTCATTGTCGATGACCAGCTGGGCGTAGCTGAAGATCAAACCTGAATCCAGCATCCCTGCGCCGTAAATCAGATTTGCTCCCGCCATGGCTGCGCACATCCCGGTCAATGTCTTTTCATGACCTGCCTGAGCATCAGGCACTTTGCTGTCAGCCTAGCCACCGGCGGCAAAACTCGGCAGCATGTATTTTTGCGCCAACCTGGGTGCGCCCGCATTAAGCATACCGCACTCCGGCGCGCCCACCGGTGTCGTCGTCAATCTCAGATCAAAGCTGAGCGACGAACACCCGTAGATCACCGGCGCGCCCTTACAGGTCAACTGATGCAGTACAATTGCTCCGAGTATCTCGCAGTTGTGCACCACCAGGGAGCCCGAAAGGGTAATCGGGCCTGAAGCGCCGGCCATTACCATGGAAATCAGGTTACACGGTACCCCTGCCCGGGCGCTTGTCATCACACCGGTACAACAGTTTTCATCCAGGGTGAGGGGACTGGTGGGAGAACAGTTGATGGTGCATATGGGACGATCTCTGAGATTTTCTTCCCCACCCACAATGCTTTGGGCCATCTTGATGATTTTGCCGGCCCGCCAGCCATTGCCCGGGCCATAGACGGTGTGCTTGGCCGTGTTGGCAAACACCACCTCAGCCTCATAAATGGGTGCCACATTATCCGGCGCATCCCCGGCGGTCAGTGACCGCTCACACACATCGACTTCTTCCATCGCATCGGTGAGCAGGGCGGCCTTACCGACATCTTCGTTGACCGA
>JARFPZ010000648.1 GCA_029288035.1 Desulfosarcina sp.
CCAGGCGATTGAAAAAACCCGCGTGTTGTTTTTCCTCAGAGTTTCAATTGTTAATTTGATCTCGGCCAACCCCTCGCTGGCCCTGAACATGCTGGCAGTGATGTCTACAAAGCTTCGCCAGTTTGCCGTTCAAATCGAAAACCTCTCTCTTAAAGAGATGCCGGCCAGACTGGCGTTCTATCTTCTGCGCCATGCCGACGAACAGAACCAGGGCAACGTGGTCATCTTAAAAATTTCCAAGGGTCAGCTTGCCAGCACGCTGGGTACCATTCCGGAAACCTTGTCCCGAATGTTTGCCAAGCTTTCCGGCAAGAATTTAATCAGCGTCGACGGCAAAATAATAACCTTGCTCGATCGTCGCGGTCTGGAAGAACTGGCTGAATACAAAAAAATATCGTCTCGGGATTTCTGAATCTTAATGAAATTAGGGGTATTTTTCAATACCTGCGTTCTGGCCCCAACCGTGGAATGGTGAATACCGATCAACCTTCAATATAAGACGATTTCATGAAAATTAAACATTCAGGATACTGGTTACTGGATGCCGGAAAAAGGAGTCGCTTTGCTTTTCTTCTATTTATAAAATCATCAGAATACCTCGTTTATCCAGTATCAAGAATCCAGTATCCAGCATCTTGGTCAATGACTGATGCAGCGTATTAGTCCGAACATTATGGCCCAATTATAAACGAAATGACCAGGTCTGTACTATTTGCATGCCGTCAATTTGCCGCTGAGCAGCTTGATGTGACCCATTTCCTCTTTAATAATATGATCGATGCGGCCCTTCCCGAGGCCTTCCGCGACCGCTTCTTTCATACCCAGATAAAACACGATGGAGTCTTTCTCAGCCGTGATGGCGGATGTGAGAATGGCTTTCATGGATGTGACATCGATCTCTTTTTCAAAAAAGACACGGGTGTCTGCAAGTGCGCGCAGGTACATCCCGGCTTCGCCATTGGGATCAAAAACGGTGGATTCTTTTTCTTTCTCAGATAATTCCGCCCGCATGGCTTTAAAGATTTTTTCATGTTCATCTTCCATTGCCGCAAGTTCCGATAAGAACTCTTTGTTGGCGGTATCACTGGTACTGTCCGCGGCCAGTCGATAAAATTTGCCGCCGTTTATTTCCATCTGTTCAGCCATTGCCAGCACATCATCCGCATTGAAATCGTAGCTCATTTTCGATCCTTTCTGTTCAATATTAAATTTTCGTAAATATATATATGATCCGTAGTCTTGTAAAGAGCCCTCGGGGTCCCCAAGGATTATGCAATTATTTCTATTGACACGTCAAATTGATATTATGTATACTAAAACACTATGAAAAAGGATGCCACCGGAATCGGATTGTTCATATCGAAAGCCACATGCGTGGCGTTGACCCTGATTTTGGGAACGAGTTTGTTTGTTGCAGGCGCCTACGCAGAGCTGGGCTGCGGTGAAAGTTGCTGTTGTCACCGCAGCACGATGGACATGCACCATTCCAAAGAAATGCGGGTAAATCCATCAACTGGTTTCTGTAATGGGAATCCCATGATTCCTTGTGATATAGAAACCGGTCAATCCACCCAGCCGCCAAATTTTATTTTATTCTCCCCTGACGCTAGCCAGCCCAATACGGTTGTGTCGACAGGCACAAATACCGATTCTCTTATCGACAGGCATGCGTCAAGAGCCGGTTACCATTATCAAACTGTATGTAAGAATTCCCCAACCGCACCCATATACCTTCAAAACTCATCGTTTATCATTTGATACTCACCGTGCGGCTGACGTTTGTCAGTCTTGGCTCAACGATTTGAAATCCATCAGACAAGATCTGTGTCAAAATTAGATTAACTGGATTCGTCTTACCCGATCCGGATCTGCCGCAGGCGAAGAAAAATTGTCGCAAGCGCGCTCTCGCACGAGGGCAACCCGATCGTTGATTTCCATTTCGAGAGTTGCGGTCTTGCGACCTAACGCTTACCCAACATAAAGGATTTATTGCTATGTCTAAGCAAAGAGATAAACGTAATCAGGATAAAATTGCAGCCAAAAAAGCCGCCGTTCTTGGAACCGCGAAAAAAAGTCGCATGCCGTTATTTGGCGGAATCTTGGTTGTGATTCTCATTGCCGCTGCGGCGGCCCTTATGTACTTGAACCAAAGTGACGGCAATCCATCGGCAATCGCCTCCGCCCCGGCGGCTGCCGGCAGCACGTCGGTTTCGTTTCCCGCCAGTCTGTTTGAGGACGGCAAAGCACATCATTTTGAACATGCGGACGGCAAGCATACCATTCGCTATTTCATTCTGAAAAGCTCAGATGGGATCATCCGGGCCGCATTTGATGCCTGCGATGTTTGTTGGCCGGCCGGCAAGGGCTATTATCAAGAAGGCGATCACATGGTTTGCCGCAATTGCGGCCGCAGGTTTGCCTCCGTTCTGGTAAACGAGGTCAAGGGCGGCTGCAATCCGGCGCCCTTAAACCGGAATCTGGAAAATGATAAATTGGTTATCAAAATAAAGGATATCCTTGAAGGTAGACAATATTTTGATTTTAAAGGAAAGGTATAGCTTAAAATGACCCTAAAAATTATTGTCTTAAGAAACTTACTGCGGCGCAAGGGCAAGGCGGCGTTCGTACTTGCCGGAATCGTGCTGGGTGTAGCCACGGTTATCGGGATCATCAGCTATGTCGGAGCCATGACTGCCGACATCAATCACAAACTTGAAAAATACGGCGCCAACATCCTGATTGTTCCCAAAACGGAGAATCTTAATCTAACCTACGGTGGCCTTTCTCTCGGCGGCGTGTCTTTTGAAATGGAAGAAATTCGCGAAAAAGACCTGGAGCAAGTTTCAAGCATAAAAAATTCAAAAAATATAGCGGCCTTAGGGCCGCTCGTCCTGGGGGTCGCCCGTGTGGACTCTCATAAAGTACTCATGGCCGGTGTTAATTTCCAGTCAGCCGGAATTTTAAAACCATGGTGGAAGGTTGAAGGCGTCCTGCCGGGCGAAGATGCGGTTATTTTGGGTGCCGAAGCCGCGCGGGTTCTCAAGATGGAGATCGGAAACCGGTTGAAAGTAAACAACAAAGATCTGGTGGTGTCCGGTATCCTCAAAACCACGGGCTCCCAGGACGATCAACTAATATTTACCCGCCTTGCTACCGCTCAAGCGATTTTTGGTAAAACCGGACGTGTTTCCATGGCGGAAGTGGCGGCCCTGTGCAAAGACTGCCCCATCGAAGCCATGGTCAAGCAGATCTCCGATGCCCTTCCCGGTGCCAAGGTGATGGCCATCCAACAGGTCGTCAAGAGCCGCATGGAAACATTGGCCCAGTTTAAAAAATTTTCCTACGGCATATCGGGCGTTATTCTGTTTATCGGCAGCATGGTTGTGCTGGTGACGATGATGGGCAGTGTCAGAGAACGCACCGATGAGATCGGCATCTTCCGAGCCATTGGCTTTCGCAAGCGCCATATTATAAAAATTGTGTTTATGGAAGCCGCCATCCTGTCGGGACTGGCGGGCATCACGGGCTACTTTCTGGGGTTTGGTGCCACCAAAGCAGCCCTTAATCTGTTTAGTGAGAGTCATTCCGGAAATCTTCCCTTTAGTTTTGAGCTGGCCGGCAGTGCTGTTATGATTGCGCTGGCGGTGGGTTTGATCTCAAGTGCTTATCCCGCGTTTATGGCTGCCCGACTGGATCCGAACGACGCCCTGCGGGCACTTTAGGCCCTTTGCGAGGTTTTTCTGACAACATGATAGTGACTGAAGGTTTCAGCAAATCACAAGTACCAATTCCAGCTTATCCGGGTTAGGGATGGGTGAAAAATTCGAAATCCGAAACTAACCCAGTGAGGTAAATAATGAGTTATATCGTAGCTGAAGGTTTGACCAAAAAATACGGCAACGGCGATGCCGCTGTTATCGCGGCTGACGACATCAGTTTTCAAATTGAGGAGGGGGCGTTCATTGGAATCATGGGCGAATCCGGTTCCGGCAAATCCACCCTGCTGGGTATGATGGGTGCCATGAATGCCCCGACATTCGGCCGATTCATCGTCGACGATATCGACATCTACAGCCTGGGTCAGGAGCAACGGGCTGATTTTCGCAGAGAGTTTCTGGGGTTTATTTTCCAAAGCTTTCATCTCGTCTCCTATTTGACGGTTATCGAAAATACCATGCTGCCGTTGGCCGTCATGAAGGCCGGCAAAAATCATAAGCTGGAAATGGCCCAGGAAGCATTGAGCCAAGTCGGGCTGCTGGACAAAGCCCACCGCCTTCCGAATCAGATTTCAGGCGGTGAAAAGGAGCGCGTCGCAATTGCCCGAGCCATCGTTAATGAACCGCCGATTTTGCTGGCTGATGAACCCACCGGTAATCTTGACACCAAAACCAGCCGGGAAATAATGGAATTGCTCAAAAAGCTTAACCAAACGGGAATGACCGTCGTCATGGTAACCCACAGTCCGGAGTGTGCCGGCTACGCAAAGCGCATAATGAGGGTTGCCGACGGTAAATTGGTGGGTGACCACTCTAATGTAAGGAGTCTGGATCAATGGCTACTCACTTTGCACTTTCAAACTCACCGAAAGAACCGGGCACGGGGATTTGCGAACCACACGATCCGTGGTTGATCCCAGAAACAGGGTTTTGACCAATCCGTGCCCCCTTACCCCCAGCACAATCATGTCGATGTCTTTTGACTCAGCATAGCTGACGATCTCTTCGTAAGGTTGCCCTTCCAGGAGGCTTGTTTTTGGGGTACACCAATTGCGGGCTTCCACCGGGACCATTTCCTTTAGCTTCCGGGCGAGAAGATCTCGATAATCTTGCTGTAGCTCTTCTGGTACCGGTGTGTCCTCCAGGTTCAACTCCGGTTGTGTCGGAGGCTCGATCACATGGGCCAGATGCAATTCGGCTTGAAATTCCTGCGCCAGACTCAGAGCGTGGTTGAATGCCTGGCCGGAATCCGGTGAGAAATCGCACCCCACCAGGATTTTTTCAATCTTGACGGCCTGGTCTGCGACGCTGATAAACTTATGCTCCGGACTGTTCACTACCAGCAAAGGACAGCTGAGGGTTCGCATCAGACGCTCGGTAACCGAGCCGAGGATGATGCGCTTGAGTCCTGAACGGCCGCGGGTGGCGGTAATCACCAGATCGATGTCTTTTTCTTCGACAGCCCGGGATATCTCATCGGCAGGTTTGCCGACGGTAATCAATGGTTCCCATGAGATCGCCTGGCCGCCGGCCAACTTTTTAAGTTGGGCATCGGCATCTTCCATTATTCGATTTTGCTGTCCAACAGGATCCAGTTGAAATTCCCCGTAAATCGCAACCGAGGATAAGTCAATCACATGACTGACGAAAAGTTTGGCCTCAAATTCTTTGGCCAGTGCAACACCATAACTGATGGTGTGATTGGAGAAATCTGAAAAATCCGTGGCACATAAAATATGGTTAAATTGTACTCTCATGATGCCGTTCCTCCTTTTTATTATCGATATAGGGTAGTGAACAATCGTAAAATTCTGAAATTATGACTATAATTTACCTAATCAACCATTCAACCAGTAAACTATTCAACCACGTCTGATTTCACTATAGGAAGATACATAAAGTTTAGACAAATTTCCGATAAACACCAATACCAAATACCCAGTACCCAGTACCCAATACCCAATACCTATCACCACCTACCCCTTAATCACAGCGATCGGCCTCAACCGCGCCACCATTCTGGCGATACCGGCACCGTGAACGACCCCGACGACCCGATTGACGTCCTTGTAGGCTGCCGGTGCCTCTTCAGCCAGACCTGACATGCTGCCGGCACGCACGTGAATGCCGCGCGATTCTAGCTGATCGCGTAATTTTGGTCCATGCACTGACTTTTTGGCTTTCTTGCGACTCATCCGCCGACCGGCACCATGGCAGCTCGAACCGAAGGTCTGCTTCATCGAGTTTTGCGTACCCACCAATACCCAGCTGGCAGTACCCATTGAACCGGGTACCAGGACCGGTTGCCCGATGTCGCGGTATGCCGCAGGTAGCTCCCTTGAACCGGGTCCGAACGCCCGGGTGGCACCTTTGCGATGAACACAAAGCTTGAGGGGTCTGCCATCGACGATATGGGTTTCGACCTTCGCCATGTTATGGGCAATGTCGTAAATTTGGTACAGGCTGTGATTCGTCACTTGACCGGCCAGGGTCTGTTCGAAGCTGCGTCGAATAAGACTGGCCAGTACTTGACGGTTGGCAAACGCGTAATTGGCCGCCCCCTTCATGGCCGCCAGATAGTCTTGACCTTCCGGACTGGAGAGCGGTGCGCAAACCAGCTCCCTGTCCGGCAGGTTAAAACCATATTGATGAATCGATTTCTGAAAGCGTTTGACATAGTCGCTGCATACCTGGTGGCCGAGCCCGCGTGAGCCGCAATGAATCTGAACTGCAACCTGATTTTCAAAAAGCCCCAAGCCTCTGGCAGCGCTTTCATCTAAAACCCGGTCCACCACATCGATTTCAATGAAATGATTGCCGGCCCCCAGGGTGCCGACCTGCCCTTTTCCGCGGTTTTTGGCTCGCGGGCTGACCCGACCGGCATCCGCTCCCTCCAGCCGACCGTTTTCTTCAGTAAATTCCAGGTCGGCTTCGGTGGCAAACCCGCGTTTCATGGCCCAGGTCGAACCCAGTTCTATGACACGATCCAACTCACCGGACTTGAGTTTGATATGGCCGCCCCTGCCGACACCGCTGGGGCAGTTGACATGGATGCTTGAAGCCAGGACGTCCAGATAGGGCTTTATCTCCTCCTGCTGCAGATGGGTCGCCATAAGTCGTACGCCGCAATTGATGTCGTAGCCGACACCACCGGGGGAAATCACGCCGTCCGGCAATTGGGTCGCGACCACGCCGCCAATTGGAAACCCGTATCCCTGGTGGATATCCGGCATGGCAAGGGCATATTTGACGGCACCCGGCAAGGTAGCGGTATTCACCAGCTGCTCCAGGCTCCGGTCATTTTTGACGCCTTCCAATAATTCTGCATCCGCGTAAAATCGAGCCGGGACCCTCATATCTTCACGATACGACGCCGGGATCTCGTACACGAATTTCTCAACTTGTTTGAAATCATAAACGTTGACCAAGCGGGACCTCCTTCACACATCAAAGACCACCGTCGCGGTCATTCCCTTATCCGTCCGGACAATATCCAAATTATGGTAAGTGACTGCTTTGATGTGTTTTTTCAGTTGTCTTACCCGGGTACCGTATATTCTTGCCTTGATATGGGTCGACGACATGCTCTCAATCTTGAATTCCTCAAAAACGAGCATTTCGATTTCCGCCCAATATGCCAGTTCGCTCAACCAGTCCACCAATAAACTTTCGGTATCCATTGCCTTGAGCGCAACAAACTTTTCCTGCTGCTCAGAGCCTGAGATCGGCGCTGTGACCATGAGACTGTTCATACCTCGGGCTGCATTGAGGAATAGATCCTCCAGGTTCGATCCGTAAATTCTCAACGCCCGGTCCGCAGTGTGATCTATTTCTTCAAATGCGACGCGATGACAGGACCCGGCAGAATTAGATAACCTTTTGTTTGACATATTTAAGGGTTAAGTGGCTACAGCAATCGCGATCGGCGTAGATTTATTCGATCAGCACTGGTGTTCGTATCGCCTGGGCGGAAATTGAGACATCGCTTTATTCGCTTCGAAAGCTGAGTGCAATTTGCTGTAAATGAGTGTGGTCAGCTGTTGATATGCATATGATGTAATAATTGACCCCAGATTGTCAAGTATCAATTGGCGGGATTAATAGCGGTGATCTAAAAATGCTTTACATCTAACCATCGGTAATTTATATTTGATCTAATAGAAACCGTTTTGATACGAGCGCACCGAAACCGGTAAAAACAAGGAGGCCATTGTGACGGAAAAAAATCTTTTGGCGGGTTTTAAATTTTTTAGTGATGCTGCACCCGACGCTTTGGAAATGATTGCTCAGAAAGTAGAAGTGCTGGAGCTGGAGCCCGAAGATGTCATCTTTCACTATAAAGAGCCTGCTGAGCATTTCTACGGTCTGCTAAAGGGAGAAGTTGATTTGAGCATTGTTTTTACCGATAGCGTATTGAAGACCGATATCGAATACGAAGAATCCATTCAGGCCAGTTTGGTTGAAGAAGAGAAGTGGATCGTCGTTGACACGGTTTACCCAGGTCAGGTTTTCGGATGGGCTTCTCTGGTCGGACCCGGACATCGAACCGTAACGGCACAATGTACGGAGCCCAGCCGTGTAATTGCGATTCCGGCCGCGGAACTAAAAACGATGCTGGCAGACGACCATTCTCTGGGATATATGATTATGACGAAATTGAGTAACATTATTTCAAACCGTCTAAAAGTTCGGACGGATAAATTGATTGAAACCTGGGTGGAAGCGTTCGACGCGGATAAAATTTAATCACCGGCAATTCTTCATTAGCTCCCGAAATATAATCAATTTTTGTACATCCTGGGTGCCTTCACCCAGGGATGCCGCCCAGACATCCAAAGGATATTTGTGGATTGGATGTTCAAAAATGACGGATGCGGCCCCAAAAATATCAGCAGCCCAGAGGGTGACCTCTCGGGCGATCTCTACGGACAGGTATTTTGCCACCGACGATGCCTGACGGAAATCTTCGCCCTGGTCGACTTTCCAGCAGGCCTTCTGGAGCACAAGCCGGGCTGCCTCGATCTTTGCATAAAAATCCGACAATTCAAATGCTTTGGCCTGTAAATCCAGTATTTTTTTGCCAAAGACCGTGCGCTTTTGGATATGATCATGGGCCAGGTTGAAGGCTCCCACCGCGGTTCCCAAGGTGAGGGCGGCGATGGGGACTCTGCTGCTGGTAAACACTTCAAGTACCTGTTGCAGACCCCGACCCCGGGTTCCCAGGAGATGGTCATCCGGTACAAAAACATTGTCAAACCGTAACCGGGTCAAATCTGATGGTATCCATACCTGCTTGTTCAATTTTTTTCTGCGCACACCCTCTGTTTTAAGGTTTACCAGATACATGGACAGGCGATGGTTCCTTTCAGCCTGGGGGTCTGAAACGGCTGTGATCACTCCCAGATCGGCAATAAGACCGTTGGTAACGTATGCCTTGGTCCCATTCAGCATCCACCCGCCATCAACTTTATCGGCGCTCATGGAAACGCCGGCGACATCGCTGCCTGCTATATTTTCGGTGTTGCCCAAACACATCACGGTTTTGCCCTGAACGGCCGAAGCCCCATAGGTTTGATGAAGACGCTGCGAACCAAACAGAAAGAGCCCCATCAGTCCCAGGTCAACATGCGCCAGCGCGACGATCGCCACTCCCGGTGATACCTTCGCCAGTTCTTCTGCGATCATGGCCTCCCTTAAGGCCGACCCCCTTATCAGGCGCTCTCCTTTCACTTTAATACCATACCAGCCGCCAGCGCCCAAAAGGTGCAACATCGTATCCGGTATTTGTCGTTTCTGTGTCCAAGTTGAAAGATCCGGTAATATTTGAGTTCGGATAAAGTCCTTGAGCCGATTAAGATCCTGGGTTATCGCTGCTGGAATTGCAAAATCCATTGTCATTTCCTCCCGTACCTTACAATCCAATCTAAACTAAATGATGACGTCTCTAAGTCACGAACATATACCAGATTGAGGCAAATGCAATATCAAATTCCCTTTTATCGTGCCGTCATGCCTTAGTAGCTAAAAAATTACTGCTTTTCCTTCTAAAAAATACACTGTTTACCCTATTTACAAGCTTCAGGCATCTATAATAAATAATAAAATAAGGATTTCTCTGAATCCATTAGTTTAATTTTCTCTTCGGGCCGGAGGCCAGCATTCGAACATTCCAATTTGGCAAAGCCCATAAGTTCCAGTTCCGCCTGTGCTTTATAGTTGAAAATTGAGAGCTCTGATCTGATACGTGCATTTCGTCTCTGTATTAACGGGTAACCAAGGAGAATGGCAATGAAGGATCTGATCGAACGTATCGCCTGTGCGCTGGTGGACAAACCTGAAGAAGTCGCCGTGACAGCACTGGAAGGCAGTCAGGCAACCGTGCTGGAACTAAAGGTGGCCAAAGAGGATCTGGGTAAAATTATCGGGAAACAGGGCCGCACGGCTCGATCCTTGCGGACTATTTTAGGCGCGGCCTCAGCCAAGGAGCGAAGACGCGTCGTTCTTGAAATTGTAGAATGAATCGTACCCCTAAACCTGTGAACCTTTGCAACACCTCGAAGTGCTCACCGGTCGGAGGTTTTCTGGTAATAACGGAGTTTAGAATTGCAATCATTTCGCAGATCTTTATGGTTTTCCGGCATGCCGCTTACCTTGTTTCCGCATCCTCCAATCGATCTATTTTAATACCTTTTCCCCGCAGATTAAAAGATCAAAAAATTCTTTTTAAACAAAGGGTTTCCCCACTTGAGAGATTGTACCTTTGTTGTACCCAAACTCTACGATACTCAATCGAGTTTGACTCTATTGGGGTTGTAATCGTTTTCGTGAATTCGCGACTGACTATACATCAATGGCCTGATTCCTTTCATCCTTGACTTAGCAAAAATTAGTCACATATTTCAATACATCCAAAGCGCCTTTATCAGACTAGAAGCCACCTACACCCGTTTCATCAGTCTCCTGTCGACAAAGGAGTAACATCATGCCCAGAAATGCGATTGATATTCCTGAAAAAATAGAACACCTATCAATTTTAAATGAAAAGGGGGAACTGGATACCAGCCTTGAGCCGGATATTCCGGAAGAATGTCTTCTCAAATTGTACCGGACCATCATTTTGGGCCGAAAATTCGATGAACGGATGCTGAACCTTCAAAGACAGGGAAGGATTGGAACGTTTGCGCCCATAAGCGGTCAGGAGGCCGCTCAACTGGGGGCTGTTGCCCTCCTGCGGCCTTCGGATTGGCTGGTGCCGGCGTTCCGTGAAACCGCGGCTGAAGTATGGCGGGGTCGATCCCTTGAAAGCGTGATTATATACTTCAACGGCTACGACGAAGGCGCGGAAATCCCGCAGAACTTGAATAATCTGCCCATATCGGTTCCGGTGGGTTCCCAGATTCCGCATGCTGTCGGGTTAGGATGGGCGGCCAAATACCGGCAGACTGACGATGTGGCGATGACTTTTTTCGGAGATGGTGCGACATCCGAGGGAGATTTTCATGAAGGCCTCAATTTTGCTGCTGTGTTTCAAGCACCGGTGATTTTTGTGTGCCAGAACAACCACTGGGCCATTTCAATCCCCATCGCCAAACAGACCCGATCCAAGACCCTGGCCCAAAAAGCCCTGGCATATGGTATGCCGGGTATTCAGGTGGACGGCAACGATGTTCTGGCCGTCTACGCCGCAGCGAAGGAAGCCGTCGACAGGGCACGTGCCGGCCAGGGACCCACCCTGATCGAATGTGTCACCTACCGTATGACGGTGCATACTACCGCAGATGACCCCAAAAGGTATCGCAGCGAAGAAGAGGTCGACATGTGGCGCAAGCGGGATCCTATTGTGCGCTACCAGAGATACCTATTAGACAAAGGCCTTCTATCGGAAAATAAGATCGCCGACGTCGAATCCGAAGTTCTGGAAGAAATTCAGGCCGCTATTGATAGGGCCGAAGAACAGATGAAGGCACTCGGCGATCCCGGCGATATGTTCGAGCATGCCTTTGCCCGCATGCCCGCCTATCTGAAAGAACAAAAAGAAGCATTCGCCGATGAGATGGCCGAGATGACGAGGGAGAACGACAGTGGCTAAGATGACGATGGTTCAGGCCCTTAACCTGGCCCTGCAACAGGAAATGGAAAAAGACGACCGTGTTATCGTGCTGGGTGAGGATGTCGGTGTGGATGGCGGTGTTTTTCGGGTTACCGACGGGCTTATCGATCGGTTTGGTGGGGAGCGGGTTTTAGATACGCCGTTGGCGGAAAACGGAATCGTGGGGATGTCCATCGGCATGGCTGTTTATGGCCTCAAGCCGGTCTGTGAAATTCAATTTTCCGGATTCAGCTATCAGAACTTTCACCAGATCGAAAACCATGCCGCACGGCTGCGCTGGCGATCCCGCGGGCGATACCAGGTTCCCATGGTGCTGCGGACACCCTACGGTGGCGGTGTGAGGGCTTTGGAGCATCATTCGGAGAGCCGCGAGGCATACTGGGCGCATACGCCCGGCATTAAAACGGTTGTCCCTTCCGGTCCCCGCAATGCCCGGGGGCTGCTGGTCAGCGCCATACGCGATCCGGATCCGGTAATTTTTTACGAGTCCAAGGCCCTTTACCGTGCGTTTCGTGAGGAAGTACCCGAAGAAGAAGAGACCGTGCCCATCGGCCAACCACGAATCGTGCGCGAAGGCAAAGATCTGACCATGATTGCTTATGGCGCTATGATGCGCCCGACATTGGCGGCCGCCATAAGTCTCAAAAACAAATACGGCCTAGAAGCCGAAGTCATTGACCTCTTGACGGTCTCACCACTGGACGATAAGATCTTCGTAACCTCGGTATTAAAGACCGGGCGGGCGCTCATTGTTCATGAAGCCCCCCGCAGCTTCGGCCCCGGCGCCGAGATCGCCACGCGTTTAATGGAAAAGGCGTTTTACTATCTTGAGGCGCCCATAGAGCGCGTCACAGGTTATGACATTATCATTCCGCTTTTCAGCCGGGAAAAAGCCTATTTTCCGAATGAACAGCGCATTCTCCGCGCAGCAAGAAAAGCGCTCAGGAATTGAAGATTGAAGACTGAAAATTGAAGATTTGTGGTTGTCGCTTCGCTCCGTCGATTGTATGTATCTTTGTACTACCATCTAAACTGACTAAGAAGGATTTTGGAGAGCATAGCATTTATCTTTTAAATCCAGATTGATATCTGAATAATAACAGACGACTCTTAATAGCTTCCCTAAATTTCGTTGCAATAAGAATTAAAAAAGGTAGCATTCCTTAATTATTCATTATTCAATCTTCAATATTCATTCATAAAGGGGGGGATAGATGACCAAGTCGTTTAAACTGCCGGATTTGGGGGAAGGTATCCATGAGGGTGAAGTACTAGCCGTGCCGGTAGACGTCGGACAGGAAGTAAAAGAGGGAGATATTATCATAGAAGTCGAAACGGATAAAGCCGCAGTAGAAATACCATCTCCTTATAGCGGCAGCATTCAGGAAATACTTGTCAAACCCGGCGACATTGTCAATGTCGGTGATGAGATGATGACCTTCTCCGACGGGGAAGACCTTCAGGCGGTTAAAGAGGAAAAACCTGGAAGAATGCCGGATACCCCGTCCGAGACCGCCGTTACCGATAGCCGGGTGGCGGCCGCACCCAAAGAGGGGCCCGTTCCGGCATCACCGGCGACCCGGCGTCTGGCGCGGGAACTCGGTGTTGATCTTCATGCGGTCACCCCAACCGGACCTGTCGGTCTCGTAACCGCTGAGGATGTCCAGCAATTTGCCCAGGAAGGCAAGGTGGCCGGAGACGTCCCGGTTCCACCCCAGTCTGCACCCGACGAAATTCAGCCTTCGCCGATTTCAGAACCGCCTTTACCTGATTTTACCCGATGGGGATCGGTTGAGCGTGTACCGTTTCGCTCCATCCGCAGAGCCACCGCTAAACAGATGACCCTTTCCTGGGCGCTGATACCACATGTCAACAGCCAGGATGTGGTCGACATCACCAATCTGGAGGCATTTCGCCAAAAGCACAAAACAGAAATTGAATCCGCCGGCGGTAAATTATCCCTGACGGTATTCGCCTTAAAAGCGATTGCCACCGCCTTGAAAACCCACCCAAATTTTAATGCCACTTTGGACATGGCAAACTCAGAAATCATCATCAAACAGTACTACAATATCGGTGTGGCGGTGAATACGGACCGAGGGTTGATTGTTCCCGTGGTGCGGGATGTGGACCGCAAGAGTATCAGGGAACTCTCCATTGAATTAAATGACCTTGTTCAAAGGACCCGCAGCCGCAAAACAACCCTGGAAGAACTGCAGGGCGGCACATTTACGATCACCAACGCCGGAGCGATGGGCGGCGGATTTTTTGCGCCGATTATTAATTACCCCGAAGTCGCCATCCTGGGATTGGGGCAGGCGCGCATGCAGCCGGTTGTCAGGGATCAGGGCAAAGGCGATTTTCAAATCGTTCCTCGGCTGATGATGCCCGTTGTCCTTTGCATTGATCACCGCGTGCTGGACGGGGCCGATGCGATCAAGTTCTTGCGCGTTCTGGTAGATGCCCTGGAGGACCCGGATGAGTTGTTTTTGAGTATGGTATAGAAGGAATAATCCGAAATCCGAAGTTCGAAATTCGAAACAAATTCGAAAAACCAAAATTCAAAGGATCCAAACATGAGCATTACGATGATGAACTCCAATCCTACAGCGACACTTTTGGTTTAACTGGGTTATCTACCCTTGTGGGAGCGGCTTCCAGCTGCGATAAATGACGACAGCAAGGTGCTACTGCGATATTCGCGGCTGGAAGCCGCTCCCACCAGATAAAAGTCGTATTCCTGTAATAATGTGTCGCTGCAGTGCTAATCGTCATATTGTGTTGGTCATTGGAACATTAGAATTTGGTGCTTATTTCGGATTTCGAGCTTCGAATTTTTGACTTCTTGAATTGCATGATATTTCGTTTTATTAGGGGGTATGGCTGTAATAAATCGATACCGGAGGGCACCAAATCATGGTTATGGGAGAATTAACGCAGGAAGCTGAGGTCTTGGTGATCGGCAGCGGACCGGGCGGATACGCGGCCGCCTTCAGAGCGGCGGATTTGGGCCTGGACGTGACCATGGTTGATCCGGGTGCCCGGCCCGGTGGTGTCTGCCTCCACCAAGGATGTATTCCTTCTAAAACATTTCTATATCTTTCGGAACTGATTCACGATGCCGCCAGAGCGGAAGACATGGGGATTTCATTCGGCAAACCCCGAATTGATCTGGATGCGCTCAGAAAATGGAGGGATAGCGTCATCGACAAAATGGCCGACGGCCTGGTCAGTTTAAGCAGTCGCCGGGGAGTTCAACTGCTTCAAGGACGGGTAAAGTTTGAAAGCTCCGATACGGTTCGCGTTTATGACGGCGAGGTTAGTCACATCCAATTCCGGTATGCAATTCTCGCCACCGGCTCCCAACCCATTCCCTTCCCGGAAACCGCCTTCAAAACCGACGGTCGCATCATAAGTTCCACCGGCGCCCTGGCATTGGCGGATGTGCCTGAAAACCTCCTTATTCTCGGGGGCGGATATGTCGGTTTGGAGTTGGGAACCGTATATGCAACGTTGGGAAGCCGGGTGAGCCTGGTGGAGCTTGAAGATAGATTGTTGGCAGGTGTTGACCAGGATCTGGTGCAACCGCTGCACCGCAGATTGGACAATTTATTTGAGAACATCAACTTAAAAACCAGGGTCGTGTCCATGGCTGAAAACAAAAACGGGGTCGATGTGACTTTTGAAGGTGACATTGATTCACCTCAGCAAACCTTTGACAAGGTATTGGTTGCCATCGGTCGCAAGCCTTGTTCCCGGAATCTTGGTCTGGGAAATACCAAAGTGATACGCGATGAAAGGGGCTTTGTGGCGGTGGATAGCCGGCAGCGCACCGCAGATGAACGCATTTTTGCTGTGGGCGATGTTATCGGGGGTATGATGCTGGCGCACAAAGCCACGCGGGAAGGCAAGGTTGCTGCCGAAGTCATCGCGGGCGAACCATCTGCCTTCGACGTCCGTGCGATGCCAGCAGTGGTTTACACCGATCCCCAGATTGCGTGGTGCGGCTTGACGGAAGAGCAGGCACGCGCTGAAAATAGGGATATCAGCGTCCAAAGATTCCCCTGGAAGTTTTCCGGCCGAGCAACCACGATGGGTGCAACGGAAGGATTGACGAAAGTCATCGTTGATCCGACAACAGGGCGGGTCCTCGGCGTCGGCATCACCGGTCGCGATACCGAAGGACTGATTTCCGAAGGCGTGTTGGCAATTGAAATGGGGGCTCTGGCGGAAGATATGGCTTTGAGCATTCATCCGCACCCGACGCTGTCCGAGACTGAAGCAGAGGCGGCCGAAATTTTTCTTGGAAGCGCCACGCATATTTTGTCCAAATCACGACGGCCATGACGGGTTGCGGGTAAAAAGGGCATAGAGTAAAATATCGCTCATTGGGAGATGCAAAAGGAGCGAAAGGCTTGCGGGAAAATATGGTTGATTGAGTTGACAGGGTTGAAAAAGTTGATTGAGTAAAAATAAAATCTGACATCTGTCTTCCAATCATTCCGAATTCCCACTTCTGAATTCAATCTTCTGTCATCTGACATCTGTTTTCTGTCCTCTGATAAAAGTTGCGGGTTACAAAAACTTCTCAAGGTGCAAATAATTTAATATCGGAAAGGCTATGAAGAAATCGGATATAAACAAATCAAGGGATGAGCTCATTAACGAATTAAACTTTTTACGGCAGCAAGCCGCAAAAGCCGATGATCTGCAGAACCGTTTGGCGGACCTCGAGAAATCCTATCAGGATTTACGAATAAAATACGAGAAACGCACCAATGAATTTGAAGAGGAGTGTTTCTGCAGGGACAACACCGAAGAAGCCTTGCGTATGGCGGAGGTCATCGTCGACCGGAGCCCGACCATCCTTTTCCGGCGCAAAGCGGATGATAAATCCACACTGGTGTACGTCTCCAACAATATTAAACAGCTGGGCTATACGGCCGATGAGTTCTTGAGCGGTCGGATCACTTTTAAAGATATCGGGCACCCCGACGATGTGGAACGGGTAGGTGCTGAAATCAGAGCGTATGCCGAACAAGATGTAGAAGAATACACCCAGGTTTATCGGATTATCTGTAAAAACGGCGAGATCCGCTGGGTTGAGGATCAGACATCCGTGGAACGGGATGCGGCAGGCAACAAAACCTATAATCAGGGCATCCTGGTGGACATCACCGAGCGCAAGCTCGCCGAAGAAAAACTGCGTAAGAGCGAAGAGAAATTTCGCCGAATCGTGGAAACCGCCGGCGAAGGATTTATCCTGATGGATGAAGATCTGGCGATCGTAGATGTCAATGAGGCCTATTGTCGGCTGCTGGGTTACACGCGGCAGGAATTGCTCGGCAAAACCCCCATCGACCTTGCCACCGAACCGTTCAAGCAATTCATTCTGACAAATGGGGAGACACTCCTTGGTCAGGAATACCGGGAATTTGAAGGCAGCTGCATTGCCAAGGACGGCCGCCATGTCCCGATTCTAATTCATGGCAACACCCTTAGAGATGACCGCGGCAAGGTCATCGGCAACATGGCCTTTGTGACGGATATGACCGAGCACAAAAAGGCCCTGGCGCTGGCCGCTGAAGTCCAGAAAAGCCTGCTGCCCCAGAGAAAGCCGGTGGTTAAAGGGCTTGACATCGCCGGCAAAAATGTCTCCTGTGATGAGATCGGTGGAGATTACTTTGATTTTATTTGGCGGCCGGACTCGAAAAAGAGCCCTTTCAGTGTTGTAGTTGGCGACATTTCCGGCCATGGTGTCGACTCAGCCCTGCTGATGACCACCGCCCGGGCGTTTTTGCGGATGCGGGCCTCCCAGCCCGGCACCATTTCCCAGATAATTACCGCCATGAACCGTCACCTCACCCGGGATGTTCTCGAATCCGGCAGGTTCATGACCCTATTTTATATGACCCTCGATCCGGAAAAAAACTACATCGATTGGGTCCGCGCCGGGCATGACCCGGCTTTCCTTTATGATCCTGTCCGTGACGAATTTGAAGAGCTCAAAGGCAATGGTGTTGCATTGGGAATTAACGAAACCTTTGACTACCGGGAAAATAACCGTCGCGGCCTGACCAATGGACAGATCATTGCCATCGGCACAGACGGTATCTGGGAGGCAATAAACAAAGATGGCCAAATGTTCGGCAAGGAGCGCTTTCGCAGCATCATTCGAAAAAATTCCCATGCAGCGGCCGGCGACATTTTAAATGCCGTCTACCACGAACTCAATCAGTTTACCCGGGGGCAGCGCTCCGAGGACGACATTACGCTGGTAGTTATAAAAATTGATGGGATTGGGTAACGTAAATTTCCTGTCTATTTTACGGTACTGTTTCGAGGAGGCGGTCTAGTGGTTGGCGGAGAAATCAAACAAAAGGAGGTATGTCGAATGATTATTCGATTGGTCACTTACCATGCCATAGATGGCAAAGATGTCGAGCGTTGGATGCAAACGAGTGCATCAGAGCTTCGTAGTGTCAAGGGAATGAGGCATTTGGAATTTGTCCGTTCCAAAATTAATCCATCTCAATTTGGGGCTATAATGCACTTCAGGACGATTGAGGATCTGGACAATTATAAAAGCAAGGAGTCCGGTACCTACCAGAAACTTGTTCGCAGCGTTCGTGAAACATGGATGGATAATACGAAACCTGTAAACGAACAGGTTTTTGAAATTTTGGATATCTGACAGCTAACCAATCACGATAGAGGCCATTTAGCTCAATTAAAAAAAAACTAATATAGAATGCTTTTTATGCAACCCACACAATTTAAATTTGGCAAACGACAGCTCACTT
>JARFPZ010000002.1 GCA_029288035.1 Desulfosarcina sp.
AAAAAACCCCGAACCCGTCGTTAAAGTTCATGAATTGGCCGATTCTTCAGTTAACTTCGTGGTCCGGCCATGGGTTGAAACCGAAAATTATTGGGATGTCTACTGGGATATTACCCGCGCCGTTAAAGAGCGCTTTGATGCTGAGGGTGTGTCCATACCATTCCCGCAACGCGATGTTCACTTGCATCAGCTATCAACGGCTTGAAACTTTGATTCTGGATAAATCAACATGGAAACTTAAAAAAAGAAGGAGAATTTAAGTTTTGCATTTAAAAAAGACATGTAATATTTAATCATAAACAGCGATATCTTCATGGTTCTTGGCGCTGGCGATAATATTGACAAAGAGATCAGGCGTCGAGGTGTCGAAAATCACCACCGTCAGACCGATTAAAAAATTAGTAATGTATCATGAGTTATTCAGAGGTGAAGCGGTCGGCGCGGAAAGGCTCGATGGAAAATTCCGTGCGACCTTCGGTGACCAAGTCGGCCATAATTTTGCCGACGATGGGACCCAATTGAAATCCGTGGGCGGAAAAGCCGAAGGCATGAAAAATGCCCGGCGCCGACGGGCTGGGTCCGATGACCGGAATTTGATCGGGCATAATTCCTTCAATACCTGCCCAGCAGCGCACCACCGGAACGCTTTCCATAAAGGGAAAGACGTCCGTGACGGTTTGGGCGCTGATCATCAATTTCCTGAAATCGATCACGATTCGTTCGGTGGTCATGTCCAGGCGGCTGCGGTGGCCGCCGCCGATGACCACACTGCCGTTTGGCATCTGCTTAAACGAAAGTTTACGGCTGGCCAAGCCAACCACCGGGTCTAAAAAGCGGGACACCCGTTGGGTGACCATCATGGTTGGTGCTTCGGCCTGGAGTGGTATCGTATCTCCTATCATGGCTGCAATGCGGTTGCCCCAGGCGCCGGAACTATTTACGACGATCGGTGCTTCATAGGCGGTGTCACCGCACCGGACACGCCAGAGATGGTGTTTGCGTTCGATGGCAGTTACGGGGGAATGCTCAATGAGCGTCGCGCCGAGCTGCACCGCTTTGGCACAAAATGCCCGGGTGGTCCGATAGGGTTCGGCAAACCCGTCGCGGCGAGACACCAGCGCGCCCACACAGTGCCCTGCGGCAGCCGGCACGAGGCGCCGCATTTCCCCGGCATCGACAAGTTCCTCATGGGTATAACCGAGATTGTGCGCAAGCTTGGCCCGTGCTTCGAGCTTGCGCATATCGGCATCGTTTTCGGCAATCTTTATTTGTCCGCTCGGCCTGAAACCACAATCATAATCCACGATTTTTTCGATCCGGTGCCACAATTCCATGGCTGCCAAAGACAGTGGAATCTCGGCCGGGTCCCGGTTCAGTCGGCGCACGCCCCCGGCATTGACACCCGAGGCACCTCTGCCGGCGGTTTTCTTTTCCAAAAGAAGCACCTGTTGTTTGCGCTGAACCAAATTCAGGGCGGTGGCGCACCCCTGCAGGCCGGCACCAATGACGATGACATCGTATGCGCTGGCGTTGGATACCAAGGGCTTGTTGTTAGTAGAGATTGGAGCCATAAGCACCTAACCCGGAAAAGCCTGAGTTGAATATTGACGATTGAAGATTGAAGATTTGTGGTATCGCTTCGCTCTTTCTTTTCTATTAAATTCGATTCGGGTGTCTTCGATTATCTCCATTCTGTCTGAGTTTAGACCGAAGGGGAATTTTGCTGCAGGTCAAAGCCTTTTTTGATCGTTGGAGCTTGGAATTTGGATATTGTTTGTTATTTGTTATTTGGAGCTTGGAATTTTCAACATCAAAAGAACCAATTAATTTAGATTTCCTCTTCTTCTTATGTAATGTAATTAAAGGATGCAACTCCGGCCCTTACTCTATTTCCATACTCGCCAGGGCACGCAGATGAATTGGTTTTAACGGCGGACGGATATGGAAATAACCCACATCGGGCATTTCGAGCTGGTGGACATCGGCGATGATTTCCGAAACCGTCAGGCCGCACATACGACCCTGGCAAGGTCCCATGCCACTGCGGATTTGTGCTTTGACCTGATTGGGCCCTAATCCTCCCAGGGCAGCGGTCTCTCGAATTTGACCGGCGGTTATCTCCTCACAGCGGCATACGATCGTGTCGTCATTCACCGGCCGGTAGAATTCGGGATGAGGCTGGAACAACGCATCCAAAAACGGCCGTATCGCTCGCTCACGCTTGAGTTGTTTTCGCAGCGGCCGGACAGTCTTCTCTTTTTCCCGGGATGAAATCGCCCCCAAGCAAAAAGCGGTATCAACAGCCGCCAGTTCACCGGCAATTTGTGCCGACTTCGCACCGTAGATGCCGCTGGTGTCCCCGGCCACCGATATATTGGCGACGCTGGTATTGCCCCAGCAATCCAGTTTGGGTTTCCAATAACGCTGGACCGGATCCCAGACATGATCACATTCCAGTTGACGGGTCATCTGGGTGTTGGGCACCACCCCGTCATGCAGCAGCAGCAAATCGGTTTCAATCGAATGGGATTGCCCATTGTACTTAAATGACACCGCCCCAACTCGGTTCGATCCGGATACCTGCAGATTTCGGACGGCATGATAATAGGGAATTCGGCGCCTTAGTATTTGAGCACGCATTCGCAGTCCTTTCAACAAGTATTCGGGGGCCTGCATGGCACCTGGCAACCAGGGCATAGCCTTTAAATAGTCCCCAAAAGCGCGGGTATCCAAAACGGCTTTGACGTCGACACCGCATTCCGCCAAATGACATGTGACTAGATACAACAGTGGGCCGGTACCGGCCAGAACGACCTTACCCTCAGGGACCAGCGCAGATGATTTAAATAGGACATCCATGGCTCCGGCGCCCATCACCCCGGGCAGCGTCCAGCCGGGAATCGGCACCGGACGTTCCTGGGCGCCCGTGGCGATTAAAATGCGACGGGCGGATATGCGGCCGGCGCTTCCGTCGCAAAGGTAATATACGTCGGCGTCAGGGGTGAGCTGCCAGACCATGGCCTGGGGAAGATAATCGGCTTTCGAGTGGTGAAACGCTTCGATCAGGGACCCACCCTGCTGGTAATCTTTGCCGAGAAGGGCCATCCGGCGGGCATCCGTGCGTTCAAGGGTGCGATAAATCTGACCCCCCGGAATTGGCTGTTCATCGATGACAAGTACCGAGAGACCGTAGGCGTCGGCCCGGGTAGCGGCCGCGCACCCGGCAGGTCCGGCCCCGATAATGATGTAGTCGTAGACACCTTTCATGATTCAACGCCCCGCAGACCTTTTTGAATCCTGATGGACATACCGTCGCGCACGGTCGTCATGCACGCTTGGTGGTTGGGCGAACCGTCGATTTCCACCAGACATTCAAAACACACGCCCATCATGCAGTAGGGCGCACGCGGTCTATTGCTGATGGAGGATTCTCGGAAATGATTGAAACCGGCGGCATATACAGCGGCAGCAACACTGTCACCGGCCGGCACCGTCACCGGCTGGTCTTCTACCTTGAGCGTGACCATTTCGCCGTCATTCGGAACTATGCGTTTAAACATCAAACCTCCTCGGGCTGAAGTGTTCAAAATCTTCGGGTTTTGTTCCGTCCGCGATCCAGCGCGCGATATCCGTGGCATACAAAGACGCCAGGCTGACACCGCTATGAGACGTCAAAACAAACGCCCCGGGATAGGTCGTCGATTCATGATAAATCGGATACCGATCCGGGGTCAGCGGCCGCAGGGCGGCCCAACTGCGCACGATCCGCACGTCGCCTAAGCATGGAAAGGCTTCAAAGGCCCGTTTGGCAATATAT
>JARFPZ010000078.1 GCA_029288035.1 Desulfosarcina sp.
ACCTTTCCGTGGCTGGCTTTGATTTTATATGCTGTTTTAGGACGCAATAAATTCAAAGGCTATGCTGGCTGCGGATTTTTCCCGCAGCCGCCCGGTTACAATCGAAGATTATACCAGGAAATCATTTTTCTTTAAATTGGCGGTTCGCTCTAAGCGATTGCTGGCCCCAATTCTGTAGCCCATATGATTGTCCTTGACCTCCTAACCACCTATGGTTATTTATAATAATTAGTTACCGCCGGATTTGCTCCTTCCGTCTTCGTTTAAAACCTTAAAATGTGGGGACCCACCATGACACAGGAAGGTTTAACGCGCAAACTCACTGCCATCCTCAGTGCGGATGCCGAGGGCTACAGTCGCTTGATGGGCGATGATGAAGACTCGACCATTCGTACGTTAACCAGCTATATAGAAACGATGAGGACTTGCATCCAAGATCATCGAGGTCGCGTGGTGGACGCTCCCGGAGATAACCTTTTAGCTGAATTCGCCAGCGTGGTGGATGCAGTTAGCTGCGCAGCAGCGGTCCAGAAGAGGCTATTTGAGCTAAACGCCAAGCTTCCTGAGAAGCGTAAGATGCAATTTCGCATCGGTATAAACCTTGGCGATGTCGTGGCAGAAGGAGATAGAATTTATGGTGATGGGGTAAATATTGCCGCTAGATTGGAAGGGCTGGCTGAAGGTGGAGGAATTTGTATCTCCCGCAGCGCATATGACCAAGTTAAGAATAAGCTAGATCTGGGCTATAAATATTTGGGCGAACACACAGTAAAAAACATTGCAGACCCTGTTCGGGTATATCGTGTATTAATGAAGCCTGAAGCCGCCGGAAAAGTATTCGGTGAGAAAAGACCGAGGTTAATACAATGGACTTTGGGTGTCGTTGCTGTTTCGGTGCTTATATTGGGGGCTACGGCAGTAGCAATCTGGTATTTTTATTTTCGATCTGCACCCTCCCCCGAAACGGCTGCTTCTACACTTAAAACCGCATTTCCTATTTCTGAAATACCCGCCATCGCGGTCCTGCCTTTTAAAAACCTCAGCGAAGATCCTGAGCAAGAGTATTTTAGCGATGGGATTACCAACGATATCATTACGGATCTCTCGAAATTTCGCAATTTGTTTGTTATCGCCAGCAATACGGTCTTCACTTTCAAAGGTAAGTCGGTCAAAATTACAGAGCTGGGCAAAGAGCTTTCCGTTCAGTATGTCCTGGAAGGCAGCGTGCAGGAGGCAGGGCAAAGGGTGCGTATCAACGCACGGCTAATTGACGCCACCACCGGAAACCAAATTTGGGCCCAAAGATATGATCGAAGTAAGAAAGATCTGTTTACCTTGCAGGATGAAATTATTCAAACCATTGTTCGCACATTGGAATTCAAAATTGAAACCGCAGAGTTAGCACGCGTAATGCATAAGGACACAACCAATTACCAGGCCTATGATTATTTGATTCGCGGTACCTGGTACCGTTTGCAGAGTACTCGGTCGTCGATCAGGAAGGCTCGCCAAATGTTTGAAAAAGCGATCGAACTGGATTCCCAATATGCTTCGGCGTATACTGCTCTGGGGTGGTGTTATCACCTACAAGTTGAGTTTGGCTGGACCGAGTTCATCGAGCAAACCTCCCAGCGAGCCGTTAGTTTGGCTCAAAAGGCATTGAGCTTAGATGACTTTCAACCGTCCGCTCACGAGCTGCTTGGATCTATTTATATCCGCCAGGGCCAGTATGATCTCGCGATTGCGGAATTACAGCAGGCTCTCGATTTAAATCCAAATGACGCACTCTTTCATAGCGAAATGGGAGAAGTGTTGCTTTATTCCGGTCAAACGGACGCTGCCATCAAATTCATGGAAACAGGCCTGCGCTATAACCCAAGACCAGCGCCGGGAATCTATATGGAACTCGGCTTAGCATATTATCTTAAAGAAAGGTATGATGACGCCGTGAGGATCCTGCAACAAGGTTTGGCGAAAAAACCGGATTTTGTAGGTCATCTAATCGTACTTACGGCAGCCTATGCCCAATTAGGCAGGGCAGAAGATGCGAAGCTGTCGGCCCAAAAAGTTCTTCGACGTCACCCTTTTTTCGAGGTTGAATCCTACGCAACCATATTTCAGAATCTATCAAATAGAAAACATCTTCGCGATGGTCTTTGGAAAGCCGGAATGAAATGAAAAAAAGATCAACGGCACAAGCCGCACACCATCGGAATAAAAAGACGATTATTCTTTATTCAGTTTGCCCCAGTTCTGGTCGGCTTTTTTGACTTCTGAATCCGCCTTTGCCGCAAAGTTTTCCCCACCTTTTTGGTCCCAGTGTAGGAAAAGTTCACCTTCGATAATTTTCCAGGCTTCGGGATTTACACCGGCAGCCTTGCCGGTCGCCGCCATGCTGCCTGCTCAGTACCCGCCGTATTGCGGGGCGTAGCGTTCCGGGTCTGCCGCAAAAAGATCCCGATTCTCAGCGCTGGCGAAATACCACTTAGCGTCATTCCATTCGTGCGAATATTTGGGTTGACCTTTTATTGCACGTCCTTCGGTGTGATAGGCAACCGTGTCGTATCCTTTTATGGCCACTCCCCAAAAGGTCTGGTTTATCCTTTCAAACGCATTTCCAGTGGCCGTCCAATTCAGCAGAAAGGTCACTGTTAAAAATCCCAAAATTGCCGATGTTAAGATTCTCGAAAGGCTGGTAAAGTCAATCTTAGTCATAATTCGTACCTCCTTTCGCTTCATTTTATTTGTAGTTTTAAAAATTTATCAAATGCCGATAGTGACAGGCAGTGTGAAATTGAGGTTCTGGAGGGCAATTATTCCAATTCAAGCTATCGCTGCAGGAGACTTATCAAGGGTCATCAAGAAAAGGAACCGTCACTTGGTATTATTATATATACTACCACATGGTGGCATCTTGTCAAGAGTGTACCATAATTTAGATGTTTTTGGGATAACATCAGCAATTTCCGGTTAGAAAATTGATCTTGACAACAAAACCTGCTTTGGATATCCAGATGGTTATGGTTATGAATGAGATTAAACTACCCCGAATAAACTGTGAAACGGTTTGCAAGGAAATCGGTGACTTCACCATCGATACGGTTAAAAAAACCAATTCCACAGGTTGTATCGTTGGATTGTCCGGCGGTGTTGATTCCAGCACGACGGCGGCGTTGATAAAATCAGCATTTGATCGTCACAACGCTAACGATGATGATACACTCGAACTGGTCGGCTACATTCTTCCCTCGGGCATCAATAACATGGAAGATGCCAAAGACGCGCAAATCCTGGTGGAGGTGCTGGGGATCCGATTTGAAATTCACAGCATCGAAAAGCCTGTAGAGGCGTTCAGGCTAACAAACCCGGAAGCATTTGAAAAAGACTACCACAAGGGGAATCTGATTTCTCGGGTACGAGCCAATGTGCTCTCTACCAAAGCCGCTACCGAAAAAAAATCATTGGCTGGCACAGGCAACAAGGATGAAGATTACGGCATCGGTTACTACACCCTGTATGGTGACGGTGCGGTTCATTTCAGTCCCATCGCTGGTTTGTCAAAACGACTGGTCAGGGAAATGGCAGCTTTTCTGGGAGTGGATGAAGCCATCGTCCATCGAGTACCGACTGCCGGCCTTGAACCGGGACAAAGCGATTTTAAAGATTTGGGCTATGATTATGATGTCGTAGAGCTGGTCACAGAAGGTCTTGAGCAGGGATTTGCATTAGAGCAGCTGGCAATTCACGATCAGGTTGCTCCTTTGGTTAAAAGACAGATCGAAGACTATCGATCCATTTATGGAAATCCAAGGTTAGACTCTGTTGAAGGGGTGGTGGACGATATTGACAGGCGACATCAGCTAGCATTGAGAAAGGTAAAAATTGTCCATCCCCCGACCCCGAAGATCACCTTGAACTATGATTAAATCAGCGACCACCAGCAGAGCTGGAGGTCGCTGATTATCGGTAGTGCGCATCTCGCCCCATAACCTCTTTTTTCAACAAGACCCTTGTCACCCCTCAAAACCCCCAATCCTCAGGGCATCCGTAAGACCGTTGTCGTTGCCTGTATCTTCTTGGACCCCCTTATTCCCATCTTGCACACACTGATTAGAACTACCTGACAAATTCATCTAATTATCTAATATAAAAATATATTTTTAGGATGAACGCATCATTTTGTCTTTAAAATGAGGCTAAAGATCCCATTGGATTTACCGATATCACAATTGTACTGATTTAAACCGAACCACATGACCCATGGAAAAATTGCTGAGCTTGTCTAAACCAACCTACGAAGAATTAGAGCATCTGATATTGTCACTTCCTACGGTTTTAATCGGTCTTTCCAGGGAAGATGAAATCTTTTTTTGGAATCTAACGGCAGAAAAGGTGTTCGAAACGAACGCGACGGATGTAATCGGTTTACCCTTGGATCAATGTGGGGTGGACTGTGATTGGGATAGAATATTTAGCGGAATTTCACGAAGCCGGAATAAGCATCAGCCGATCAGAATAGATGATATCGGATTTCGTAGGCCGGGTGATGCCCAAGGATATTTAGGTATCACGATCCAGCCGTTAAACAGAGATGATGGCCGTATCTGGGACATCGCCATCATTGGGGCGGATATTACCAGCCGTAAAAAATGGGAAGCACAGCTGCAGCAGTCCCAGAAAATGGAAGCAATCGGACAGCTGGCTGCCGGAATCGCCCATGAGATCAATACACCGACACAATTTGTAGGGGACAATACCCGTTTCTGCCAGGACGCATTTGAGGATTGAAAAAAATGGACCCTATGCCGTGATTGTTTCCGATTTCGCTATGCCGGGGATGAATGGCGTTGAATTTCTTTGCCGGGTAAAAGAGACCGATCCGGATAGCATGCGGATGATGTTGACAGGCTCGGCCGATATGTCCACAGCTATAAAAGCGTTGAATGAAGTAAGTATCTTCCAATTTCATCCCAAACCATGCCCGGCCGATACTTTAGGCAAGGCCATCCAAAGCGGAATCGACGCATATCACAAAACAACAAACCATCAAACCCAATTTATAAAAGTTCAAAGGTCGTTGGCCCAGGCCGGTATGATCCAACGAAACATGGTACCCAAGTCCAATCCGAAAGTCGATGGATTTGACATTACCGGAAAAAGCATTTGGTGCGACGAGACCAGTGGTGACTATTATGACTTTATTCAACCCGCAGAATGGGAGCAGAAAAAAATCGGAATCGTTGTTGCCGATGTCAATCAACGTATCGCAAGGGATATAGAAGATCTTAATCTGTTTATAACCTTATTTTACAGTGAAATTGACATTTCAAACATCATAGATCAAATTAAAGGTTAGCTTAGATGAAAGTCTCCTGTCCAAACTGCAAAAAATCATATGCGATTAACTCTGAAAAAATACCGCCAACCGTAACCGCTGCAAAATGCAAGGCCTGCGGACACACCATTTCTCTAAAACAGCACCATACGGTTACGAGAACCCCGGATGAAACCACTAGCAAGATCACTTGTCTAAATTGCCGAAAAACCTATAGAGTTAATCGGAGCAAATTCCCTAAAAATGTTACAGGGGTTAAATGCAAATCGTGCGGTCATGCAATTCCGCTGGTTCCGAGGAATTCAACGATTCTACCGCCAAAAAAAGCGCTCGAAACCAACAGCGCCAACCGGAACTCATCGAAAACGACCAAATCTTCGCCACCGCTTACGCCATCACCAGCAAAGCCTTCCGCACCGCTTTGGAGAAAGTCCCGGCTGTTGGCGGCAGTCCTGGCATTGATAGTGGTCGGCGTCGGTGTCATATATTTTGGCCCTCAATTCACAAAATTTCTCGCGGGATCGTCCGAAAAAGATCAGAATCCGAATAAAGAAACCCAATTCCAGACAGCCAACCTGCCAGAACCATTTCTAAATCTGGATATCAATCTTCCTTTGGCACTGGAGGCCCTTGAACGTGGGATACCCAATGAAAAAAAAGATGCCAATTATGCGAACGCAGTCTCGGCTATCAACTCATTAGATGCAAACAGATTACAGATTTACCTCTACCCGGATCCAAAGCATACCGTGCTGCCGGTCGCCGTTTTACACAGTAGCGAACCCAACCGTCTTGAGACAAAAATTAAGAAGGCCGTCGCTATTCACACAATATTGGAGCACATGCCGGATGGATCCTATCGACTGAAAAATGAAGCGAGCCCGGCCAAATTGCATAAAGATTTTCCAATTGATATTTACCGCGTCCTTTTTTGGAAAAATGGGGCTGTTATAGCGCCGAAATTCTTCCTGCCGGGGCTCGAAAACCCGGAGAATCTGAGTCAGACACTGGTCGCCCAGATGGCGGCAACCATCGAGACACCTCAAAATTTAGGGTCGCTGGCAATTCGAATTCCTGAAAATCTTAAAGCCGGGTGGGAGGATAAGATTCAAAATCTGCCCGGGACCAAAGGCAATCTTCAAATCGCTATGGCGGCCGCAATGGGGAGTGGAATTCTTGCTAAAATGACCGGGCCATTTGAAAAGATTGAAGCGCTCGCCTTGGGCTTCCGGCTCGATGAAGATGGACCAAGGACCTTAAGTTATGTGCAGCGTTTTCGCAATGGTGTAGATGGTGAAAGGATATATCAGAAATTGAATTCAGGGGAAAAGCACAACTTGAACGTCGATGGTATTGTTCTGAACCTTATCGAGCTGATCCAAAATCCGCGATATCAACAATCTATCGAATTCGAAGAAAATGAACTGGCATTCGATTTCACCTGGTCCGCAGCAGATGACAAGGCGTTTATCGCCGAACTTTCCCAGGCCACCATCGGTCAACTATTTGCTCAAGGAATGCAGCTGGAGCCCACTGAAGGTTCCATCACCACCAATTATACGGATGAAACCGTTTTAACGGCATCTGTCAATGTTGACAAGCTAAAAAAAAGTATTCCCGAAACAGTTAAACAACGGATATTCCCGGGAAATTATTGGGACGCGGGCGATGATCCACATATGACGTTAACGCTGGATCCGGTCGACATCCCCAACGCCGGATTGGCGGAACTCACCTTCGATGTGCTGAGCGTAAAAACGTCGGACGGCAAAGAGGTCATGCGCCGGGTGGAAAATCAATTTAAATTTAAAATTAATCCCGGCAGCACGACACCCGGCCATATCACCTTGAATATCCAAAAAGGAACCCCGGCAACTGCACTCAGCATTGCCAGAATTCGCTTCAACCTGCTATTGCCGTCAGCGCTGGAACAGATTGATTTTAAATCCCAAGACGCGGTCGGTGACCAGAAAAATATCAATGGCGTTGTTGTTAAGCTGGACCGTCTGGAAAGAGATGTGGCCAAGATCGAATATCGCGGTGCCGAAGACATACGGTTGTTGGCCTATGACAACACCGGGCAAGCGCTGGCATCCCATGAGTCCGTGAGCGGTTCATCATCGGTGGCCGCCCGTTTTCAGGGGCTCATTGCCAAACTCAAAGCAGTCGCTGTCAAACAGAGACGTGACTACACATTTGATGTTGATGTAGATCTTAACGGCGGCAAGGCGCTTGAGTTGTCCAACAAACCTGAAGACCCGAAACGGGTGCGCTATAGCAGCAATCCGGTAAAAAATTACGTGCCCTACACGATGGAGAATCTGGAGAACCTTGATGTTGAATGGCAGGAAGGCTCTCAGATGTCATGGAACGACAATCTGACCATTCAGCTGCCGAAGGCGCCATTTAACGGGCTGGTGGATTGGGAAGTTCATTTTTTCGGACAGGATAAACCGTTATATCTGGCAGGAAATTCATTTTCCGCCGCCAATAAAACCAGTTTCAGTTTACAAAAAGGTGAACTTCAGAAAGCCCATGCAGCTTTCGGCAGAGTGAAATTTAATTTATCGTCCGGCATTCATCGCCTGAGTTTTGTTAAAGATACCAATGGCAAGCCGCTGGAACATGTTCTTGATGCCGATCAAAAGGTGTCTGTCACATTCTACAAAAATGAAATTACCATCGGCGCCGGGAAATTAGATATTATTCAAATCATGGCGTATGATGCCCAGGGCAGACGCTTGAAAAAGGGCGATTACACCCGCCATAACGATGGGAAATTAATACAGTATTTCTGGGGAGTGCCTGATAAATTGGAGTTGGATGTCGTCAGCAAAAAAATAGAGAAAACGATCCATTTCGATATCAGAAAGCGTCCGGTTCAGGAAGAAACCTATGTAAAATTTCAAAGAGATATCGAAAATCAGGGCGAGGTGGTCAAAACATTGAATACGATTGCCAGTGCTCGGCGTAAAAACCGGACCGGTTACAGAGACGATATCGCCGGACTGTATTATATTTATGATCGCAAAGAGAAAAAGCCGATGAAGCTAATTGAGAGAAAAATCGCATATTCCGATCCGAGCGGGCAGAAACGCTTTGGATATAGGCTCAAACCGTATAAGGGATATTATTTTACGGTACTGTCCGGTACTGAATCCAACGGCGTTCAAAAAGAATATCCAAAGCAATCTAAAAAGAAACAATTCGCCTGGGACAAAGGAACCTTTCAAACCATCCCCTATATTCAAACTCCGGACATGGTCGCCATACCGGTGGAAAAATCGCAACCAACCTATTTCCTGCAATGGAACCGGGTCTATATGAAGCAGCTCAATGGCGCTGTCCTTAAACACCTACCGCTAGACTTTTACAATCAGGGCTGGGTGGAGGCCAAATTTATTGAAGGATAGAACCCTCAGGATCTGCAGGGATAATCGTAAAAAATAAGACAAAATTCTTTTGATTAACTCCCTTCATAAGCCACCGGCATTGTTCAACTTTAGATCAATTAGCCGCGATCAACCGGTAACGGTGGAACCTTTTCAATTCTTACCGTCAGAGATGGTGGCTTATGAAGGGAGTTAGTCCAGAACATGTTTCACCAAATGGCCCAGTTCCGGGAAAATCAGTTTTCGGCAGGCCAAGCGGCATGCATTGATACTACCCGGCATGCAAAATACAACGGTGTTGTCAATGATACCGGCAGTGGCCCGCGATAAAAAGGCGGCCGATCCGATCTCTTCAAAACTCAAAGTCGCAAATAGGGCGCCGAAGGCCGTTAGAATTTTAGCGAACATGGGATGGACCGCTTCAATGGTAACATCTTTATCCGTGATACCTGTCCCGCCGGTCATCAGAATCACCTGTGGTCGTGGATGTCGGATAAGATTTATCACGGTGGATGCAATAATTTCGGCATCGTCCGGTATGACCTGATGATGTACGACCTCGTGTCCTTCATTGATCGCCTGCTTGCTGATCCATTTCCCACTGCTATCCTCCGCAAGAGCTCGGGTCGTTGATATCGTTATGATTCCAATGGTAACCTTTTTGGGTGCCTGTTGCTTATGTTCGTGAGTCCCCATATAGATAATCCTCGTTTGAATTTTTTAACTAGAGATTATCACAGATTTACAATAAATTAACTAAATTTTCAAAATTACCCCCTCAATGAAAATTATGAAAATTTGGAATTTTATGGTTCTATAAAATCTTCTGATGCATCTGATTTAGAATTTATTTTAATGTTACTTTGACCTCCCGAGTTTATCTTGATTTTCCCTATCATTTTTTCTATGCTGGCATTTTTATGAAAAGCTGGAAGGTTCGGCCAAATTTGAAACACTATCACGAAAAGATATTTCAAAGATGACACATCCCTGCACCGGAGTGATATTATCCGGCGGATTGAACACGCGTTTTGACGGTCAGAATAAAGCGTTTGTGCGTGTCGGCCAAAGACGCATACTGGATCGATTGTATGATATTTTTTCAGATCTGTTCGCTGAAGTCATTTTAGTGACCAACCACCCTCTGCAGTTTATTGATTGGGACTTAACCATTGTTACCGATATATTCCCTGTTCGAAGCTCGCTGACCGGCATTCATGCCGGTCTTTTTTACATGCAGAATCCTTTTGCCTTTTTTTCGGCCTGCGATACACCTTTCTTAAAAAGGGAGCTGGTTGAAACCCTCGTTGAACAAATTGAGAACAATACGGATATCATCATGCCTGAGACGGCTGCAGGTTTTGAACCGCTGTGTGCGATATATTCGAAACGCTGCCTTAAACAGGCTGAGCAACACCTTAAAGAAAATAAATTTAAGATCCAATGGGCTTTTCGCGGCCATCGGATTAAGTACATCCCGGAAAACGTATTGCGCCAAAAAGATCCTGAGTTGATATCGTTTTTCAATATCAATACGCCGGAGGATCTGGCCCAGGCGGAAGAGATGATTGTAGCGCGCAAACAGCAAGGGATACCGGTGGATTGATGAAGATCATGTTTTCTTACAAACTGTCACCTTGAAAAGGTGATCCCACTTCTATTCCTCAAAATTTAGGAGTTTATATGGATATTTCTACTATGATGGATGCGATCAAAAGTCACCCGGATTTCGATAAAGTCGGAATGGTTCTGTGCCATAATGGTGTTGTTCGGGGGACATCCCGTGATGGGCGCAAAGTCAAAGGGCTTAGCGTTAGCGTGGACCACCGAAAACTGGATCAAATCGTATCGGAACAGAAGAAACGACCCGGTATTTTGGATATTCGGGTTGAGATCGCAGAGGACAGGGATCTATCCATCGGTGATGATGTGATGCTTTTGTTGGTGGCCGGTGATATCCGGGAGAATGTGATTGCTGTTTTGACCGACACACTCAACCTCATCAAGTCAACCGTGACGTCAAAAACAGAATACTTTTACAATTGATGATAGTATGGATTGAGCAAAGCGACTTCGACAATTATTCGTTATTCAATCCTTAGGCGCTTAGAAATTATATTTGTACATTATTGGTACCGGTTAGGCCGGGTTAGGAAACTACCATGTCTTCATTTACTCATTTAGATGAAAAAGTGCACGTCAGAATGGTGGATGTTACCGGTAAAAAACCCACCGTAAGAGTTGCCGTGGCCGGCGCTGCGGTTTCTATGAAACCGGAGACTCTCAACCTGATCAGGAACCAGAAAGTAAAAAAAGGAAATGTCCTGGAAACTGCTCGAATAGCCGGTATCATGGCTGCTAAAAAAACGTCCGAACTCATTCCCATGTGTCACCCCCTGAATCTCACCCATGTTCAGGTTAACTTTGAACCGGACGAGACAAAAAGCCGGATCCGCATTGAAGCGTCAGTCCGCACCATTGATCAGACCGGTGTTGAAATGGAAGCCCTCACCGCAGTGTCGGTGGCGGCCTTGACCGTATACGATATGTGTAAATCCTATGACCGTGAAATGACGGTTTCCAGCATCCAGCTTCTGGAAAAATCTGGTGGCAAAAGCGGCACATATAAAAGAACTACAAGTCTAAAATGAGAATATTTCACAATCCAAATTGTTCCAAATTCGATAGAAATTAAAAAGAACAATGAAAAAAAAATTTAACTCCAGTTATCTAACATTCGTATCTTTTACCATCATCGTCACGCTATTGATCTATAGTTGCAAGCCCATGGTCAAACCACCGACCAGAGAAAATGCCATGGAGCGGATCTCCTCCTGGTCGTATCCGGATTTTATAGATGATATGACCTATAAGGACCTGGAACAGGGCATTATACAAAGTCTGACCTACCTGAACAAAGTACCCGCCGACCGTCAGTTTATTTTCGGAGAAGACCAGTACGACGCCGAACACATGATTAAAAGCCTGCAGCATTTCCTGGACTATATTCAAACTCGGCCTTCTTTTCAGAATTTGAAAGAATTTATTCGATCCAATTATCGAATCTATCGCTCGGTAGGACGCAATGGCAAGGGAGAGGTCTTATATACCGGATATTATGAACCCCTTTTAAACGGCAGTCTCGTTCGAAGTGAACAATATCGATATCCGATTTACACCCGCCCCCGGGATCTAATTACCATCGACCTTTCTCTTTTTAATGAAAAATTCAAAGGCGAAAAAATCATCGCTCGCTATACGGATCAAACGGTGGTGCCCTATTATGACCGTAGTGAAATTGAAGCGGATGGCGTGCTTGAAGACAAGGCCGAGGTTCTGGCCTGGGCTGAAGATCCTGTTGACGTCTTTTTTCTTCAAATACAGGGATCTGGCAAGGTTCGACTTGAAAATGGCGATGTTTTTAATGTTCATTATCAGACCACCAATGGAAGGCCGTATCGCAGCATCGGCAAGTTGTTGATCGATGAGGAAAAAATTTCTGCGACCGATATGTCTATGCAAAAAATTCGGGAATATTTGCACCATCATCCCAATGAGATCGATACGGTTTTAAATTATAATCCCAGCTACGTATTCTTTAAAATTGAGCCCAACGGGCCGCTGGGCAATATCAATGTCAAGTTAACAGCCGGACGTTCCATCGCTCTGGATCGCCGCATATTTCCTTCGGCTGCCCTGGCGTTTATCGAGACCGAAAAACCATTGATCGACGATGCCGGGAAAATTCACAGCTGGCAGCGCTTTTCGCGCTTTGCGTTGAATCAGGACACCGGCGGGGCAATCAGAGGGCCCGGTCGGGCCGATTTGTTCTGGGGAAACGGCTCCTACGCAGAAATCGCCGCGGGACATTTAAAGCACACCGGAAAACTATATTTTCTGGTATTAAAATCGACCTCCTGATTCTGGTTGCCGGCTGTTTAGGGCCACGTCATTTAAATTGGATATTGTTTGGGATTTAGAATTTGGAATTTTAGGTTCGTTTTCAAAGAATCCAATGATTTTTAACTGAGTCAGTTAGAGTCTACTTTGAGGTTGCAGTGACTGATTGCTGGTTATTCTTGACACATGGTTCTGAAACAAGTACTTAAACAATTCTTTTTAACACTTAACAAGAGACCAATTTAGGAGAGGCATATGTTTGGCATCGGCATGCCTGAAATGCTTGTGATCCTGGCCCTCGCCCTGATCGTCATCGGCCCCAAAAAATTGCCGGATCTGGCCAAATCATTGGGTCGTGCAATGCGTGAATTTAAGAGAGCCACCAATGAATTTAAAGAGACCATTCAGCTCGACAGCGAACTATCTGAAGTAAAAGAAACCATTAACGACATCAGTGATGGGGTCAAAGACGCGGTTGATCTGAATCTCAAACCTGAAAAGCAAAAGTCGAACGAAATCGACTCCGATAATGACAAAAACGGAGAAAAAAACGATACAAAAGATTCCGCATCGAATGATTTCAGCAATTTAAAAAAACTCAAAAAGGAATTTGATAATTTAGACACCCATACAGAAGCATCTCAAAATGATGAAACCGGGATGCAGGACGCGTCGCCCACCGCTGACGATGATAAAAAAGACAAAGCAAAAGGATCTGTTGACGATGCGTGAGGACGAAAAACTTCCCTTTACCTCTCATTTAGAAGAGCTTCGCAAACGACTGATTACCGCTTTTATTGCCGTTGGTGTCGGTTTCGTCGTATCTTTTGGATTCAAAGAACGGTTGTTCGGTATTCTGGTCCAGCCCCTGATAAATGTCATGAAAGAAGGGGAAAATCTCATATACACCGGACTTCCCGAAGCTTTTTTTACCTATTTAAAGGTGTCGCTGCTTACCGGGCTGATTGTGGCAAGTCCGATATTGTTGTATCAATTCTGGATGTTTGTGGCACCGGGGCTATACCGTAATGAACGCCGCCTAATGGTTCCCATTGTTATCCTTTCATCATTCTTTTTTATCGGTGGAGCACTGTTCGGATATTTTGTAGTTTTTCCCTGGGGATTTAAATTCTTTTTGGGATTTGCCACCGACACCATCCGACCCTTGCCCTCTATGAAAGAATATTTCGGTTTTTCCGCCAAGTTATTACTGGCCTTTGGTCTGGTGTTTGAGCTTCCCCTGGTTTTGACCTTTATGGCCAAATTGGGCATTGTTTCCGTTGATTTTCTGAAAAAAAACAGAAAATATGCCTTGCTCTTATTTTTTGCCGGAGCCGCCATCCTGACCCCACCGGATGTGATTACGCAAATCCTGATGGCAATGCCGTTAATGGTTCTGTACGAGGTCAGTATCATCGGCGCCAAGATATTCGGCAAGAAAAAAGTAACGCCGGAAGAAGCCGAGCAGGAAGTAGGTTAAAAAAACGATTTTGACTTAACCATTGACAGAATCTCACTAAACTGGTAGTCTGACCTCTTTTTTCATTAATGGATGGTGTAAAGAAGCAACTAGTATAAAGGTAAAGGAGGGGCAAGAGGGATATGATTAAAAAGCATTTAATAACCACGGTGATTATCGGAGTTGCTATTTTATTTGTAAGTGCCGCCATTTATGCGAAATCAGTGCCGGATGTGATTCCATTAAACGATCCGGCCTACAAAGAGCATAAAAAAGGTGTTGTCCAGTTCGAACATAAAAAACACTGGGACGAATACTCCAAAGCCTATCCGGAATTTTACCCCAGCCAGTGCGGAGAGTGTCACCACGACAAAGACGGTAAACCGCTGACTGAACTAAAAGACGGCGATGACGTTCAAAAATGCATCGAGTGTCACAAAACACCGGGAGAAGCGCCCAAGGGCAAAAATGCGACAAAGAAGCTTTCCAAAAAGGAAAAAATAAAGGAATACCACGCCGAAGCGCTGCACGCCAATTGCAAGGATTGCCACAAAAAGTTCAATAAAAAGTATAAACCCAAAAAAGCGCCGACCACATGCGCCAAGTGCCATCCGAAAACCAAGTAGTAATAATCATCAAGATTTAAAGATTGATTTAAAAGGGGTAGACATTTCCATGATGTTTACCCCTTTTGTGTTGACGCCATCTTTTTCAAAACAACACCCGTCCAGCCGAGTTCATCGGCCGACCACAAGTATTTAAAACGGGATTTGGCGTATGCTCCCAGTAAATCATCCACTTCATCGTTCTTTATGCCAGACAGAATGAGCGTACCCCTTTCCGCAGTAACCTCTGTCAGGCGTGCATAGAGCCTTTTCAGACTGGGGTAGCGCAAATTTGCCAGAACCATGGTAAACCGTTGATCAATCGTTTCTAAAGTTTGTCCGGATATCGTGATCCGATCTTCAAGGCCGTTGTTTTTAACGTTTGCAACTGCTTCCACCCGGGCACAAGGATCGATATCAATTCCCAACCCGCCTTCCATGCCGCCCAGCACAGCGGTGAGAATTAAAACACCCGACCCTGTCCCAATATCCAGGACCGTGCCTTCCTGTTTTTTTTCTATGGCCGGGTCGCCCAGAAGCACATATTCAATTGCTTTGATGGCCAGCCGGGTCGTCGGGTGATTGCCGGCGCCGAAAGATGCGCCGGGCGATATTTGAACCACCACATCGTTTGGTTTGGATCGATAGGAATGATCGGGAGGGATCAGCACCACATGCCGTGAGATGCGAACAGGTTTGTTCAAAGACCGTTCCAGAAAGGTACAGCCGAATTCATAGGTGTAGGTGAGTTCCCTGGAAAAAATCAGATCCCTGATCACGGTTTTGATCTGTTTTTTATTTAATCCGTATCTATCTAATATTAGCTTCTCCAGAACAGGAGGTGTTATTTTAGCAGCCGATGATTCAATTGTCGCCATCACATCGGTGTGTATTGATTGGCGGTTTGTCTTTCGCAAGAATTCACTACCGGGAATTTCTAAATTCAACTGCATTGCGGATTAATGCAGCGGCCCACCCGGGGACACCCAGCGCATGTACATGGGTGTAGGTAGCCAGCACATTCTTGTATACAATTCCATCTCGATCTTTATGGATGCCCACACCCCGTTTCATACGAAAAACCAGATCGCTTTGAGCGCCGGTCCAATTCGATACCCGTGAGTAATGAAACTCGTGTCCTCTGATTTCGGTACCGACATCATAGTAGGGATTTTCACCCTCGACGGTAACAATGGTGTATCCATGACCCTGGGGTTTTTTATAAAAATCAAATGCCACCGGAAGGATCCCGGCCATGGAGTAGGTATTGCCTTCCAAAATCAATTTCTCTCCCAGGTACATCAACCCCCCACATTCGGCGTAGATGGGAAACCCGTCATCAGCCAGGGCCTTCAGTTGTCGGCTGAAGCTTCTATTGTCAGCTAATTTTTCGGCATGGGTTTCGGGAAATCCGCCGCCGATGTAGAGGGCATCCAAATCAAGCAGTTCCCGATCCTTCAACGGACTGACAAAAACCACTTCAGCGCCCATATCGGAGAGTGCATCGAGATTTTCCGGATAATAAAACTGAAAGGCGGAATCCCGGACAATACCGATTCTGGGGACTGGATTCTCGATACCGGATACTGGATGCTCGATGCTCGATACTTGATAAGAGGATCGGTTTTCTCGCCTCGAGTATCTGGTTTCCGCCTTCCGAATTCCGCCTTCCGAATTCTGGCTTCCCAATTCCCCATTCAGATCTCTGCTTTCTGCTCCGCGCCCTCTGTCTCCCGTTTTCTGTCTTCTGACCTCTGACCTCTGACCTCTGACCTCTGACTTCTGACTTCTGTCCTCCGTCCTCTGCCCTCCGTCCTCTGCCTTCAGCCCAGGCGCTTGTTGGGAAATTTTCAGAATGGCCTTCAGATCAAGATGCTGTTCGGCAATGTTTGCGATGGCTTCAATGGCGTCAGTGGCCCAATCGTGTTCAGGCGTGGGTACCAGTCCTAAATGGCGTTCGGGGAAATGCTGTTGGTCAAGTTTTGGAATGGCGCCGAGCACCGGGATACCGCAGTAATGTTCGATGCTATCGCGTAATTTTTTTTCGTGTCGCAGGTTGGCAACCCGATTTAAAATCACGGCTTTGACCATAACATCGGGATCAAACAGCGAACATCCCATCACCACCGCAGCCATCGTGCGGGT
>JARFPZ010000081.1 GCA_029288035.1 Desulfosarcina sp.
GTGATGGGCTATACACTTGGCAACGTTCTGACGGAAATTGAAAAAGACGGCAAGCTCGTGGGGGAAATTGCAAAAAGTTGGGAATCCTCGGCTGATGCGACCAAATTGAATTTTAACCTGCAATCATGGGTAACTTTTCACAATTGTAAGACAATGACTTCAGCCGATGTTGTCTATTCGATCAACCTTCACCGGGTCAAAGATAGCGCCTCCGTAGCCAAAGGCCTTTTGGGCAGCATTACCGAACTTCGTCCCGATGGACCCAATGCCATGATTGTCACCTTAGAATCCGGCAACGCCGACCTGCCGTATTTGTTGGGGGATTTTCATTTGTTGATTGTCCCGGAAGGTACCACCGATTTTTCAGCCGGCGTCTTCACCGGGCCTTATATGCTGAAGGAGTTTGTGCCCGGCGAGAAACTGGTTGCGGTCAAAAACCCGAATTACTGGAAAGCCGACCGCGCCCATGTGGATGAAGTCGAGGTCTTAATCATAGGCGATCTAACTTCGCGGATCAGTGCGCTGATGACCGGTGAGGTGCATGTCGCCGGACGGGTTGATCCGCAATCTGCCGGTTTAATTAACAGCACGCCGGGAGTCCATGTGGAAAACCACCCGGCCGCCGGGCACCGGCCGCTGTTGATGCAGGCCGACCGCCCGCCCTTTGATAACCTGGATTTACGCTTGGCCGTTAAGTATGCCCTTAACCGCGAAGAAATCCTTGACAAGGTGATGGCGGGCTTTGGATCGCTTGGCAACGATCACCCGATCCCACCGTCCGATCCGTTTCATGCCGGCGATATTCCGCAGCGTGTCTATGATCCGGACAAGACGGCTTACCACCTGAAGAAATCCGGTTTTAAAGGAGTGCTGGAACTACACACTTCCAACACAACCTTTGGCGGGGCCGAAGCGATGGCAGCCCTGTTCCAGCAAACCGCAGCCAAAGGCGGGCTGAAGGTTAAGATCATCCGGGAACCCGCGGACGGATTCTGGTCAAACGTCTGGATGAAGCACCCCTTCGTCAGCGGGGCCTGGGGCGGGCGTCCGACGGCAGACATCATGCTCTCATCGGCATATGCCTCAGACGCCAAATGGAATGACACCAACTGGTACCGCAAAGAATTTGATCAAAAACTCGCCCTGGCCCGCGCCGAAACCGATTTTGACAAGCGCAAGGCATATTACCACGATCTGCAACTGATGATCCATGAAGACGGCGGCGCTGCCATTCCCTTCTTCGTTAACAATGTGGACGGTGTACGCGACGAAGTTAAGGGGTTTTATCCGGCCGGCTCATACGAAATGTCGGGTATGCGGGTTGCAGAGCGGGTTTGGTTGAGTAAGTAAAGTATGCAAAAAACATCCATGACAGGACTGGTCTTGAAGCGTCTTGCTTCGGGACTAGTGACATTGCTGGTGGTTTCAGTGATGGTTTTTGTCGGGACGGAAATTCTACCCGGTGATGTGGCGGAAGCCATTTTGGGCCAGCAGGCAACCCCCGAGGCGGTACAAACCCTACGTGACAAGTTGGGACTCGACCGTCCGGCAGCAGTGCGTTATGTCGAATGGCTTTGGAATTTTGCTCACGGTGATCTGGGGCAATCGCTGGTCAGTGGTCGGGAAATTTCAGATTTGATTGGCGTCCGTTTGCATAATTCCATGTTTCTGGCGCTGACCGCGGCCGTCATCGCGATCCCCCTGTCCGTTGGTTTAGGATTGTTGGCCGCTTTTTTCGAGGGTCGGCTGGCGGACAAGGGCATCACTGCTTCCACCTTGATTTTTGTCTCCACACCCGATTTTCTGATTGGTTATCTTCTGTTGCTTTGGGGGGCCGTAAAGCTGGGCTGGTTTCCTGCCCTATCACGCCTGTCCAGCGGCATGAGCATTATGGATCAGTTGCATGCGATTGCGATGCCCTGTCTGACGCTGACCCTTGTGGTGTCGTCCCACACGATGCGCCTGACACGGACCGCGATCCTGTCGGTCATGAGCCAGCCTTATATCGAAATGGCAGAACTGAAAGGTGTTTCACGGGAACGGATCATCATGCGACATGCTTTTCCGAATGCGTTGTCTCCAGTGCTTAATATTGTGCTGCTGACGCTCGCTTATCTGATCGTTGGTGTGGTCGTGGTTGAGGCGGTCTTTAACTATTCCGGAATGGGACGATTGATGATCGATGCCGTCTCCAAACGCGATATGCCGCTGGTTCAAGCTTGTGGTCTGATTTTTGCCACGGTTTATGTGCTGCTGAACCTGACAGCGGATATCCTCTCCATACTGACGAATCCAAGGAGGAGACATCCTAAATGATCACGATTATCCGCAATTTCGATCTAGGTGCAAAAATTGGACTGGGTATTGTGGTGTTGTTTCTGCTGGCAGTGTTTTTAGGTCCGCTGTTATCTCCCTATAGCGAGGTCGAAATCGTCGGTAACGTTTGGGAGTCGCCGAATGCAAAACACTGGCTTGGGACGGATAACGTCGGGCGGGATTTAATGACCCGCATTCTCACCGGCGGTCGGATGACGGTGATCATCTCTTTGATGGCGACCTGGGGTGCGTTTCTGATCGGGTGTCCCTTAGGTATCGCTGCCGCTGTTGTTGGGGGTTGGTTCGAACTTATGGTGACAAGGGCGGTGGATGCGCTGATGGCCTTTCCGGGACTCATCCTGGCATTGATCGTTCTGTCGGCGGTTGGCACCTCGATTCCAACCCTTATCCTGATGATGTCTGTTCTGGCCTCGACGATCGTTTTCCGTCTAACACGTGCGGTGGCGGCCGATATCGTGGCGATGGATTATGTTGAGGTGGCGCGATTGCGCGGCGAAAACATGCGATGGTTTTTGTTCAAAGAAATCCTACCCAATGTTGCCCCAACACTGATAACGGAATTCGGTTTGCGTTTTGTCTATGCCGCTATTCTGATTTCGTCGCTGTCTTTCCTTGGTATCGGTATTCAACCACCGCTCGCAGACTTGGGGGGGATGGTGAAAGAAAACGCCCTGGCCGTCACCTTCGGGCGTTCGGCGCCGATCTTGCCGGCCGTTGCGCTCTCTTTTCTGGCAATCGGCGTGAACCTGGTCGTGGACGGTGTCTTGAGGCACAACGCCAAACTGGACCGGCCTAAATGACGATGCCGCTACTTCCGATACTTGCGCTCGGCCCGTTCAATGACGCCGTTAATGGCTTCCAGAACGCCGGCCTTCAGGGGCTCAGGGGTATGATTCTCCAGTATCCAGATGACACGTTCGTTCAGTTTTTTCTCAAGGGGCAGGGAACCATTGGCCTGCCATGTATTGAAATCGGTGCGATCAATCAGGTTGGGCATCCATAAATCCTTAATATGGTCCACGGTGTGATCTTCGCTCAAGAAATTGCCGGCAGGGCCAATTCGGTCGATCAAATCCAGGGCCAGGGTGTCGATGTCGATTTGAAGCGGACGGAAGTAGCGTTGAAAACTATCGATCATCTCATTGGCCAGAACAATCAGTTCCAGGCTGGCCGTCATCCCCATTTCCATGTAGCCCAGATCGTGGATAAGATTGCTGCCAACCTGGGTGGCCAGCATCAAGGACAGTGACGCCTCTGTCGCTGCCTGGGTATCAAGGCATTTGGCGTCTGTTACCCCGCCATAACTCCAGTCCGGAATCCCGTAGAAATTTGCCAGTTCCTTGGCAATAAGCTTGTTGAGATAATACTCGGGTCCGTTGTAAGGGGAGGTGCCGTTGCGCATGTCCATGGGACCGTAACCGGCCCCGAAAATCATAGGGGCTCCTTTTTGAGCAAGTTGCGCGATAGTCATGCCGCTGAGCCATTCAGCCATGGACTGAGCCATGGAGCCCGCGATGGAATTGGGAGCGGTTCCACCCATTAGCGGTGCGCTGCTGTAGACGAGCGGCAGTTTCTTTTCGGCACACAAAAGCAGCATTCGCAGGGGCTCCTCGTCATGTACCAAGGGCGAGATAGGCTGGGAAAACAGTATCATGAACGGCCGACGTTGCAGTTCCGCTTCATTGCCTCTAACCACGGCAGCCATCTCTATAATGTCTGCGACACCCCGGCGTGACCAGGCAGAAAAAATAATCGGTTTGGTGGTATGGCTCAGCATGGCCGTCCAGTCGTAACGATCGGTCACTTCGGGAATCAAACCCTGGGATGCGGGATTAACGCCACCCGTCATACCCATGGTCATGACAAAATCGATATGGGGTAAATAATCGCATAGGATCGCGGCCCGTTGTATATCCGCCTTATCCGTCGGCCGTCGTTCAGCGGTATAGACATCCTGGACGTATTGAATCGTGGGACCGGGGCCGTAGTGGCTGTTAAGCCCTTCAAGGGCCATGGCCGGCTCCCCGTTCCGATCATAGATCTGGATCCGGTGAGGTAGGCACTGCAAGGCCGATTCCACCACATGACCGGGGATGCGAACCCGGTTGTGACCCTCAACCCAGGCACCGGCACCGTCTAACAACTCCACTGCGGCAGGCAGGTGTACCAGTACACCGGTACGTTCAAGAATATGTAGGGCCGCTTCATGCAGTTGTTGCAACTGGGCCTGAGATAACATTCGCAGATGAGGTCTCATGCCTGCCTGTGTCGGATCTTGATAACTTGTCATGTGGACGCCTCCTCCATGATATCAGGAATGATGGTCCCATGATCGACGTCAATCAGACCTGCAGTTGTGATAAACGATCTCATATAACGGGGAATATTAGGCTTCACTACGTGCCATTCGCTGTTCCAGCCACCGGACGCCAAAGGAGAGCATCATACACATGACCAGATACATGGCGGTGACGGTGAGCCAAATTTCGATGGTCACATGGGTGGCGGCCATCACCTGCATGGCCTGGAAGGTGAGTTCCTGGATCGAAATGACTGATACGATGGCTGAATATTTGAGGGTGTTGATAAACTCGTTGGCCAAAGGCGGCAGCACACGCTTAATTGCCTGGGGTAGTATGATATCGGTCATCTGCTGTCGCCAGGAAAGTCCCAGGGCATAGGAAGCCTCCCACTGGCCTTTCGAAATAGATTGAATGCCGGCACGCACGATCTCCGTGATGTACGCACCTTGAAAAATCGCAACGGTGAACATGCCCGAAAGAAAAGCTGTGAACAGATCCGGGGAGGCAAAGAGAAACCCGAGTACTTTCTGGGTGCCGGGGCTCGAGGAACGGATAAACTCATCCACCCCCAAAAGAGGTATGATCTGATCGCTGACGAAGAAGTAAAAAATGAAAATCAGGACCAAGGGGGGAACGTTGCGGATCAACTCCACATAACTTCGTCCCAGCAGCCGGTTGAACAGCCGGGGGGTGGTGCGCAGGATTCCGCTGATGAACCCGAAAATCATGGCAAGCAGCGTTGACCAGAAAGTTAAGCGGATGGTAGTAAATAACCCCAGCATCAGAACGTTGGCTCGCCAGCGGCCTTCGGCCTCATCAAAGAAAAACAGATATTGGGGGATGATCGACCATTTCCATTTGTAATTGAGCTTCATGGTCAAGCGGTAGGCGATGTAGGCCGCCAACAGCACAATCAGTGCCGTCACCACAACATCCAACTTGGTTATGCGGATTTTTCGCCGGTACACAATCTATCCCCCATACCACTGTTTGGCTTGATATCGATTCAAGTTCAAACCGGTATCCGCCTTATAGCGGATGCCGGCCTTACTTAAATTTTCTGCCTAACGGGTGTCATTTCCGGTTGAAAATTTGTAGCTTACTCCACCAGGCTGGCCCAATCACGGGTCCCGAACCAATATTGATGCTTTTCCTGGAGCCAGCCTTCATCGCGTTTGGTCTGGATCCAACCGTTAAAAAAGACCAGGGTGTCGAAATCGCCTTTGCGTAATGCAAACCCGATGGGTTCCTTGGTGAAATTTTCTTTCATGGGCATAAA
>JARFPZ010000107.1 GCA_029288035.1 Desulfosarcina sp.
TCCGGGGTCATACCCTTGATCCCCAAATCATCAACTCTCAAGCCCTCTGTGAAGTAATCCACATCCGTCATGATGGAAGCAATCTGGAGGACGGCATCCACTTTAGGCGTTGGAATATCCCACATACGGCCGACGGACGACCAGATTGACAGTCCAAAGGGCAGATCTTCGGTTAAATAGCGGGTATTGACCGAGGCCGGTGCCAGCATGGCCGGATTGCCATGTATCGGGCTCTGCCGGAGGGTTTCAGATAAGGTTTTTTTCTGCAGGGAATAATTTGCATAGAGTTTTTCGAAGGCAGTTTTGAAAGGAATCCCATCGCTGCTGATCGGTTCGAGCAATGCCATGCGTTCGGCGTCCATACCCAGCATCACTTTGCATACCGACTCGGTGGCGCCATCCGCATAAAGATTCCAGCCTTTGCCGCCGGTCGATTCTATCCGTCCGGCATTAAACAATACCATGGGCGGATGAACGATGGGATTCAAGTTGTTGATGCTGGTCGTCCAAACATTTTCAGCCGCAGTAAATTGGGGAAACACGGGATGGATAAGGTTCATAAATTCGCTGGTCCGGCGGGCCGGCAGGGCGGCCGCCGGTAGTTGATTTTTGATGCCGAAACACGAAACTTCTCCAGGCTTGTTTGCCCGGGTGGCATAAAGCAAGGACATGGTTTCCACCGGTGTCACCTGGGTGGTCACGCCGATTTCTTGCATCCATTTCTTGAATCTCAACGCCCCGAAGTTGGAAGTAAACAGGATAAACTGTCCGTCTTCGAAATGGTTGGCCAAAATCTTGCTAAAAGGCTCGTGCGCATGGGCCGAACCACCGATGATGATAACGTCAACGCCCTTGACGGCTTTTTTCAGATCGGTGGTAATCATATTCATCTTTGCAAAACCGTTTCCGGCGTCACCGGATATTTCAATACCACCTTTTTTCTCGACAGCACGCAGGTTATGCTCAAACTCAGTCACCTCGGCCAAGTTGACGGAATATCCTTTAAGGGCGATGTCGGCGGCATAGGCCTGCCCCGAGTTTCCCGTTCCCAAGACCGCAAATTTAGGGCGATTTTTTGCTTTGGTCATGACCGGTTTCCTTGAGGTGATAGGTTCAGTCTATTTTCAGATAGTCCTTGGTGTATTTCTTAAGTTTTGCTTCATTCACACGAACACCCAGCCCAGCGCTGGTCGGAACCGTGACTGTGGCATGGGAGATGTTTTGGTTAAAGTCGGTGATGTCGTCCGACATTCTGAGCACCGACATATAGGCATGCCCCATGTCCAGCAGGTTGGGCAACACACAGCCTAACTGCAAGGAAGCAGCCTGGGTAATGCCGAATTCCAGCATGCTGTTCATCAAGATCTTGAGGCCGAAAGCATCGGCCGTGGCGGCAATTTTTCTGGCATTACTCAATCCGCCGTTTTTAGAGACTTTTATGCTGAATGCATCCACAGCCTGGGCGCGGATCAAGGCGGTTGCCTCTTGGGTGGATGCCACGCCTTCATCTGCACTCAGCAGGCAGGCTGCCCGACGATGAATGCGCTTGAGGCCACTAAGGTCGTGTCGGTTGATCGGCTGTTCAAGTAAATCCGGGCGGTTACGGCCGATGCCGTCTAGGAATTCCAACGTTTCAGCCACTGTCCAGCCCTGATTGGCATCGACAATAATTTTTATCTGGCCGGCGAACTTCTCCTGGGCCGCGATCATGCGTTGAATTTCATTAACGATCGGCAGAGCACCCATTTTGATCATGACCGTTTGGTATCCGTCCTCGATTTGCTGTTGAATTGAAGCTGCATCCTCTTCCGGCGTCCCGCTCCCAATGGGGGATAGCAACTGCAAGTTGGATTGATTCAGCCCTCCAAGCAACATGTGAGCAGCGACATCATTGGCTTTGCCGGCAATATCAAATAGCGCCATATTTACCGCTCCGCGGGCCAGTAAATTCCCATGTACCATCACATCCAGATTGGATTCGATGGCTGCAATGTGGGTTGGATTCCGGCCAATCAACTGAGGCGCAATATGGTCACGGGTCACAACCATCACGGTGGCAGGCGTTTCTTCGGTAAATGGATTTAAAGGATCGGCTTCACCCAGGCCAACAATTCCCTCATCCGTATGGACCTTGAAGATGACGGCTTCGGCATCATAGCGGGTACCGTAGACCCGGGATAATTTATATGGTTTGGCAAAGGGTATGGATATGTGAAACAGCTCTATTGCCGTGATCTTCATGTCTGTGGTCCTTGGACTGTAAGAAAAGTTAAAAGGTTCTGGGTTCAACGTTCAGGGGTTCGGTACGGTTAGGATCCTTCTTCCTGAACTCTGAACACTTATTTGAAACTTAATTGCTAAACGTTGTTGGTTTCGCAAAAAGTTCTGCATTCGTCATGCCGGACTTGATCCGGCATCCAGAATATGCTGACGTTACTGGATTCCAGCCTGCGCCGGTCGAAGATCCCGATGCCTTTTTCGGGGAATGACGCTTTAACGAAATTTCAAACTTTTTACAACATCGTCAAATTTCTTTCTCGATCAGACTGCACGCTCGCGGCCAGAGGCACTGAACCTCTCAACCGCTGAACCGAGAACTCATGCCCTTGAGCCTTAACCCCTGAACCTTTTTTATTTTACCGCGACCACCGGGCACTGCGCCTGAAGTATGATATACTGGGCGTTCGAACCGAATAGCAGTTTACCTACTTTTGATCGTCTTCTGACACCGATGATGATCTCATCAATGTCATTTTCCTGTTCAAATTGAACCAGGACCTCGCCGGCAGTTAGAGAACTAACGACGGCATGGGTCTCACATTGAATGTCATCTTCCTTAAAAGAACTCGCTACCCGGTCCAGTTCATTTTCAGTCCTTTGGATATCCTCGAGCTGCAAATCAGGCCCTTGTGCCATGGCGGTCAGCAGAAAAATTTTTGCATCAAAGGCCTTTGCATATTTCTTTGCCAGTGCCAATGCCTCTTTGGCAACATTGGATCTATCATATCCCACTAAAATGTTCATTTTGGCCTCCATTCATCCATTGAAAATTATCAATTTTCATCAAACTTAATTACGATCATTTTTTCCGTTATAAATTAGGTTATGGGTGTTCAGTGTTCAGATTTCAGGAGGGATTTTTATACCTGCAGGTAATCCCTGAACACTGAACACCGAACACTTGAGACTTACGATGACTGCAATACCCAATTAACAAGCGGTACTGCAGTTCGGTGTTTTTCCCCATATTAGTCTCACGCAAGCGCCCCTATGACGTCAAAGCGACGATCTCCGCCGGCTCTTTATCCGCGATCCCAAGTTTTTCAAGCGTCGTTCCGATTGCAACATAATCCACGCCGTGAAGCCACGAAGTCAATCGGATCGTCAATTCAATAATTGGTATCTCAACTCCTGCTTTTTCCGCCAGTTGCATAGCGGGGACATTTAAACCCGGTACGTCTTCGGTGAGATATCGACTTCTGACATTGTGCCCGATGACATCTTTATAAGGGCTTTCAGAACTGTTTGAATATTCATAATAGGTTTGGGTATCATTATGGCCGTAGTACATTTTCAATTGCGCCATTGTTGATGCCAGCTTCAACGAAAAGGCCCTGCCGATGGAAAGGCGTTCTTCGTCCATGTCCATCATTTTTTCGGAAATCAGCGGTGTAATACCATCGATGTAATGCCGGAAAGTTTCCGGATTCCTTTCGATGTCGCCATAATTTAAAAGCACCGGCAGCGGGTGGAGGGTCTGATTGGGATTATCAAGTCCGATTTCCAGCAAATTTTCGCCGGCAAAGAACTGGACATCGTCCCCAAATAGATCATTCATAATGTCGATCACATGCGGGTTGTTCCGGTTGGGAGAGGATGCAATTTTCAGGCGGGACTTCTTTTTATAGATCATGACGGTGTTATACGTCGCAATCCGACATGCGTATGGCAGCGATACCGTTTCGGATATTGTAATCTCTTTTTTAATCCCGAGATCGGTCATCATCTTTTTTAATCGCAAACCGCCGTAATTTCCGGGAATGATGATGACATGCTGGCCGTCTTTGAGATGGGAGACCATTTTTTTAAAGATCGGGTTATGGGCAAAAGAAGGGACAACAACCAAGATAACATCGGTGTCTCTGACAGCTTCCTCAATATCCATGGTTGCGCCGCGAAGCTTCCCGCCGGCGCGAATATCCCCACTTAGAAACATTTCCTTTTCTGCTTTTATTTTCAGAAAATCCTCAGTTGCCTCCAGGGGCTCATACATAACAACCGGATACCCTTTTTCAGCAATCTGTCCACAGACGGCCCTGCCGCCGTGTCCACTGCCCAGGACGGTAAAATTTAATGCTTTTTCCATATCGAACCTTTTTATTCAAAAATTATAGGTAATTTTCCAACCACCAAGCAAGCACGCTGATAATTTAATGCTGCAATTTATAGGTGTCGGTGCCAGAATTTAGCATCTTTGAAGCCTCGTATAATACTCTGCAAGGTTGTGCAGCGAACCGCAGAATATCGAATACCGAACCGCAGAATTGCGAAGGGTGGCTTCGCTGCGCTCAATCTTTTTATAAATAAAATAGAGTACATGACTTCGACATTCGATATTCATGATTCGATATTCGACATTCGTTTTTTTGCCAACTCCATAAAGCCGAAGTTTATTTTGATTAAATTGATCGCTTTCAGACCAACGGCTGTGCTGACACCTGACACCCGAAACCTGAAAACTTCATCTCCCTATTTTTTGTACCCTCCTGTCCTATTTCCTAAACTTTTACTCAACAAAGAATTTACATAGAAATGTCTCAGTAAAGGTGGCATGCGACCGCGTGCCCCGGTTTTACATCTTTTAGGGGTGGCTCCGTATCCCGGCATACGTCCATGACCTGCAGACAACGGGTCTGGAAACGGCAGCCCGGCGGCGGATCAATGGGCTGAGCGACCTCACCTCTGATATTAGGGATGGGCCTTTTATAGGCGGGATCGGGAATCGGTACTGCAGCGATAAGGGCCCGGGCATAGGGATGATGGGGATCGGTGATCACTTCCTTGGTCACACCCAGTTCCATGATCCTGCCCAGATACATGATCATCAAGCGCTCGGAGATGTTGGATAGGATTGAAAGGTCGTGGGAAACATAGATGCATGAAAAATTCATTTGCTCGGACAGGTCCCTGATGAGATCCAATATCCCGGCGCGAATGGATACATCCAGCATCGATAGGGGTTCATCGGCAATGACCAGCTTGGGCTCCAGAACCAGTGCCTGGGCAATACCGACGCGCTGTCTTTCCCCTCCGCTCATTTGATGGGGATAGCGATTTTTGTACTCCTCGGGTGTTAATCCGGCCATGGCGATGGTTTCATTGACTCTTTTCTTGATCTCTGCCTTACTCTTATCCGTTAGCGCCCGCAGTGGCTCTGCCACCAAGTCGAATACCGTATACCTCGGGTTAAGCGACTCATAGGGGTCCTGAAAAATGAGCTGGACTTCACTGCGATACTTTCGGATTTCGGTTTTGGACATCTCGGAGATATTGCGTTCTTTGTACATGATGGCCCCGCCGGTCGGATCCCGAAGTTTGGCGATAGCCAGGCAGCAAGTGGACTTGCCGCAGCCCGACTCTCCGGCCAGTCCCAAAATTTCACCGGGTTCCATGGAGAAGCTCATACCATCGACAGCCTTGATGACTCTTGGTTTTTCTCCACCCACCAGTTTTGCCAGAAAAGTGGGTTCAAGATAAAAGTATTGCTTTAAGTCGCTGACCTCGAGGATTGCCATGTCTTTTTATCTCCTGCTAATTTGCGAAATTCTTCCACATGATCGGTTCGAATGCAATGCACAAAATGGCCTGGTTTAATCTCCAGATCCGGCGGCCTTTCTTCTTCACATTCCGGAATAGCAAAAGGACACCGATAGGCAAAGAGACATCCGGGAAGGTCCCCAAGTAAGGACGGCGGCGATCCGGGAATGGATATGAGCTCCCGATCGAGGGCCTGAATGCTGGGAAAGGCATTTTTAAGACCCAATGTGTAAGGGTGATAGGGCTCATTGAAAAGCGCCATTGATTCGGCGAATTCCATCAACCGGCCGGCATACATGATTCCGATGCGATTGCTCATCTCGGCGATGACGGAAATGTCATGGGTGATCAGCAATATGGACACGGACGACTCGGACATCTTGCGGATTTCCTTTATGTTTCTCAGGATCCGTTCCTGAACCAGGACGTCCAGGCCCGTGGTCGGTTCATCCATGATGACCAAAGCCGGATTCAACACCAGTGACATGGCGATCATGGACCGCTGGCGCATACCGCCGCTGAACTCATGGGGGTAGGCTTTCATCATCCCGGCCTGGAGGCCGACCGCATCGAACAGCTTTTTTACGATCTGTTCACATTCCGCCTTACTGAAATCGGTGTGGGCCTCGATGGCTTCAATGCACTGGTCTCCAACGCGATAGACCGGATTGAGCGCGTTCATGGCGCTCTGGGGAACCAGGCCGATCCCCTGCCAGAGAATTTTTTCCCGGAAATCCTTCTCCGGCATGGAGAGAATATCCTGCCCTTTGAACGCCATTTTGTCGGCCGTCACGTGAGCGCTTTTGGGAACCAAACGAATAAGGGTCCGGATAAGGGTCGATTTGCCGCAACCGGATTCACCGGCCAGACCGACGACCTCGTTTTCAGCGATGGATAAGGAGATCCCATCATTGGCCTTGACGACACCTTTCTCCGTTTGATAGTGGGTTTTGAGGTTTTCTATTTCTAAAATCATATTGTATTATCTCCGCTATCGCTGCTTTAGGCGTGGATTGGCCACTTCCTCGTAGGCCCGCGAGATGAAGACCAGGGCGCTGACCATCAAGATAATACAGATCGAAGGCCAGGCGAACCACCACCAGGCAGTTCTGATCTTTCCTGAAATCCAGAGATTGTAAAGCATACCGCCCCAGGTGAGGTTGTCCGGATCGCTGAATCCCAAAAAACTAGCCCCGGCTTCGGCCAGAACCGACCAGGCAATGTTAAAAGAGGTATAGAGGAGCAGGAGGGGCATAATATTGGGCATGATGTGCCCGTAAATGATGCGTAAATTACTACAGCCCCTGGACCTGGCCGCCAGGATGAACTGTCGTTGCCGGATGGCGAGGGCTTGAGAGCGAACCACCCGGGCCGAGGTGCGCCAGACGATGCAGCAAATGGCAATGATGACGAACCAAATGTTGCGACCGAAAAGTGAGATAAGGACGATTAAAAACGGCAAAAACGGCATACCGTAAACAATATCGGTGAAACGCATCAAAATTTCGTCAACTTTCCCGCCGTAAAAAGCCGAGAAAAGTCCGATGTTGGCACCGATAACGATGGAAATCAATCCGGAAACCAACCCAATGAGAAAAGTGGTCCGGGTGGCATAGATCATCTGGCTCAAAATATCGCGGCCCATTGCCGTCGTGCCCAGCGGAAACTCCAGCGACGGCGGGCGCAACATGGCCAGCTTGCCGTTGGAATCCCGCAGAGAATCCCAAAGTTCGTGGGGGGCGATCCAGGGTGCCAGCAGCGCGACCAAACCAAAAAACAAAATGATGGCTGCTCCGAATATGCCGAAACGATTGCTGGTGATAATTCCATACTGGTTAACAAAAAAGTCTTTTATGCTTTCCAGTTTCATTTTATTGGCTCCCTTAAGCGTCGAATACGTCTCGAAATTTCTTCATCCCTCTGAAAATAATTCTTCGGACCAATCATAGCATTAATCACTCATTCCCTCCTCCCAAATCCATAATTCCATTGTTCCAATATTCCATCATTCCAATCGCACGACCTTGAGCTTCTCGACAGCTTGGGGCGAAACTCCTAACTTGTGATCGTGTCCTTAACAGAACTAGTGTTTTCCGCCACCCACCGATATCCTCGGATCAAGATAACAATAGGAAATATCCGACACCAGGTTCAAGAAAATGACCAGCGCTGCCAATAGCAAAAACGTCGCCTGGGCCACCGGGTAGTCGTGTGAGGAGGCTGCCTCAACCATCAACTGACCCATGCCGGGCCAGGAGAAGACCTGCTCGACAATCACCTGTCCGCCCAGGGCAAACCCGATCAGAACCGAAGAGACGGTAAATACCGGCAAGAGCGCATTACGGGCCGCATGCTTCATCATGACCCTGGTGGGCGACAATCCTTTGGCCTGGGCCAGCTCGATGAAGTCGCTGCCCGTGACCTCCAGCATGGAATCGCGCATGATCAGCATGGGTGTGGCCAGGTAGTAAAAGGCGGTGGTAATGGTCGGCAGCACCAGGTGGTGCAGGAAATCCTTGCTGAAAACCATTTGAATCCCGGTTGCCAGTCGCATGCCCGGGGTGGCCATGCCGCCGGTGGGAAAGAGATCGAGCCGGTAGCTTAGGATCATTAAAAAGAGGATGCCGGTGACAAAGGGCGGTGCGGATTGCAGGACCAGGGCGCTCACGGTGGCACCCACGTCCAGGGTGCTGCCGCGTTTCCAGGCCATGATCATACCCAGGCCGGCGCCCACCACCAGGGTAAAGCTCATGGCGGCTCCCATTAGAAAAATGGTATTCCAAAACCGGTACTTGAGGATGCTGAACACTTCATGCTGGGTGGTGTAGGAACGTCCCCAGTTCAGCGTGACCAGGTTTTTCAAGTACAAAACATATTGGACAATGAGGGGTTTGTCCAGCCCAAAGGCCTCCTTTAATCTGGCCTGAGCAGCCTCATCCAACGCCGGGCTGATCACCTGGGCGGTAGGGTCGCCGGGCATCACACGAAATATGAAAAAAAGGATGGTGGCGACCGCAAATATCGTCAGAAGCGTGTATAAAATTCTGCGGATGATATATTCTTGCACCTTTTTTCTCCTCTGCTGAAGGGGAGGCGACCGGAAGGTTCAGGCCGCCTCCATACTAGGCTGGCGATTCATCGAACTAGGCCGGATAATGGAGTTTGCCTTTTTTCCAGGTGTAACCCGCCTCAGCCAGGATCTTTTTAGCCTTCTCGATGTCCTCGGGGAAGGATTTAACCGCCGGGTTGTGCCAGAATTTATTGGCCGGGGCAATCACGGATCCACCCGGATCCGCCAAGCCGGACAAAATGGCCTCAATGATTAAATCCTTGGGGATGACGTGAGCGATGGCCTTTCGGAAGGCCGGATCGTTCAGAGGCGGCCGGCGGGTATGGTAGCCCAGGTTATAAAAGCCATGGTTGGGATACCCTTTGGCGACCACGTTGGGAACCTTTTGCAGATCCAGCAGGAGGCTGGGTTTGAGGATATAGCGATTGCGGTCGCATTCGCCCTTTTCGATGGCCGCGGCGACCGCATCATGGGAGCCGTAGACGATCCCGATAATGCCTTCACACTTGGGCGGATTGAAATGCTCTTTGAAGGCCGATACCTTAAATTCCCGGCCTCGGTCCCAGTATTCCATTTTAAACGGACCGCTGCCGACGGGTTTTTCATTGGGATAGTTGAGGGGATCGCTCACATCCACTTTTTCGGGAATGTCTTGCCAGACGTGCTTGGGAATCAGGAACATGCCGCCCAACAGGTTGGGAATGAAAGGAGCGTAAGATTCCGCCAATTTAATGCGCACGGAATGCTTGCCCGTGACCTCGACACTTTCGACCCGTTTCAAGATTTGATAGAAGAAGGGATGCTTCCACTGGGTGCAATAATCAAAGGTGAACTTGACGTCTTCAGCCGTCAGCGGTTGGCCGTCGTGCCAGAGCATGCCCTGTCGAATGTTTAAATCAAGCGTCAATTGATCGATCACCTTGTAAGATTCTGCCGCCCAGGGGACCATGTTGCCGTCGGGACCGACCCTGAACAACGGATCATAGATCATCCGAAGCTCCATGAATTCCGTGGTATCCTTGACCGCCACCGGATTCAGCATCTTCAAAGGGGTCGGCCGGGCCGTCCGGACGTATCCGTCACCCTGGACGATCTCCATGTTGATGTCCGTCCAGAAACTGCCGGTGCCTTCACCCAGCATGGGGACCACGTTTTTGATGCGGTCCGAGCGATAGGCAGTGGTCATCTGCATATAGGCAACCGCTGTCAAGGCCTGAGCTTCATGGCACAATTCCTGGGCTTTAAAGACGATTTCACGCCGTTTTTCGATGTCCATTTCTTGCTGCTGGGCCAACGCCACTTTGTCGATTTCGGGATCGTTAAGGCCATACCAGTTGTATCCACCCTTTTTATACTGCGAAGAATGGTGGACCTGATAGATGAACACGTTGGGGTCGATCCGAATCGAGGCCCCGGAGAGCATCACAAACCACATGTCATAATCATGCTCCATGATCACCTTCTGAACATTCAGATTGTAATCGATGGGATTCGCGGTGACGTCCCAGCCGATTTGCTTGAAGGCATCGGCGCATACCCTGGCCACCTCCGGTCTGACCGGATCCATGGTCGCAGTGGCAGTTGTAATCTTCATGGCATCGACTTTCGCTCCCGGTTTGGCCTCAGCGAAGACAGCGCCGGGACCTGCAATCATGGTAGCCCCGATTGCCCCCCCGGTGACTTTCATGAATTCGCGTCTTCCCATTTTTCGTTCAGTCATCATAACCTCCTTCAGTAAAGTTTTAGGGTTAACTATGGTGAGGATTTCTTGGATCTAACACATTTAATCATCGGCATCAGGTGATTACGTTGTTTTTCAGTTTACTTATGCATGCGGTATAAAATTGAATTTGTCAAGAAAAAGCTAGACGAAGTCATTAAATTATGGTGATACCAAAAACTTTTGCGATATCCTTTTGTTCCTGTTATGCTATTGTAATGACATATTGAGCAAATCTCCAAGTTCAGGCTTAGGACTTAACAGAGAGGTGTTTATGGGTGGATTGTTCGGCTGTATATCGAAAGAAGATTGTGTCAACGACCTGTTTTATGGAACCGATTATCATTCCCATCTCGGGACAAAACGGGGCGGGCTGGCGGTAAAAAACGCCAGGGAAATCAAACGGTCCATTCACAATATCGAAAGGGACTATTTCAGGTCTAAATTTGAATCTGATCTTCCTAAACTGCATGGCAACAGGGGTATCGGGATCATCAGCGACCATGACGATCAACCCCTGATTATCAGGTCGCATCTGGGTACATTTGCCCTTGTGACTGTCTGTAAAATTAACAACATCGAGGAACTGACCCAAAAAGCGCTGGGGAACAAAATACATTTTGCCGAAATGGGCAGCGGTGATACGAATCCCACCGAGCTGGTGGCCATGTTGATCTGCGAAAAAGAATCCTTTGAAGCCGGTATAGATAATGCCCAGCACGCCATCAAGGGTTCGTGTTCCATGCTCCTGCTGACAAGTGAGGGAATCTATGCCGCTAGAGATAAGCTTGGACGTACTCCCATTGTTATCGGCAGCAAAGACAGCGCCTTTGCTGCAACATCCGAGTCCTGCGCCTTTCCGAACTTAGACTATCAAATTGAGAAATACTTGGGGCCCGGCGAAATTGTGTTGATGACGGCCGAGGGCTACGAGCAGAGAAAAAAGCCGGAAGATAAAATGCAGGTGTGTGCGTTTCTGTGGGTGTATTACGGCTATCCGGCTTCCAGTTATGAAGGAATCAATGTCGAAATGGTCAGATATCGATGCGGACAGGCATTGGCCCGCAATGATACCGTGGGGATCGATTTTGTCGCGGGAATTCCCGACTCCGGTATTGGACACGCCATCGGATATGCCAATACGAAAAATATTGCTTACATGAGACCCTTCGTAAAATATACCCCGACCTGGCCGCGGAGCTTTATGCCCCAGAACCAGAACATGCGGGATCTTGTTGCCAGAATGAAACTGATCCCGGTTCAGGAACTGATCAAAGGCAAAAAAATATTATTCTGTGAAGACTCAATCGTTCGAGGCACCCAGCTCCAGGACAACGTTCAGATTTTGTATGACGCCGGCGCCGCGGAAGTACACATGCGCCCGGCATGTCCGACATTGATTTATCCCTGTGATTTCCTCAATTTTTCAACGTCACGCTCGACCCTTGACCTTGCCGGCCGCAGCGCCATCGAAGAATTTGAAGGACCGGATTGTGGATCATTGGAAGATTTCGCATCCGCCGGGTCGGAAAAAAACAATGCCATGGTAGAAAAAATTAGAAAACGATTGAAATTGACCACCTTAGAATACCAGCGATTGGAAGATCTGGTGGAAGCGATCGGGTTACCGAAAGAGAAGGTTTGCACCCATTGCTGGGATGGCAGTAGTTATTTTTAAATCGGCAATGAAAGGATACCACCGGCATTTCCATAGCGGCTTTTCTGGGGAGAAAGGCGTATTGATGGCGCTGCGCTTTATCGATTTTTTTACCAGCGGACCGTAGAACCGCCGAATAACGAATTTCAAATTTCGAATTTCAAAGGGTTGACCCGCTTGAATTTTTCCGGTATATCTGTATCATTATCCTATACAAAAATACCTACAGGCTTGTAGATAAATTCATTCCATTAGTACCGGACCACGCAAAACCCGTCTTGGGGAGGATGGGTGAAATGCAGAAGTCTCAAAATAAAAAGTCAAGGTGCCTTTTAGCGGCGGCTTGACTTTTTTTATTGGAAAACAAGAAGGCGCTTAAGCAAATAAACGCTTA
>JARFPZ010000189.1 GCA_029288035.1 Desulfosarcina sp.
GGGGATCATTTCCGGTCGGTGAACCGACAGCCCTAAAGTGATTTTTTGAGACGACATCATGGCAAAAATATGATAAGAATTCAAAAATATTTTAACAACGTTATCTGGATACTTACATGAAATCTACTTTTATCCTCAAAACAACTCTACCAGCGATAATAATCAGCCTGGTGCTAATTGCAAGCAGTCTGAACGCAGAGGGGACACCCATGGATTTATCACAATTTCGATGGAAAAATCGCCTGTTGTTTCTTTTTGCCCCGAACCGCAGCCATCCTTTGTTTGATGTTTTGCAAAAATCCATTGCGACGCAGCAAGCAGAGGTGGCAGACCGAGACCTGGTAATCTTTGAAATCCTGGAATCCGGCACCTCCAGACTGGATACGAGTGATCTTGATCCTCAAGTGGCCCAATCGCTGCGGGATAAGTTTGATGTCAGCCCGGGCCGGTTTGCCGTCATCCTGGTGGGCAAAGACGGTGGCACCAAGCTGAACCGACAGGAACAAACGCAATTGGAAGACATTTTTGCCTTGATCGATGCCATGCCCATGCGCATGGAAGAAATGCGCCAAAAAAGTCGAACCGGCGAATCCGAATAAGAAATGCCGTGCTCAGCCGGTTTTAAATCAAATTCCAATATTAAATCAGCGGCTACCGGCAGCGCTGGTCCCGGCCCCTTCCAGGGACATCATCATATCCGCAGCTCTGCCGGTGGTCGCTGATTTATACGAATCCTCCAATGCCGGCTGATTAGTCTCCCGAGGCGTCCATTGTATGTTTGTAAGCACAATCAACAAGCAGCCATAGATAAAGAAAAAGGTCCTTCCCTCATTGAAATCAATACAACCGGATCGAGTTGATTGGATGTATCATTAGAAATCGACGCACATGAATAAACAGAAACTTCTATATGCCGACAGTTCGTTCGAAAAGCTTAGGGATTTCGAGAATGCCCTAGCGGCAGTTGATGCCATGAACCGGTGCGATTTAAAAACAGCCCATCTGCTAAAAAAGGCAGGTATGGAACAGCAGGTATTCACGCTGTACGCATCCAACGCGGCCTTTGCCGGTGGCATGGACGCAGCGGTACTTTTCAAAGAGTACGCCAACAAAGCCGGTGTCAAAATGGAGGTGTCATGAGTTTCATGTGACTATTCACACTCGAATGGGAGAATTAAGTTCGATCAACTTACCATCATCTCATCTGAGTCGGTATGTACAACGCGATCTCAGGCAGAATCATAATTAAAATAATCGCCGCCACGCTGGCAACTAAAAAGGGGACAACTCCTGTGAAAATTACGCGCAAAGGCACATCCTTGGCGACTCCTTTTATCAATCTCCATTCTTGTAGCGCGCCCATTCGGGCGCCGGTTTCGGTTTGGGTTTGGTGCCATAAAAAATATCATCCATCAGATTGAAAAGCTGTCTTGAATAGCGATTGCGGGCAATCAAACTTCGAATGAGTTGGTGGGGTAATGTGCTGGCATGACTCCAGGGACAGACCCGCATGCAAATATTACAATCCGTACCCACCTTGCCCCAGTAATCAAAACAGGTTTCGGCATTCAGCTTCCACCGAAACGTACCGTTAGCCTCCTCCTGATCACCCAGGGGGATGGAGCTGGACGGGCAGCAGTGTGCACATTTTTTACAAATCCTGCAAAAATCTACAACGCCGATGTCAACGGGTTTATCCGGGACCAGCGGCAGATCCGTGGTGACCGCTCCCAGCCGGACCCGCGGACCATAGTCTTTGGTCATTAAATATCCCAGACGACCGGTTTCTCCCAAACCGGCATCGACGGCCAATGGAACCAGGAGCGTATCATAGTGCCGCAGATGATTGGCAGTCGCCGAATATCCAAGATTGGAGATAAACGCAGCCAGCTGGGTCGCAATAAAAGCGCCCTGGGCATAATTGCCCATACTGGCAATGGTTGTGGGAGTATGGGGGGCGGTTCCCACCAGTTCAAAGGCCATTTCGGTGGCAAACACCACCGCATATTTATGGGTAAGTTCGAGCTTGCGGCCCCAATCATCCCAATTTTCATTAAATACTTCCCCCCGATGCGAGTAGACCCACAGGGGATTGATTTCGCAGATACCCACCAGATTGGCGCCAATGCCCAGGGTATACCCCTTTACCCTGGTGCTGGCCGAGCCAGGGTTAAGTTCCACTCGCTGCCCCTTAAATGCAGGGTGGGCCGGGGGATTGAATTTCTCCGGCTGCGAGAGATGCAGCGGTATGGACAGCGATGCCAGGGTGGCCGCCACATTGGGTCGATCATGGGGCCGATCGATGGCGCCGGGATGCCCCAAAGGACCGCCCTTTTCCCTGCGGGCGGCATCGGAATTCTCGAATTCAGGCCGCATTTCATAATAGGTTTTATATTCTTCCGATCCCGGTCGAAGGGTCCGGTTGCGCGCAAACACAGTGTCTCTTTCATCCGTTGGTGGTACCTCTCCCAGGATCAACCCCTTGGTGCCATCCAGGGCGCGCGGGTTCGATTCTGTTTTTCGCATCAGAAAAAAACAGAGGCTGCCGGCAAGGGCAAGACCTATAATCAAAAATGTTAATCCTGAGTTGGTTTCAAAAAAACCAATGGTGTTCAGGTAAAATAGAAGCATAACCAGACCCAGCATAAGCAGAAACTGAATTCCGCTATAAACCGTGGCCCGCGGTTCTTTTTCGCAGACACAGGAAATAAAAAAACTTAAACCGATAATGGCCTGCATGCCAGCACCCGCAGCAGCAATGAAAAGTAGGATCGTTTCCATAATTATACCGTCACGACAATTTTACCCATTTGCTGATTGGACTCCATATAGCGATGAGCGTCGGCGATTTCCTCCAGAGGGAAGGTCCGGGCAATGACCGGTTTCAATGCACCTGAAGAAATTTCTTTTTGCTATCACCGCGCGTCGTCGCAACAGCCGAGGCCCCGATTGACTTGACGATCTGAATTGCGGCAAGTCCGACGCTGCTGCTGGCAGCGGTAATCAAGACTGTATCCTCTTTCTTCAATCGGCCGTATTCAACCAGTGCACCGAATGCAGTCATGTACTGCATCCAGATTGCTGCGCCTTCGACCGCAGAGAGACTATCGGGATATCCGGTCACCGCAGAGGCGGGAACGATGGCACTTTCACCGTAAACACCATATTTTCCAATGGGAAATGAAGGAATGGTGCTCACTCGGTCATTAATTTGAATATCGCCGGCTTCTGGGCCTACGGCGTCGACGATGCCGGCGGCTTCGTATCCGAGTCTTGACGGCAAAACCGGGGCTTCCAGATACTGTCCTTGTCGGAACATTACCTCGGCACGGTTGAGACCAATAGCCGCCACCTTCAGGCGAACTTCCCCTTTGCCGGGTTCGGAAAGTGGTACATCTTCCAACTGAAGGACGTCGGCTGCTCCTGTCTGATAAAAACGAACGATTTTTGGCATGGTATCTCTCCTCAATAGATATCAGTTACAATGGCAGAGCCATTGCTGACCCCACCTTTGTCTTTATTTCCTTATTCTGCTTTAGGGCAGTTTCCAATTACCCTTAAATAATGGTATGCTCGTTTATCTTAAATCGGTCCTCCGGTGAAAGAGTGCCTTTGCGAATGCCCAGGTTATAGAGTTCTCCTAAATTGTACTGGTTTTCGGGAATATCCATCTTGAATCCATGCGGGTTATCGTCGAAAGGCTTCGAGTTGGTCCTGGGTATGATATGTTCGGGCTTGTCGGCCAGCACCTGTTCGATTACCGGAAGAGTGGGGGCCGGTGTATTATTTTTTAATACAGCTTCATCATTGGAAATACCGATTCGGTCGTCCAGGTGGCGAGTCCAGGTCCGGGTGGCGATCTGTTCTAAGCGTTCGATCTTTTCGTCGGCCATAAACTCTCCGCCGATGTTACATGCGGCTACGAAAGCGAAATCGTCAGAAATCTGCTTTTTCTCCTTTGCCAGCTGAGCTTCTAAAAGAAATTCGTCGACATCCCCTGCCAGACGTTTCTGATAGGTGGCGATTTCCGCATCCCGCAGCAGCACCTCAAAACGCATGCGGATTTCGTGGATGCGGTTGTAGATTGTTTCCAGTTTGGTGGCCTTGTCCACAACATATTCAGGAGTGGTGACCTTTCCACCGTCATGAAGCCAGGCGGCCACTTCAAACTCCCAGCGCTGATCTTTCGTATCCATCCTAAAATCGGCGAACGGACCTTCCTCGGCTTTACACGCTGCATCAACCAACATTTCAGCTACCTTGGGGACACGCGCGCAGTGACCGCCGGTATAGGGAGATTTGGCATCAGTGGCACCGGCAATCAGTTTGGTTAAATCGTCAGAGTTTTCTTTGCTGCTCAAGCAGCTGTCGGATGGTGCTTTTCATCAATCCAAAGGCCTTAATCAGGGAGTGAATTTCCCTGATTCTGGAATCGTAGGGGGCGGATTCGGAGAAATCTCGCCGCTGAATTTTTATGGATTCGCCTTCCAACTGGGAAAGGGATTCAGGGTTATGTCTGCGCCGAAAACACCGCCGCCGGCCATCAATTCTTCAGCGCAGGTGATCCCAGGCATTTTAGTTGCGCTGAAGATATACGGCTCGGTGTAAAAAGCTGTTGATTCCTGTTTGGCCTGGACATACCAGGGTGCGATAACCCGCGGCCCACCGGTAGGGTGGTCATACCGGGCATGCGAGCTGCCGATCCGGCCAGCACTGCCACTGATTCCAGGGCGCTCTCGTAACGCTCCAACGTTTTGGCGTTTATTTCAGAAAAAAGGAGGATAAAGTTCTGAGGCAGCGACAGTTGATGTGATCTTGAAGTTCGAAAAATCATTTAGCTATCTGACACAAGCACTATTTTTTCAATGCCATCGATGTCAAAATCACCCGCCAAAAAACCCTATGGCTTATTCGACTTTTAAATCTAAAAGCCCTGCGTTTAGAAGCTTTTTTGCAATCTTGTAAATATCTTTCTTGCCGCCTTCCTTTCTGATGCCCGCCGCAAGAACATAAACGATCACAGTCTTTTTATCGATCTTGTAAATTATTCTATACCTTCCCGCGGCATGCACCGAACGGAATCCGGATAGGTCTTGAACCAGATTTTTTCCCTGTTTATCGGGTTCCTCAGACAACTGTTCAATCCGATCTAAAATCGTTCGTTGGATTTTCTTGTCAGAGAGTTTGTTGATCAGGGAAAGACAGGTTTCAGTGATGAGAATACGGTATCTCAAAGCCCCAACCTTTCATATGCTTCCGGTAGTGAATAAGTTCGGCCGGTTTTGACATCATCTAAACCCATCTTTAAATTATTCAGGAGCTTGGGATCAGACATGATCTCCAAGGTTTCGAGCAGTCCCTCGTACAATTCCCAACTCATGACTGCCATCACTTCCTTGTTTCTTCTTGTAATGGCAAGAATCTTGTGCTTGGCAGCCTGATCAGGGAGTTTCATAAATTTATTTCTTGCTTCGGTTATCGGTATTTTTTGCATTGCATTGCTCTCCGTGATTTAGGATCGTGTTATGATTCATTGCGGACGCATAAATGTACATCAAGGTGTACGCTTTGTCAATCTTTCATTTTGAAATGTCACTATCCCGAGAATCAGTGTTCATCTGTGTCCAAAAAATGGCTGACTTTTATCTGGAGAGCTTACTCCCAAAAAGCCGAAAATCCCATGGAGGGGGCGCGGGAGAATCGCTGCCTTAGAGACCTTTTAGATTCAGCCAGGTACATTACCGGCGGGAGTTTTAACCCGAAAAAAGATACAGTAAAGCGCCGGCACATAGTTTAACGTAAATAGACTGCCGATGCCCAGTCCGAAAAACATGACGCAGGCCATGCCGTAAAAAAGCGGATCATGGTTGATGATTAGCGGCGAGAATCCCAGCATGGTGGTTGACACCGAAAGCAGGATCGGTCTGAACCGGCTGACGGCCGAATTGATCACCGCATCATAAGGCGTCTGCCCGTCGCGCCGGTTCTCCTCAATTTTATCGATCATCACGATCCCGTTGTTCACAATGGACCCGGCCAGGGCCAGAAGCCCAAGGATGACCATAAAACCAAAATCGGCCTGCATCGCCAGCAGGCCGACGACGGAACCGACAATGACCAGCGGCATGGTCAGGAGAATGATGGCGGCCCGCCGGATGGAGTTAAACTGCCAGACCAGCAAAAACACAACGCCGCCGAAACATGGCAGCATCCATTTGGCCAGGTTCCTCTTGGCCCTGGCCGAGTCTTCCAGCTCCCCTCCCAAATCCCAGTGGTGGTTTTTGGGAAATTCCATCCCGTCCAGTGTCGGCGTAAGGGCCGCAAAGATCTCGGAGGCTTTCAGCACCTGGTTTTTGGCGCTGACGGTGATGGTGCGCTCCTGATTGTAGCGCATGATACGGTTCAACTCACCCACAGTGTAGACATCGGCAACCTGGTTGAGGGGCACGCTGCCGCCGGAGGACGAACGGATACCGAGTGTGCGCAGGCTGTCCGGGGAATCCCGTTCAGCCTTGACACCGCGCCCGACGATCGGGATCTGGACATTGCCCTGATGGTAATCGGTGGTCGTCGCACCGTCGACAAAGAAGTTCAGGGCATCGGCCACATCCTGCGAGGTTACCCCGGCGCGACTCGCGCGGCCCTGATCGACATCGACCATAGCCGTAAACACCCGGTTGTTCCAATCCTGCTTGATATCGATGGTGCCGGGGATCTTGCGCAACGCGGCCATCAACTGCTCGGCCTGCTCCCATAGCACCTCGATGCCGGGGCCGCTGAGCCGAATTTGAAACAAGCCGGTCTCACTGCCGCCCAACCACATGGACTTGACCCTGCCGCGCGCATTGGGGAAATTATCCAGAATGTATTGACTGGTGCGCGCGACCAGTTCGGGTACCTCTTTGTCTGTCTCGGTGTTGACGATTAAAAATCCGACGAACGGATCCGGGTCCACCGGCGACAGGGAAAGGAAAAAACGCGGCCCGCCGTTGCCCACATAGGCAATGGTGCCGGTGATTTCCGGGTTTTTCTCTTTATCCTGCAGCCAGGCGCTGAGTTTTCGTACGGTCCGGTCG
>JARFPZ010000190.1 GCA_029288035.1 Desulfosarcina sp.
GAAGAAACCTAAAAAATTGTAGAAAAATCACGCATAGATTCAAGATACAACCGCACCTATAAAAAAGGCCTTACCATGCAAGTGAAAACGTACGCTGTAGTTATAACAGCTGGTTTAATTTTGGGACTTCTATTGTTACCCACGCCGTCCCAAGCGACAAATAAAAATGAATTTTCGGTGTTAATCGGATATTGGACCCGGCACGTTGACAGATCGGACAATACGAATGAGAAGACGGGGATGGTCGCTCTTTTGTATAACGACTATATGATATCGAGATTTAAAAACAGTTATCATGATGAAACATTTTTTGCCGGGAAAAGATTTCATACAAAGAAGTTTAATATTGGAAAATTCCAGCATCTAGGTGTCCAAGGAAACCTGTACACCGGGATAATGCACGGGTATTCTGATAATTTACCAAATATCGGCGGGATTTCGCCCGGTGCTTTGCCAACCATCGGCCTGATGTGGAAACAGACATCGCTCGAACTCGGGTATATCCCAACACCGAGCGGCGGCGTGTTCATGAGTCTGATTCGGTTTCCATTCAAATTACCGTGAACCATCCAAATCCATTGATCCGCTCAAGATATTCCCCTGGCGGGCAAGCTTATCCTCATGCAACCACGAAACCATATGAATATTAAAAAGAACCTGATTGAGATATTGATCTTCTTGGTCTTTGTCGTCTTGTATATGGTTTTTAGAAAGGAAATTTCAGGCAAATATTATTTTATCATTCCAGCGATTGTTTTATGCGCCCTTTCCATTCGTTGGGATTACCGAGCAGACCAAGGTGTCCTAAAGACCTACGGCATAAGAACTGACAACTTAAAAGAAGCAACTAAACTATCCGCTTTATATTTCGGTCCTATGGCAATCGTCATCCTCGCAATTTTTCCTTTTACGGATAATCCTAAGCCGCCCATCTATTTTTATTTTACAATCGTTCTCTACCCCCTTTGGGGATTGGCGCAGCAATTTATGTTTCAATCATTTTTTCATTCCCGGCTTCTAAAATTGGGTCTCGCGCCCTGGAGCATTGCCATCTGTACGCTGGTTTTCACACTTGTTCACTGGCATTCAGAAAAACTTCGCATTTTTACCTTCATTGGAGGAATCTTCTTTTCCTATTCTTTCTATCGATGTCCGAATATCCTGCCGCTAGGGGTTGCCCATGGAATTCTTGGTGCAATGGTTTATTATTTACTTCTGGGAAAAGATCCGCTCAGACATTTCTTTTAATGGATAAACGGCAACACCCTTCTTAGACCAGCATGAATCATTTTACAGAGTTAAAACGGCCAGAGGATCGGGATAAAGACAGAACCTAGTATTAACACCAGCAAATTCAGCGGAATACCCAGTTTCAAGTAGTCCGAAAAACGATAGCCGCCCGGTCCATAAACCAAAAGGTTTGTTTGGTAACCGATGGGTGTCGCAAAGCAGGCACTGGCCCCAAAACAAACGGCCATTATAAAAGGTCTGGGCTCGACCCCAATTCCAATGGCGGTGGATACTGCGATCGGAAATAGGAGCACGGCCGTGGCATTATTGCTAAGGATGTGAGTACTGATGCTGGCCAACAGGATAAACCCGCCCAGAACAACATTTGGAGAAAAATCGGAGAAGATTCCCAGATAGGCTTCGGCGTACAATTGACTCGTCCCGGTTTTTTCCATGGCCGTACCCAAGGCAATGGTTCCCGCAATGAGCATCAAAACATCCGCCTGAATAGACCGATAGGCATCGCGCAGCTGCAGGCAACCGCTCAGCATCATAAGGAAAGCCGCAGTCAGGGCACAAACCATAATGTCGGCCAAACCGAGACTTGCCACAGTGACCAGGGCAGCGAAAATGAGAGCCGCCTTCCAGGCCTTTCTTTTCTGAACGATTTCATGATGCACATCCTCGACAACGATGAAGTTCGCACCACCTCTCAAGGTTTCCATGATATCTGCACGACCCCACACCAGCAGAATATCTCCCACTCTGAGTTTCACATCATGAATTTGTTTTTCCGTGTAGTGCAGACCGCTTCTTTTGATGGCGATGACATGAAGGTCGAGATCGTGGATAAGGTTGGATTCCATTAGCCTTTGACCCAAAAGGGAGGATTGGGGCGGTATGATCAACTCCACGACGATGGACTCCTTTTGGCCGACACCGAAAGATATCCCCTTTTCTGACCGGGGCAGTTCGACTTCATCGTGATCTAGGATTTCGATAAGATCGCTGGCGGATCCTTTTACCAGCAGTAAATCATCTGCAGCAATGGCGACGACATCACGCGAAGGATGAAAGATGTGGGAATAACGGATCAGTTCAAGTACCTCAAGATTTGGATATTGCTTTGCAAAGACCGTGGCGGGATTATGATCGATGAGAGCGCTGCCCCGGGGAATCGCAAACTCAGCCAGATATCGCCGATGTTCACTGTTTTCAAGTTCACAGGTCTGATTCAACAGCTCTGGCATGATTCGCGGTGCGGCGATCAGCAAAAAAGTGATACCGACAGTTGCGATGGGAACACCCAGCGTCGAAAGTTCGAACATACCGATGGCCCCGTGCCCGCTATTGGCACTCAAATCACTGATAATAATATTGGTTGAGGTCCCGATCAGCGTGCAGGTACCGGCCAATATCGAGGTATAGGATAACGGTATGAGGATCTTTGACGGACTAAGACCAAACTGGCAGCACATTCGTATCACCACCGGAATAAAAAGAACGACCACGGGGGTGTTGTTGATGAATGCGGACGCAACCACCACCGTCAGCAGGATCACTATAACGGCAATATTAGCGTTGCCGCGTGCAATCGTGATAACTTTTTGACCGATATATCCTACGGCACCGGTTCGAACCAAACCTTTACTAACCAGAAACATAGCGCCGACGGTAATTACCGCCGGGTGAGCAAACCCCGCCACGGCCTCGGCTGGAGTGAGCACTCGGCTGATCATCAGCACCGCCATGATTCCGATGGCGGTTAAATCCACCGGTATTTTTTCGCTGATCAGCAAATATAAGGTTATTATCAAAATAGCGGATATCAGCCAGACCGTCATCGTATATCTG
>JARFPZ010000224.1 GCA_029288035.1 Desulfosarcina sp.
TTGGATTATCGGCTGAAAGCGCTGGAATCCAGTGATCCCAAGCTGCAGGAAATAAATGAGGAAACCAAGGACCGATTTGAAACTGAAGTAAAGCCTCTCTTGGATGAATCTAATCGCGTTACATTTGGATGTCTGCCTGCCGATCCTGCCCTTGAAACATGTAAAATAGCTAAGCAACACAAATCCGACCTGATTATTTTAGGAAGTCATCAGGAGGCGGAAAAAATGAATCTGGGCCGGGTCGATTATGTGGGAATGACCATTCTTGAAACAGCCTCCTGTCCCGTAATGCTGGTTCCGTCGTAAATTTTATGGGTTCACAGGTTCAAAGTTCAACGTTCAAGGTTACTTTTCTTCTGTTAACCTTCACAAACCCCGAACCTCATGTATGAAACTTCATCATGCAAGTAGTGCCTCGTATGATATCCCGAGAGGCCGGACAGCGAACCGCAGACTAACGCAGGATGGATTCGCTGCGCTCAGTCTTTCCTTGAGTAAATGACAACGCTTTTCCCCATAATCGGGTTCAGTAGATTTTCCAGAACACGCGTACATTGAGGCTGCTTCATAATTTCCCAGGTCAGAAATCGGTGATACAGCTTGACCGGTGTTGAATCATTGCGATTGGGTCCCATCAGGCATTTCAGCCACCAGAACGGGGTGTGCAGGCTGTGGGCGAAATGCACCGCCCACTTTTTAACGCCGGAGTTTTCCAAAGCGGTGATTAAATCGGATTGTTTGAAGATCCGAACATGCCCTCCGAGGGTATTATGGTAATCTTGCGACAGGGACCAACAGATACGTTCCGGCCAGGACCTGGGTACACTGACCACGAGATCGCATCCCGGCTTCAAAATCCGGACGATTTCTTTCAAAGCAACTTGAGATTGCGTAATATGTTCCAGAACCTCGCAACAGAGCACGATATCGAAATAGTCATCTTTAAAGGGCAAGCAGGTCAGGTCCGCCGCCGAAAGTCCCCATGTCCCCCCGCCGTGTTCACCCAGTCGATCATGCAGTTTGAGTCGATCGTCGGCTTCGATCAATTCCTTAAAATTCAAATCGACTCCGATAACGATGACATTTTGGCACCGATATGCCGCACAGGTATGCCGACCGGAACCGCAACCGATGTCCAGAATTTTAAAGCCGGGTTTAACGTCAAGCCGATCGAAATCGACGGTGACCATCGATGACCTCCCGGTAGACATTCACGGTTTTTTCTGCCGCCTTTTGCCAGGTAAAATGTTTTTGAACTCGCCTGTACCCGGCCAGGCCTAAATCCTGGGCCTTTAAAGGATTGGCGAGAAGTTCACCGATGGCCTTGGCAAGGGCCGATGAATTAGCCGGTGGTACCAGGATGCCGGCATTCCCCACCACTTCTGGCAGCGCGCCTCCCGTGGTGCTGATTACCGGAACGCCGCATGCCATGGCTTCTCCTACCGGCAAGCCAAAGCCTTCATAAACGGAAGGAACGACAGCCACGGTCGCCCTGGCATATTGTCGGACAAATTCCCGATCGTCAATCCTGCCGGTGAACCTGATGCGGTGACCGATGCCAAGCTTCCTAACCAGTTTTGCAATGTCACCGTCTTTTTTGGGTTCCCCAACGACCGTCACCTGGATATCCTGAATTTTGGATAGTTCGGCCACCGCCTGAAATAGAAAAAAAAGCCCCTTTAGCGGTGTGTCGGCACTGTTGGTGACGATCACGCGGTTTTTTTCTCTCTCAATTTCGGAGATGGGGTAAAAAAGGCTGGTATTGATGCCGTTGGGTACAGTGCTGAATTTTTTAGTCGGTATATTAAAATCCCGACTGATGTCTTCTTTGGCCGATTTTGAAACGGTAATGATGCGCGGAAGAGATCTGGCCACCCGCTTCTGCATGCCAATAAATGAATACCAACGCCACTGTTTCATTTTTTCCCATGTAGAGAAAACCGATTGAATGGCGATCTTGCGATCCACCGTGACGGGGTGATGAATGGTGGCAATGGTGGGCAACCGCTTATTAATCGCCCATATGCCGTAAGAGAGGCTTTGGTTGTCATGTATGATATCATACCTGTCCAGCCTGGATCTCAGATATTGATACGCCCTGAGTCCGAACGTAAACAGCTCCGGAAACCCCATGGTGGAGACGCCGATCCATTCCACGAGATTAAACGGATCAAGGAGTTCTTTTAGCGCTGGGATTCTAAATGGATCCTCGGGATTATAGAGATCAAGGCAGGGCAGCTGAACCATCGGTATATCATCGTCCAGCAGCGGATCGGGGGGACCTGATACGACCTCTACAAAAAGGCCGAGATCTTTAAGGGCCCGGCTTAAATTTTTTAAATAAACCCCCTGACCGCCGCAGTGGGGGTTGCTGCGATAGCTTAATAGACACACGCGTAACGGTCCGTAATCATTTTGTGGCATTCGAAAATCTCGTCATTCATCATTATAAAAATGTAACAAGTACAGATTTTTTATCATTGCCGTCAAGTTTTATTCGAAGCAATGAGCAGCGGTTGACATTGAACGCAAATCCCGAATCGCTGATCGGCTGCAATGTCATCCATACGATCCTAATCCGAAAATAAGTTGATGCCTCTGAAAATCTGTTCGAAGGTCGGGTTGTCTGGATACCGGATTATGCTGTCCTCTAAAGTATTTACACGATTCGTCGATATAAAAATTGGTAGGTATGCCAAAGCTGAAATTCAACCATATTTCCCGGAAAAAGCCAAATGGATGATCGGAAAAAAGAAACAATCCTCTTCGTGGATGATGAAGAGAGTATTCGGGATGTTGCCAGCCGATATTTTGAGCGACAAGGGTATCAAGCCCTCACGGCATGCAATGGTGTCGAAGCCTTGAAAGTTTTTGAGAATGAACGTGTGGATTGCTGTTTTACCGACATCAACATGCCTGAAATGAACGGACTTGAGCTGGCTGAAAATATCAGAATGCGCGATGTGACGATGCCGGTTATTGTCATGACAGGATATCCATCCCTGGAAAACACCATTCAGACCTTAAAAAACGGTGTGGTTGACTTTTTGATCAAACCAGTCAATCTCAGGCAGATGGAGCTGTGCATGCTGCGAGTGATGCAGCAGCGCGGGCTTTTCGTAGAAAACGTGCTCTTAAAAGAGGAAGTTAAAAGCAAGGAACGCCTCGAAAAGCTCAATCGGGAATTACTTTATAAAGTCGATGAACTGAACATTTTAAATAAAATAATGGGTAGTTTTACCACCACTGTCTCCACCACGGATGTTTTTAAGCGTGCTGTCGATGTGGCGCTTGAAATCACCCATGCGGATCACTGCATGCTCCATGTGATTAACGAATCCGTCGGCCAGCCCTTTGCGGTTGCTTTGGCCGGAAAAGAAGAGGCTGAAAACGAAAAAATTGAGACTGAATCAGACCTGCTACCGGCTCCAAATGTCGTCAGCGAGCAACCGTCCGGTTGCGCATCCTATCTCAGCCGCGTGATTATGGAAGTCGCATCCGACGAGCTACCGCTCCTGATTTCGGAAAATAATGGCGCCCGTGGACTCCCTAGGGAACTGCTATCCGTAATGATCGTGCCTTTGAAAATTCGTCAGAAAGTATTTGGTGCGTTGACGGCCATTATCTGCCAAAGTGAGACCAGATTCAGCGAAAAGGATTTATATTACCTCTCTTTTATGGCTCAGAGTGCGGCCCAATCCATTGAAAACCTGGCGCTGTATGAAAATATCTATGAAAATCTTTTTGCAACCCTGTATGCATTTGTCAATGCCGTAGAGGCGAGGGACCTTTATACCCGAGAGCATTCCAGTCGCGTAACGGGAATATCGTTGATATTAGGCAAGCAGCTGGGATGCAGCGGTGAAGATTTGGATATTTTAAATTTTGCCGGCCACCTTCACGATATCGGCAAAATTGGAATCCGAGACGATATCCTACTAAAACCCGGGCGGCTTACCTCCCAGGAATTTGAAAAGATAAAAGAACATCCGGTCATCGGTGCCAATATCTTGGAGCAACTGGGTATGTGGGAAAAAGAACGCCAAATCATTCGATGCCATCATGAGCGATTCGACGGCAACGGATACCCGGACGGTTTAAAGGGGGACCAAATCCCATTTTTGGCTCGGATCCTTTCACTGGCCGATGTTTACGATGCCATGGCATCGGATCGTGCCTATCGCAAACGGATGGAAGAAGAACTCATTCTTAAAATTATCAACGAAGGCGCCGGTACTCAGTTCGATCCGGAGGTGGTGGCAAAGTTTAACCATGTATATGATCAGGGAATCATTTTGCGATATATGGAAAGCAGTCCAGTGGAAGATGCCGGCCGCCTTCCGAGTATTAATGGTTAGCCGAATCATTGGCCGGTTGAAATACCTGCACCGCTGTTTTCGAAAAAATCCGGCTCGCCAATTCACCGGCGGCCGTTCCTCCCTAATCGTCCGCTACTACACAGAACCGTCGCTTTTCATCACATAATAATGTGTCTTTATTTTCCAATAACCCCACATAGCTTGTTTAGAATCGGTATTAGAAATAGAAAGTTCTAATGAGACAAAATACGAATTTACTCACTCAGCACTAAATGATGAGTGAGAAATTGGGTTGCAGTGAGGGCTTTGTAAGGGTTACTGTATTTGCGAATTGATTTAACCTTTTGTTGTTGATAGGATAAATCGTATGATCAGAATCTTGGGAAAAGGTTCGAATCTTATATGATCAAAGGCCACGCATATCTCATTTTGTATGACTATATATTTAGGTGGACATACGGTCTAATATGTCTAACGAGATAAGAAAAAAGCGGATTCTCAACAACGAAAATCCGCTTAAATCTCAGAAATTGGTCGGGGCGAGAAGATTTGAACTTCCGACCCCTTGAACCCCATT
>JARFPZ010000245.1 GCA_029288035.1 Desulfosarcina sp.
TGTTTCTGGCCGCTGCCATTCCAGGGGTGCTGATTCTGCTCTCGATAATGTTTGCCAATGCCATGGTCAACCGTGTCAAAGGCTACGAAAACAGCACCGCCGGATTCAACTTTCAACACTGGCGCAAAACCGTGTACGCAGGGCGCTTTGCGCTTCTCATACCCGTGATCATTTTGGGCGGCATCTACTCGGGCGTCTTTACGCCCACGGAAAGCGCGGCCGTGGCAGCCCTCACCGCGATAATTATCGGATTTTTCCAGCGAACGCTGGTGGTCGGCGATATCCCTAAGATTTTAGAGACTTCGGCAAAGGTGAGCGGTGTGATCGTACCCATTATCGCCATGAGTCTACCCCTGGCCCAAACCCTGGCCAGTTTGCAGGTCCCCCAGGCATTCGTGAATTTCATGACTTCCCTGACCAGCAACCACTATTTGATCATTGTCATCATGGTCGCCATTTTGATGATCGCCGGCTGCGTTATGGAGACAACACCGAATATTGTTATTCTGGCACCGCTGCTGCTGCCCCTGGCCCAGGAAATCGGTATGAATGAGGTCCATTTTTGTATCTTCATGGTCACTGCTTTGGGCATCGGTTTCATTACTCCGCCGCTGGGCTTAAATCTGTTTGTGGTTTCAGGGGTTACCCAGGTACCGATTATATCCATCTCAAGATACGTCTTTCCATTTGTGGCGACCATGCTCGTCATCGCGCTGATGATAGGCTATATTCCATGGATTTCACTCTGGTTGATTAATTGATCCGTTTCAGATGGGGCTGAGACACTTTGAACGCTGAACTTGTAAATAGTTACCTTTTAATGTTATTCCGGCGATTAAATACCCGAACCAATGTCATTCTGGCGAAAGCCAGAATCCAGGAAAACAGCCTGGATGCCGGATCAAGTCCGGCATGACGAGCGTTTCCTATTTCATTGTCCGTTTAATATAAGGAAGAAATGTATTGTAATTCGCACTAACCGTATAGTGGATAGAACAATGGAAAAAGACATCAAACAGACAGGGCCCACATCAACTGAGCGTCGTCGTTTCCTTAAATTGAGCGCCAGTTTTGGTGCCACCACCGCAATGGTGGCGCTTTCAAAAGGTGCCTTAGGCTCGCAAGAAGCCTCTGCTCAGGTTGTCCGTAAAGAGGCAGAGCTCAAGGCTGCCGCCTCGCACACCATGATTTTGGGTACGGCTTATGCCCCTGGCGTTTCGCGCAGCTACCCAATCATGCAGCTTGATTTTAAGGAGAACATACAGAATACAAGCCGTGGTAAAATCTATGTGAAACTTGCTCCTGCGGGACTGGTGGGGTCTAGCGGTGCGTTGGCCCGCGAGGTGCAGAAAGCGACCATCCAGGCCGGGCAGTGCTCTATTTCCAACTTTTCGCCTTTCGTGCCCGTGGTCGACTTGATCAACATTCCTTATTGGTGCAGTGAAAATCAGAAGTTCGCTAACCTGGTGACTTCTGATTTATGGAAAAAAGAGATCCATCCAAAAATCGAGGCCAGGGGACTTAAACCACTGTGGTATCCGTGCATCGATCCACGCACCACCGCCCTTGGCAAAGGCTTTGAGGAACCCATCAAGACACCGGAGCAGTTGCGCGGAATTAAATTCAGAATTCCTAACTCAAATATGCTTCAGCGCGTATATCAGCGCCTGGGGGCCAATCCCATTCTCGTGGAATGGGTGGAAGCGTCCACCGCCATCGGTAATGGGTATGTAGATGCCTTGGACCCATGTGTCGGAGCACTCTACGTGTTCGGATTCAAGAATCTGCTTTCCCACATCACATTCACCGATATCGTTCAGGATGCCCAGATATACTTTTGCAGCCTTGAATGGTGTAACCGGCTTTCGCTGCCCCTTAGAGAAGCTATAGATTTCGCCAGCGAAATGACAATGCGGCAGAACCACGCCAAGGTTCCGGCAGCGCGTGCCCATGCTGAGATGCAGATGGCTGCAGCCGGTGTCAAGTTCTACCGGCTCAGTCCGGATGAAAAAAAGCTTTGGATGAGCAGCGTCGGATCCCATCTTGCCATCTGGGATGATGTTAAAAAGAATCTGGCGGGATCATTGAGCAAATTTGACAAATTCAAAGAAGCGGCTGATACAACCGGTAATTACTACATTTCCGAAAAATAAGTACAATAAGGAGGTTTTGATATGCCGTACGGGTACAATGGTAAAATTTTACACGTCAACCTGACCGATGCCAGCTGGGAGGTAGAAGAACCCGGCGAGGTGTGGTACCGAACCTATGTGGGCGGTTCGTCACTGGCGGCGTATTATTTGTTGAAACACATTAAAGCCGGTATTGATCCGTTGTCTGAGGATAACGTTCTGGTTTTCGCCTGCAGTGTGGTGACCGGAGCACCGCTTTCCGGGTTCAGCCGGTATACTGTCGCTGCCAAGTCACCCTTGACCGGCGGATTCGGAGAAGCCGAAGCCGGTGGATATTTCGGCCCGGAGCTAAAGTTTGCCGGATTTGACGCCATCGTTTTTTATGGCCGTTCGTCCAAACCGGCCTATCTCTGGATCCATGACGATGATGTCGAAATTCGTGACGCCGCCAACCTGTGGGGAAAGGATAACTGGGAGACCCTCGAGGGGCTGAGGGAGGAGCTCGGTGATAAGCGCATCCGGGTGGCCTCCATCGGGCCTGCGGGGGAACGCCTGATCCCCTTTGCCTGCGTCCAGAATGATCTGGAGCATTTCAACGGCCGGGCCGGGATGGGCGCCGTGATGGGGTCCAAAAACCTCAAAGCAGTGGCGGTCCGGGGCAAGCAAAAACTTGAAATGGCCGATCCGGACAGCGTCAAGGAGATCCGGCACTGGCACAACGAACGCTTTAAAGTCCATCCGCCCAACGTGGGGCTGAGCAAGGTGGGGACTTCCGGTCTTGTCAAGGGTTTAAACCAGGCTGGAATCCTGCCGACCCATAATTTCAAGTACGGTGAATTTAAGGGCGTCGATAAGATCGATGCCGAGGCCTATCATGGGACAATTTATCACTCATCCGGCACCTGCTATTCATGTGCGGTTAAATGCAAACGCCGGGTAGCGCTCGAAGACGACGCCTATCCACTGGATCCCCGATTCGGCGGGCCTGAATACGAAGCCCTGGGTTGCCTGGGGTCTTTGCTGGAAATTGATAATCTGCCGGCGATTGCCAGAGCAAATCAAATCTGTAACCTTATGGGACTGGATGCCATTTCGACCGGCTGCGTGGTTGCATTTGCCATGGAGTGTTTTGAACACGGCATTCTCAACACGGAGGATACCGGCGGTAAAGCCCTTGAATTCGGCGACGCCGATGCCATGCTGTGGTTGATTGAAGAGATGGTCAATCAACGGGGAATCGGAAAAATTCTTTCCCAGGGCGTGAAAAAGGCGGCTGCCGCCATCGGCCGGGGGGCAGATAAGTATGCCTTTCATATCAAGGGTAGTGAACTACCGGTCCACGACGGCCGGGGCAAGACCGGCATGGCCCTGGGATATGCCCTGTCCCCAACGGCCGATCATGTCGAAACGCCCCATGACACCGCTTTTGCCGCCAATGTCACGAATCTTCTGCCCCTGGGAATTCTGGAGCCGGTGCAGCCCTTGGATACAGACGCTGCCAAGGCCAGATATTTTTCACTCGGTCAAAAGGCCTGGGGCCTCAACAACTGCTATGGCATCTGCAATTTCTGCTCGGTTCCCATTCACGCCATGACATTTACCCGCCTGGTCGAGGCCATCAAGGCCATCACCGGTTGGGAAACCAGCCTATTCGAGATACTGCGTGTTTCCGAAAGATCCAATGTGATGGCGCGCATGTTTAATAACCGTGAAGGGTTCGGCCCGGCAGATGATCGCGTGATCCGTCGTTGGCATGAACCCATGCCGGACGGGCCCCTCAAAGGTCAACGCATCGATCCGAAAGAATTCCGGGCTGCCGTCGAGATGTATTATGAAATTTCCGGTTGGGATAAAGACGGTAAGCCTACGCCAGGCAAATTGACTGATTTGAACCTTGAATGGTTGATAGATAATGACGATACAGGTGCAGGTGAAGCTGTTTCTTCATCTGCGTAAAAATCGGAGCCAAACCGTTGAATTGACGGACGGGTCCAAGGCGAGGGATCTGGTTTGTCTACTCGGTATCCGCCTTGAAGAGGTCGGTATTCTGAGCATCAACGACCGTCAGGCCGACTTGGACCAGCAGCTGAAGAGTGGGGATATTATTTCCATCATTCCCCCCATCGGGGGGGGGTGATGGCGGCCTGGTGCCTACCCG
>JARFPZ010000459.1 GCA_029288035.1 Desulfosarcina sp.
ATCTTGACTGGATTCGTGATCCTTTCATTTTTAGTGGTTACCATGGGTTGTGCTGAATGGAATCGTACCCAGAAAGGCGCAGCGATCGGTGCCGGTGCCGGTGGTACGGCCGGAGCTGTTATCGGATATGCGACCGGTGCCACGGTCGCCGGGATTATCATCGGGGCGGCCGTCGGTGGTGTCGCCGGGGGGTTCATTGGGAATTATATGGACAAGCAGGCGGCTGAAATCGAACGGGACATCCAGGGAGCCAAAGTTGAGCGGGTCGGCGAGGGCATCAAAATTACATTCAGCTCCGGGATTCTGTTTGACGTCGATAAAGCAGACCTTAAAGATGACCCCAAGGCCGAATTGGCAGAGCTATCCACCATATTAAACAAGTACGCCGATACCAACATTCTGCTGGCAGGTCATACCGACGCTACCGGCAGTGATGAACACAACTACGCACTATCCCGCAGACGTGCTCAATCGGTCGCAGACTATCTCGCCACCCAGAATGTCGATTCAGTCCGTATCGCCACTGAGGGTTACGGCAAGTCTCAACCGATTGCCGACAACGACACGGTCGAAGGTCGTGCCCAAAACCGCAGGGTCGAAGTGGCTATCTGGGCAAACGAAAAATTAAAAAAGGTTGCCAAAGAAAAAACCAGCTGAAAGTTTCCATTCATCCCCAGAATTGTGTTGTCGAAAAATCCAACATGGGTGTCGGAAAATACAACACTCTTACAAATACCTGAAATTACGTCTTAAATTCAACGATTTTGATTAAATTCGATCGTAAGGTTCGTGAAGTGTAGAATATTTCAACACACAGAGAGCGCCTCCGGGACTGGCCTCTGACCATTTAATTTAAAAAATTATTAATTAATAACAAGAAGTTATGCGTTCATTGGATCGGTGCTGACAACTTGGCACATCACTTGCTCTATATGTCGCTAAAACAATGACCCCGAACCGACAAAGGAGTGAGAGAAATGGCTGACCAAAAAAGAGACAATCGAAGAAGTAATGTGGGAATTGGTTCAACCTATCGCAGAGGTAATTGGCGGGATCTGAGCTCCCAACAGGAGATAGGATCCGTGATGCAGGGACAGGTCTGGATGGTCAAACCCGATAAAAAGGCCAAAGCGGCCAATCCTTGCCTGTGGATGCAAGCCGGTGTGGTGAAATTTAAAAACTGCGATAATTATTATGACTGCACCACCTGCAAATACGATCATGCCATGGCAACGAAGGCGGAGCGGGGCAAACAGATAACCTGGCAGGAGGCCATGAGGAGAATGGCTGACATGGATCGTGTTTGCCGACACAGTTTGACCAATCGCATTGAACGGCGAGCCTGTGCCTATGACTACCAGTGCGCAACCTGCGATTTTGATCAATACTTCGAAGATGTGTGGACCACTAAAAGCAAAAGCATGCCGGGTGAAGTTCAACAGGTCAAAGGCTTCGACATACCGATGGATTTCTATTTCCATGAAGGCCACGCCTGGGCGCGGATCGAAAGTGGCGGATATATTCGCATCGGACTCGATGATTTCGCCTTAAAAGTGCTGGGAAAGGCGGATGCACTTGAATTACCCCTGATGGGCAAGGAATTGGATCAGGGCAAGGTTGGCTGGGGTCTGAAGCGCAAGGACAATCTTGCGGATGTTCTTTCGCCGATTGACGGGGTTATTGTAGAGGTGAATTCTGAGCTCAGGGAAAAACCCGATACCGCCAACCGTGAACCTTACGGGGACGGCTGGCTTTTTATGGTTCGCACGCCCGATGTCAAAGCGACCATGAAAAAACTGATGGTTGACCAAATCAGTCTGTCATGGATGAGCAACGAGGGAACCAATCTTGAAAGCATGATTGAAGTTGTTGCCGGTCCCCTGGCTGCCGACGGTGGGTATCTGGCAGATGATATCTACGGAAATCTGCCGGATATCGGCTGGAACAATCTGACCAAGGCTTTCCTGAGAACCTAATGACTGGAAAAGGGGAGATTCGTTTAATCATTGCGAATGCCCGCTAACTCTGCTTGCAGTAAAAGGGAAATATTATGAATTCCACCCGAACCGAACGTGAAGCCAAGTCAAACCATGCGCCTTGCATCTGGATGCAGACCGGTGTGGTTCGCCGCAAGGCCTGTGAAATTGACTATCAATGTGAAACCTGTCGCTTTGACCGCGCCCTGGGACGCATGGCCCGTGAAAACAGAGCGTTGCGGCAACAGGGCAAGGTCCCGGCCAGCAGGCGTGGGAAAATTGTTTTCTGGAAAGATCGTCTAAGAGAGCTTTCCACCGCGCAGCAGCCTTGCCTGCATCACATGAAGAGGCGTATTGAATTTCGGACCTGCACCCATGACTACCAGTGCGGCAACTGCGAATTTGATCAATATTTCAGCGACCAATACACGGTGCATGCCGTGGTTCAGCCAGTTGATGTACTTAACATTAAAGGCTTCAAGATACCCCACGGCTATTACCTTCACCGCGGGCACACCTGGGTGAAAATCGAGGAAGGATCAACGGTCAGAATCGGTCTCGATGATTTTGCTTTGCGTCTGCTGGGTCCCTTGGATCGAATTGAAGCGCCGCTGTTAGGTAAAGAGCTTGAGCAGGATCGGGGTGACACCCTCTTGGCCCGGGGTTCGAACACGGCCCGCTTGCAATCCCCGGTCAGCGGAGTGGTTACCGATATCAACCCCGAGCTGAGGGAGAAAGGCAACCTGGCCAATAACGATCCTTACACCCAGGGCTGGGTGATGCGATTGCACGCCAACAATCTGCGACGGGATCTCAAAAATCTGATGATCGGTGATCAGGCCGGTACCTACCTGGATGCGGAGATCAACAACCTCTACCAGGTGATCGAGGAGGAGGTAGGACCGCTGGCAGCGGACGGCGGTTATTTGGGTGATGATATCTACGGCAATCTTCCCCAAACCAGCTGGCAAAAGCTGACCGGGATGTTTTTAAATCCATAAGTCTTTTTTCGCTATTTCTTTTCTCTCCACCGATAAAAGGGCTGCGGCACTTTCCGCAGCCCTTTTGCTATCCCAAAATATAGTAACGAGGTCGACTTGGCTAAATCCTTGCGTGCCATCAATGGTTTGGGAAGAAAACGCCATATTTCATCATTTCTATGTAAGTATTGAATAGCATCAACGACGAGTTAAGGAAAAGGTAAAGTATGAAACTATCAAAACGGGTTGCACTCTGTTTTTTGGGCTTATTTCTTATTATGCTGACAGGCGCCTTCCCCCTGTGGGGGGAGGAGGACCACCTGGCAAAATTTGGTGTAAATAAATTAGACGAAAAGATCGATGCACCGGAATTTACCCTTCCGGATTTAGAGGGCAGAATAAGAAAGCTGAGTGATTTTCAGGGAAAATTCATCCTGTTGAATTTCTGGGCCACCTGGTGACCGTACTGCCTCAAAGAGAGGTCCTCTCTGGAAAAGATCCATCAAGATTACAGCAGCAATGGTCTGGTCATTTTGGCCATCTCTATAGACCAGGGAATCGACGAAAAGGTTAGAAAGTTGGTGAAGGATTTTGTCCTAAGTCGTAACCTGACGTTCCTGAATTTACTAGATTCCAAGTCTGAATTCTTTGCTCAGTTTGGTGTGCGTGGCGTCCCGATTAGTTTTTTCATAAATCCCCGGGGCAAGGTCGTCGCCTATGCCAGAGGTTATCGGGA
>JARFPZ010000340.1 GCA_029288035.1 Desulfosarcina sp.
GCCGACACCATGGTGGTGGCACATGGAGCCGCCGGCCTTGATGGTCTCTTCAACGATGATCTTTTTGATGGCAAGGTGGTACTTCGTAAGTTCCTCCTCAGGTCTGCAGTCTACCACGTTATAGAAGTATACAAAGTAGAGGTTGGTTCCGTTGAGATAACTGTGAGATGAATGCGCACCCAATAGGGTCAGGTCGGGAATCTCGTTTCTGACCCTTTGCATACACACTTCGTATATGTCATTGATGATGCTCCAGTTGCCGGATATTTCGGTGGTATTGCAGACGTTCTTAGTTTCTATAATCTCGGTTTTTTCTTCAGCTAGATTGGCTGGATCCCAGTTGAGGTGGGCAAACCACCTTTCAATCAGTTTCGGATCAACTTTCTCACATTCGTCGTAGCGGGCCACAATTTCCCCGATGGCAGTGGCGGTTGCATCCGCTATCGGTTTGACGCCTTCGGCCACAAAAATCAGTACACACTTGCCTTCGGCAAAGTGAGAGAAGTGGTAGGAACCGTCCTCAACATCATACAGACGTGCGACTGAAGGTCGATACCCATTTACCATGACTTCCCGCAGAATCTCGAAACCGGTCTTCATATGATCCAGGGTATAGCCCAGAAACTGGTTGTTTTCAGGAAAATATTTAAAAATTTTGACGGTAACCTCTGTGATGTAGCAAAGGGCGCCCTCATTACCAATGACAACGTGGCGGATATCAGGGCCGGCGGCTCTTCGAGGTACGTTTTTGATGCGGGTAATGCCACCATCCGGAAAAACAGCCTCTAATCCGACGACCATGTCTTCAATGCCGCCGTATAGCGTTGAAAATTGACCGATACTTCTTGTCGCAACCAGCCCGCCCAACTGTGCCAAAGGTTTCGATTGGGGTGAGTGGCCGGTTGTATAGCCTTGTTCCCTTAAACGGTCGTCAAGTTCTTGAAGAGAAGCGCCACACTGTGCGGTTGCCTGCATATTATCGGTGTCGATGCTGATGATCTTATTCATACCGGATCCGTCAACAACAATGGAGTTTTCCAGGGCAGTTTCAAGGCCTCCTTCCGTAGCCGAGTGCCCGGTTCTGGGGACAACATTGACCTTGTTTTCGTTGGCGAATTTAATGACGTCAGCAACTTCTTGCGAGCTGTTCACATGGACGACCGCAGCCGGCAGAGGGAGTCTATACACGCCGTGGTAAGCTTCAAATCTCCTGAAACGGTCAACACTGCTCTCTTTTAAAACCTGTTCGTCTGTAACGACTCGATCTTCTCCCACTATTTTTTTAAGAGTGTCTGCAATCTGTTCCCTTTTTAAGGACATTTTTGTGTCTCCTTATCTGAACGCTTCGATCATTGTTGAAAGATGGGGTACGATTTTTCCAGGATCGCGTCCGTAAAGCTGGTAAGGTGCTTGTATACACCGTTGTTCATTTTGTCGTATACCGCGGTATTTTCCTCGATTGGACCAAACAAATCCCTGATCCTAACCATTTTTTCGATGGCTGTGCTAAATTGATCATATGCGCCCACAGCAACTGCGGCACAGATGGCGGACCCCAGTCCGGCAGCACCGTTAACGACATTTCTAACCGCCGGAATGCCGAATACGTCTGAAAATATCTGCATGAACAGATCACCGCTGGAACCTCCCCCGGATACAATGATCCGGTCAAGCTCGGTGTTCAATTCGGCGCACATTGCATCCACATGGTTTTTCATGGTTAACGCAATGGCCTCCAGTATCGAACGGTGTATATGGGCCCTTGTATGACGTCCGTGAAATCCAATCATGATGCCTTTCTTAAACGGCTTATCCGGCGGTGCCAACCATTCCGGGACGGTCATCAATCCATCACTGCCTGCCGCAACCTTTTGGGCCTCACGGTTCAGGACCTCTTCGGGGGAGATGCCATGGATTTGAGCCTCTTTGAGGACATCTTCACCCAATAAATTTCTAAACCAACTGACGGTCCACATGCCCTGGCGGATACCACCGCTTTCATATAGATAATGGTTGGGTATGGATGCGAGATTGGTAAAAAAGGTTTTTGCATCCTTGACATTTTTCTCACCATAGACCATACCGCCGATATAAGTGCCTAAAGAGACCAGGGCCGTTTTACCCGGCGGCAAGCCGGCGCCCAGGGCTTCCACTGCCTTGTCATTGGCGGTGGCAACAACCGGAATTCCAGCCGGTATGCCTGTCTGTTCGGAAGCTCGCTCGGTGACATATCCCAGAACAGACCCGGGCATCTCAAGCTTAAAGAGGTTTTTTCGGGGGAGATTAAAGGCTTTTAATATTTCCGGATCTTCGCTCCATTGCCAGGTATCTTTATCGATGGGCCACATCCCCTCGTAGTTGGCTGCCGTATCCTTAAACTGACCTGTAAAACGGTGAGTGATATATCCGGAGGTTGTCGTCACATACCTGACCTGTGGATCCTCGTGTTCATAGGGGCGGGCTAACCGTAGGTCCATCCAGCTCAGGACCGGTGAAGCCAGTCTGCCGTCTTCTTTCAAGCATGCCCTGCAGCAACGAATGGTGCAGAGGCCGATTCCTAATATGGATTTGACATCTCCCGAAAATCGCTCCATCGCCTGACGGCTTGCAGCCACGATGGTATCCCACAAATCGTCACCGGGGTGCTCCGCTACCCCGGGCTTCGGCATGTGCATCGGTTGAAGATCTTTTTTACCTTGGCATACAATATTGCCCTCCAGATCGAAAATGACCACTTTCGAGCTCTGAGTTCCACCATCGAGACCTATAATAAATTTCTTTCTCATTTTCGTATTTGACTTGTTCTTCTAATGTTCAGGCAACAGGCTTTCGACACATTGTCACAGAGTACAGACTATTATGACACGCATCCTCAGAAATATCCAATCCGTAATAAGTGTCTTTAGTGCTAACGAACCAGATAGCCTCCGTCCACGACAAGTATATGGCCATTTACATAGTCTGAGGCCTTGCTCGCCAGGAATATGGTCGTACCCATGAGGTCCATTGTCTCACCCCAACGATTGGCAGGGATATGATCAAGGATCCTTTGGCTTGTTTCCGGATTGCTTCTCGTTCGCTCTGTGATTGCAGTTGCATAATAGCCGGGTGCGATCCCATTGACCTGAATGTTATGTTGTGCAAGTTCATCACAATAGGCTTTTGTAAAACCCGCCAGGCCATGTTTTGTGGATGCATAAGCCGGTGACAATTGCCCCCCGAGAAATGAGAAAAGTGAACAGATGTTGATAATTTTACCGCTTCTCTGCGGGATCATAAACTTTGATGCTTCAAAGCTGAGTTCAAATGCGGCTGTCAAATTTATGCTCACCATTTTGTCCCATTGTTCTCTACCAAAGTTCTCAACCTCTGCCAAAATGGAGACGCCGGCACTATTCACCAGAATATCAATAGAACCAAACTTTGCAGCACAAGTCTCGATTATTTTCTTAGGTGCACCCTCATCTGTAATATCGATCTTCATGAATTCATAACCAACGCCTTCCGTTTCAATAAGATCTTTGGTTGTGCCGTCATCATCCAAAATACTGGGAACAAGGAGATTAGCACCCGCTTTGGCCAGCGCCAATGCGAATGACTGCCCAAGCCCGGTATTACCGCCCGTTACAATCGCATTTTTCCCTTTCAATGAGAAAAAGTCCATTGTGAAATCTTGAATGCCCATCTCGTTCCTTTCTTGGTCTTTTCTATTGGTCCTATTTTCTGCTGCCCGGAATATATAGGATCTGAAACACCAATGTCCATACCATACATTCAGGTGCACATATCATTATCTGATTGACATTTATAATAAATTCTCTCTATCAGAACAAAATCCAGTTGGATGTCAAAAAATTTTACCGTTCGAAACACTTATAAATACACGATTTGTTTGTCCAAGTATTAATCTCACCCTTTCAGCGTATATTCTCTGGTTTTTTCCTAATCTCCTGTATTTTTAAGGATTTGGTGAATATTTTTGTCCTTGACATGGCCAAGGTCCAGGGCTCGGACCAAGGGGGCGAGGGAGCCAGGGGACCTAATGCCGTTATTGGCGATCACGAATGATGTTAGATTTATAGGAGCCAGATGTCACAATTGCAGCTATTGACAGGTTTCAGATCCCCAGTTGTTCCAGGCAGTCGGACAGACGTTTGACCGCATCGCGCAGTTGCGCCCGGGATGGATAGGAAAAATTCACCCGCATGTGGTGCCGCTCGGTCCGTTCACCGTAGCAGGCCTCTCCCGGGACAAACGCGACCTTGAACTTCAGGGCCGAGTGAAACAGTTGTCGGGTGTCCACCTGTGGCGGCATGCTGACCCACAAGAACATCCCTCCCTCCGGCTGCGTCCACGTCACGCCTCTCTCCGGTGGGAAGCAGTCCGCCATAGCCTTCAGAAAAATTTCCAATTTATCACCATAGTAGACACAGCAGCGCTCGAAGTAGGCGTCGAGGTCAACCTCGGTGAGAAAAGCGGCGCACATGTCTTGATTGTACTTGGGTGTGCACAGGGTGCTGCCTTCCTTTATATTGGTCATTTTCTCAATCACTTCCGGCGGACCGATATTAAAACCAACCCGCATGCCCGGGCAAAACTGTTTGGAAAATGTATAAATGCCGATGACACGACCACCGCCTCTCTTCTGATCCAAGCTATACAGCGACGGCAGCATGGCCCCCTGGTAGCGCAGCTTGCGGTAAGGGCTGTCTTCAATGATTGGAATACCGTAGCGGTCACCGAGGTCCAGCAGAATTTCGCGTTTGGCCAGACTCGTGCTGACCCCGGAAGGGTTCTGGAAATCCGGCACCACGTAGATGAATTTCGGTAGGCGGCCCGCAGTTCGGCAATCCGACAGAACGTCTTGCAGGCGTCCAACGTCGATACCATCGGATTCGAGGTCTACCCCCAGATATATGGGACCCTGCATCTCGAAGGCGGCCAGGGCGCCGGCGAAGGTGGGGCGTTCTATAACCACGGCATCGCCCGGGTTCAGGAACAGCCGCCCCACCAAATCCAATCCCTGCTGTGCGGAGGTCGTAATCATCATGTTGTCCGGCGTCACACGGATACCGTCGTTTTTCAGAAAAGCAATGACGGCCTCGATCAACTCGGCCTCCCCCCGGATATTTGAATACTGCATGATGCGGTCGATGTCGCGCTCTAAACGCTGCCGGGTCGCCATCTGAAATTCCGCTCTCAGAAACATATCCGGTGACGGCAGTCCCCCGGCCAGAGAGATTATCTCCGGATCATTAATTAACCCCAATAGCTTGCCGATAGAGTACCCCTCGTAGTGACGCATATTCGCGGCGTACCGCAAGTTCCAATCTTTCACAGTTTCTTTCTCCTTTTGCATCGCCTTGGGAAAAATGTTAATGGATATGTCAGGGAACTCGCTTCGCTCGCACCCTGACCTACACAATGATGAGAATGTCGGAGACAATCGGTGGCCAACATTGGACGTTAATAAATTCCGAGCAGACGGTGTTCATCACTGCCGTGCGCCATCGTCGGATGCCATATCTCAAAAATCTCGTAGGTCAGGTTGCGCCACAGGCGTTACCTGACTTTAAAAACTTCTTATATACCGCTTGCATGCTTAAATGTGTCAAACAATATTTGAAAAATGGAGTCATGAAATCATGCCTGAAATCAATCCCCAACGACTCATGAATGACTTGAGACACCTCAGGACCATCGGCCAGTATGGCACCGGTGTCATACGTCCCGCCTTTTCTACCAAGGATATGGAAGCGCGTCAATGGCTCCTTGATCGGATGAGCGCAGCCGGCCTTAAGACCTTTATGGACGGCGTCGGCAATGTATTCGGACGATCTCCAAACCCGGGCAGGGGTATCCTGATCGGATCCCATACCGACACTCAGCCCCAGGGGGGATGGTTGGACGGGTCTCTTGGTGTCCTTTACGGATTGGAGATCATAAGAGCACTTGCCGAAGACCGGCGCACGGTTCACTTTGCTGTGGACATGGCATCATGGAGTGATGAGGAAGGCACCTACATGAGCATGCTGGGGAGTCGTTCTTTTTGCGATATGCTTACCCGGGACGACATGGAAAGGGCCCAAAACCATCTGACTGCCCAACCCCTCTCAGCCGCCCTCGAGCAGGCCGGACTCACGGGAATGCCAACAACCACAATGGATCCCGAGCGATATGTTGCCTATCTGGAGGCTCACGTGGAACAGGGGCCCCATCTTGAGGCCCAGGGAAATCACCTGGGGGTGGTCACCGCCATCGTAGGTATCCGCACATTTAGGCTTACATTTAAAGGTCAACAGAACCACGCCGGCACCACCCCGATGGAATATCGAAAGGACGCAGGCATTGCCCTGATCGAACTCGTGCATGACATCAATCGCGAATTCACAACTCTGGCAGGCCCCCGGACGGTGTGGACCATCGGATATGTACACCTGGAACCCGGCTCACCGAGCGTCGTTCCGGGCCGGGCTGAAATGCTCCTGCAGTTTCGCGATACGGACGATAAAATCCTCGATGCCCTCGAGTCAAAAACAATACGGATCGTGGAAGAAGCCCACAAAAAAGGCCCTGTCGACATCGATCTGGCGGCCGTCCCCCCCCAGTGTGAGACAGCCGGCATGGACGAGACTGTACAGGTCTGCCTGGCTGCGGCTGCCGAGACCCATGCCCCCGGCAGGTGGATCCGCATGCCCAGTGGTGCCGGCCACGACGCCCAGATCCTCGCCCAGCGCCTCCCTGCCGGCATGCTATTCGTTCCGAGTATCGGTGGTATCAGCCATGATATCGCCGAAGACACGGCTGAAGAAGACATCGTCAGAGGCTGCCGGGCCCTGGCGACAGCCACCGAGACGCTGTTGCGCCATCCGAATCCGGTCTGACGTGTTCACCCGGCTGCGCCCAGGACACCGTCACGAAGAAAAACGAGGACATTGATTTTATAAAAATTCAGAACGATTCGCCCAAATTCAGTTTTATGGGCGCGATTTCTGACGTTTCTGTTGCATCAGATGTTACGACACATCAGTAGTTCTGACTTTGGTGCTTGAGATTTGGAATTTCAATGTCCTAGAATATCTTTTAGGCAACTGGTTTGGCGTTTACGTTGACGTTGCCCCTGGAGCTCCCGCCTTTTCACTTGACACACCAGGTGAATTTCCCTATTAATTTCAAGTTTAATACCAGCTTTCCATCTCCGGTTTTGGTCATTGCCGCCGATTGAACCGGCCGCCGATGATCTCAACGCTATGCTGCACCAGGTTCATAGGGGATCATCTCAGAAAGCTGTGCATGCGGGGGCTTACCACATCTTTGTTCAGATGTGGCACCTATCTCCTGATTTCTTGGAGGTGAGAAGAAACGAATTAACAAACCTAAAGGAGGGATTTCAATGCGTAAAAAAACATTATTCTTGGTACTATTGTTGTCGGCTGCAATTGCATTGCCGGCCGGAGCAAAAACACTTAGATTCGCCTTTCAGGGGGATGTTCAATCCATGGATCCTTACAATTTGAATGAAACGTTCCATTTGGGATTTTGGGGCAACATCTATGAAGGGTTGATCCGTCGCGGGCCCAACCTTGAGATCGAGCCGGCTTTGGCTGAACGCTGGGAAGTGATGGAGCCGACCCGCTGGCGTTTTTATCTGCGCAAAGGCGTCAAATTCCATGACGGCACCCCGTTTACCGCCGATGACGTGGTATTTTCCGCCACCCGCGTGCGCCATCCGGATTCGGATTTAAGGGTC
>JARFPZ010000344.1 GCA_029288035.1 Desulfosarcina sp.
TTCTGGTGCAATGATCGTGGATCCAGATTTGTACTGCCGATGAACACGTGGTCCCGGTCAAAAAGTATCAGTTTGGCGTGCAGGCCGAGCTTTTTATTATCGACAGGGCTTCGCATATATATCGATCGATCCTTTGCCAACGCTCGCACCTCGTGAAGATCTGCGCCATGCCCTATGAGCCGCTGCACGTGATTACGATAAAAGCTGTGGGCCGGAACATGATTGTTAGAGCGCAGGGAATTCGTGAGGATTCGTACGCGGACGCCGCGTGATTCAGCACGTTCGATGGCCGCCTCCAGCTCCGGAGTCGGTATCAAGTAGGCTGACACTAATATCAGTTCATCATTTGACCGGTCTATCCACTTAACGAGCGCATGTGCCAGTTGGTTCGGCATCTCATTCGCAGCCGCCGGATCATCCGCTATCACGCTGGCTTTGCCAAAAGCTGCAGAGCGTGCAGCTGATAACCACATGATGCGTCTTGTCATGTGATTTTCTTCTAATCCGCGTTCAATAGTTTCTTTCAGCCGCGCCATCAAAACTTCTGGATTTTTTTCAGGCGCAGAAAGATCGAGTAATCGATCTGCGGGAATCGACCAGTTGTTGTTCCAATAATCGTCAAAGCGGCTGCTGATGGTTTCGACAACAGGGCCTGCGGTTAGGACCTCCATATCCCTAAAATTGGCGGTTAAATGATCGCCGAAGTATTCATCCGCAATGTTGCGGCCGCCTATGATAGCTGTGCGATTGTCCGCAACCAACACCTTGTTGTGCATGCGGTGATCGAGACGGTAGAACTCACCCAAGTTCATCATTTCTCTTAGAAAGATGCTATCATAGCGGCGCCCGAAAGGATTGTATATGCGGTATTCAATGTTAGGATGATGATCAATGGCAAAAATCGTATCACTTTCACCTACCGTAAAAAAGTCGTCCAAGAGCAGCCGCACGCGAACACCACGGTCAGCCGCATCGAGAATGTGCCGTAAGACCGTAAGCCCGGTAGTGTCTTCCAGCCACAGGAACGTCTGAAGGTCAAGGGAACGCGTCGCACTGTCGATTAGCCGCAGTCGCCATTCGATCGCTTCATCGCCGGAATTGAGTAGTTTGAACCAATTGCCGGGGCGTTCGGCTGCAAGTGCAATCCAAAATTCGGTCTCGGCGGGCTTCAGCGCTGTTTCGTCTGGAAGATCAACCGGCTGAATGGTGGCACACCCGGAAAAGATGATTACTATGCCCGCAATTAAGCCCCATAGATTGATTCTATACGGGCATGTGCCGGGTCTGGATTTTTTTTGTGAAAATCGCAACGTGAGTTGATTTTTCCCTTACCGGATTTTTTTCACCTACAAGCCACCTCATCATGATATCCCTTATGGCTGCGGGCAGAGACAAGATTACAAAAATAATTCCATGTAATTCTTTGTTTAATATTTTCTCATTGTCAGAGGGAGGTTCATTTTTGAAATATGGTAATCATTAAAACTCATATGTCATCCAGTAATTACGAGGACGGTATCCCATCATTTCATCCAGTATTCAAGAATGTAAGACCAAAGGTATAGCACTTTGTTAGAACTGCCGACCCGACCGCTACATTCCCGAATTGACATAATTCGAGGCGTGCATTAAGAATATTGAAGCAATTGTATAAGTCATCATAGCAGCCTGATGGCGGACTTTGCTAAACACGATAATTTTCGGCTTGATTTGAAAGGAAAATAAAATGAATCCGGCATTGATACGCACCTCATTTTTTGTGACATCATTCGCTTTCCTGGCGGCATTCGCAATCGCCCAGACCGATATTCGCACCGAGCGGGTCCGGTTTGAAAAGGGTGCAAACAGCGCCGTCGTCGAAGGATCGATCACCGGCTACGAGACCGTCGACTATGTCCTCGGCGCCAAAAAAGGGCAATACATGAATGTTGGCATGGCCACCACCAACACCGCCAACTACTTCAACATTCTGGCGCCGGGAGAAAATCAGGTCGCCATGTTCAACGGCTCTACCGCCGGCAACCAATACGAGGGCAGCCTCCCCAAGAGCGGTGATTACAAGGTCCGTGTCTACATGATGCGAAGCGCTGCACGTCGAAACGAGGTTGCGAACTTCCGTCTCGAGATGATCATCACCGGAGGATAGAAGCTGTCGGATTCCAACCGAGACGTCTTCCTATGGATTCATGTAAAGGTTAACCACCGATACGCCGCCTTCCCATCTGGAGCCCTTGCTGTCTCTATAGAGATTGCGGCCGAGCGGGGCGGCCGTCTCTGCACACCTGAGGTCGTCTGTCCCCATACATCGGCAGCTTCAGCAGACCGTGGTACAGCGGATTTTGACCGGTCATGATTGTCGCACGCGTCGGCGCACAGGATAGGGTTGGCGGTGGAAGAGTGTCAGGCCTCTTCTAAGGTCCTATGATCCTCCCCCCCGTCCGGAGCTTGTCCTTCAGGCATGTAGCTTTCGTGTTCGTTGCCGGCCGGCAATGGCATCTACGCTGTCTGCAGCTCGTCTTAGTTCTTCGGTTCTGGCTTCACCGGTTCAGGCAGTATCGGGAACGCCTTCCTGAGCTCCTGTTCAACCTGGATCATGCGTAACTTATGTTCCATAATATTCGCCGGGTTGAATGAAGGCGGGTAGGATCGCGGCGGAAACTCATCGAAGGTCTCAGCAAACTTGAACACATCGTCCATCACGCCATACATGCTTCCAATATGGTCAAGTTGCCAGTCCCAAAAGGTGTTGGACGTAATGTCGGCACGCTCATAGGGGTCCTGAAAGAGGTTGAAGACCTTGTGCAGCCGAAGCGTGGTGAAGGGCTCAGCCCAGAGACCCATGGTTCCCGGCTTGCGCTGCTCGGAGAACACATACTTGTAGACGCCCTTGCGGATCGCTACCAACAGGGCGTCATCATCGGTGTAATAAAAGTCATTCCGCGCGCTCTTCACGCCGTTGTTCTTGCCGACCACGCCGAATCTGGGATCGACCGTCTCGTCGAACACGTCGGTTGCATAGGTGTGCAGAACGCCCCGCGGCCCGAACTTGGCCAGGTATTCCGGGTTCTTCGGGTAGTCGGGAAGCTCAGGTTCTTCCTCGGCATTGAGGTGGTAAAGATTTCCGAAGAACTCGTCGAAACCGTTTACCGTGGGCAGCGTCGGGTTGCGGTCACCAACGTGGTTCTTACCGAACTGGCCGGTAGCGTAGCCAAGACTCTTCATCCTTCCAGTCGTATTGAATTCCGGTGCCGATGCGGATCTGCCGGTCAAGGGGCAAGTCCGGCGTGCGGGTGTCTTCATCGGTGGGCGAGGTGTCGTAGGCCGCACCCACCGACCACAGCCAGCGTTCGGCAAACCAGTACTGGGCTCCCATAGCGAAATGCCAGGTGTCATCGTAGTCAAGATCCTTGGTGAATGAGGTCGTGGTGGTGGAGCGCAGCGTCAGGTCCTGTTTGCCGAATGCGCTCCACTCCTGCCAGCCGATGTTGCCCATCACCGCCAAGCTGTCGGTCAGCTGGTGGTAGGCACTAAACATCACCGCTTGGGGGATGGTCATATCGATTTTCACATCGATGTCGGCCAAGCCCAATGCGCTGAGCTGGTCCTGCAAGACCGGGCCGATGTTCTTCAGCGACGCTGTGTCTTCGAACTCCAGATCGACTTCGGAGCGATAGGTAAGTCCAAACCGAGTGCCGCTCCAGGGAGATACGAGAATTCCCAGGTTAAAGTTGTAACCCACGTCATCGGCATCCAGTTTGAGCTTACCGTCGGCCAGTCCCGCCTGACCGGGAACAGCGCTGTTGTTGACGGCCGCTTCCTGGTCTAAAGCAGCATGAAGGATACCAACGCCAGCTCCGACTGACAGCCAGCGGTTGAGCCGGTAACTTGCGGTCTCTGTTTACTTGGTAGCCTGTATCAATATCGTAAGCATTTTGCGCGATGCTAAATCATCATCGGACCGATGAAAAAACACACAACGCTTTCAGCCAATCACTTCGCAGATTGGCTAATCACCAATCGATACAGTTGTCTGTAAAAATTTAAAAACCATTCGCTCCTGGGTCTAACTGAAGATTGATTGTACAATTAAATTTTCAAATAGTTACTGTGGAATTTTCTTTGCCGGGCTGCCAAAGCATTTTTTTCAGGAAGTTCCTATCGGCATACGATTATCAGTTCTCTGTATTGCTTCGGACGTCAACAGGATCTGAGTATGCAGAAACCGCGCAAGACGATAAGCGCAAGAAGCCACCTCCGCTTATGGATGACCTCTTTGCTTTACAATAAAATCAAACTGCTGCGATGGGATTGGCCACCTGACTATAATCGCTTTATAGACTGGTTTTTCAAACATAAATCCCATTAATATGAGAACTAATTTCAGAGGCGAAAAAATTGCAGATATCAGCATTAAGATCTTTGTAAAAATATTCGTAAATTCAAGATGCAACAGATTTTATCAAGAATAAATGGAGCGATAACCCAGAAAAAGGTATTATCGACGTCCTTTATATTAGTTAGAGACCTGAAATTAAAAAATTCAGAACGATTCGCCCAAATTCAGTTTTATTGACGCGATTTCGGACGTTTCTGTTGCATCCGATTTTACGACACATCAGTAGTTCTGAATTTACATCAATAATCCGGGCAGGTAGAGTGCCACTTGCGGGAACATAATGAGCAGTGCCAAACATATGACGTATGCGATCAGAAAGATGGAAAC
>JARFPZ010000502.1 GCA_029288035.1 Desulfosarcina sp.
CGGCAGCGTCAGATGTGTATAAGAGACAGTAGCAAAATCAACCAAATCTGTAAATAAACATTTGATATCTTTATATTTTAGGATGACACCAAAAATTGTCAACCAGAGGTTAATAATCATAGTTAGGAAGTACGCTTTCGCGGCGGCATTATAAACCCCCTCCGCAAACCCTCTTTGAGCGAAATTGCTCCTCCGGGCAAAATCGGGAGCAAACTCCGCAGCCAAAGCAGGCATTTTCATCCCGCTGTGCCAGACTATCATCATTCAACATAATGGCATCAGTGGGGCACCACTCCACACAGGTACCGCAGCCGGTGCAGGATTTGGTGTCGATCACGGACAGGTGATAGGTGGAATTGATCAGGGGCAGGGTGCCGTTTCTCCAGAGGTTGAGGGTGTCGCAGCAATCTTTGCAGCAGTTACAGATGCTGGTTTCCGGGCTGGTTTCGCGGGAACCCGGATGAAACGCTTTGTGGATTAGCCCGGCCTGCTGCGCTTCTTTCATGATTTTAAGCGCTTTTTCTTTTGAAACGGGTTTGGCAAAACCCTGAGCGACCGTATGGCGTGCAGATTTGCCGAATGTAAAACAGTTCAATGTGGGCGCGTCCGTGCTGCAGTTGTCACCAAGCAGACCTCGGCGCTGGCGGCAAAAGCAATAGCCCACGGCGATATCATCAAATTTGTTTATAATTTCTTCCACCGTCTGGCTCGGAAGAACGAATTCTTCGGCAGCATCCAGGGCCTTGTCAACCGGTATTATTTTAATGGGCTTTCCGTCTTCCGTCTGCCGGGTGGGTACGGTGCGATCTACGGCGGGAGCCTTGCTAAACAAAGGCGAAATCGTATCAAAATTGCCCTGGATTTCATCCCGTAATTCTTCCAGCAGTTTTTCGAACAACAGAGCAAGTTCCCTCTCCTCCTGACTTCCTGTCAAGTCAACCATGAACTTGTATTCCATGACGCCGACCAACATCAGGGGCAGAAGCCTGTAGATCATGACACCAGAGGAGCTCGGCTGATTGAAAATTAGCCCCTTTTTTGCAAGGTTTGTCGTAAGTTGCTCTATTTTTTGGGTCGACAATTGACTCGATTGCCCGAGTTGTTCCATTGTCTGCGAAGGCTTCTCCCGAAAGGCACATATCAGGTCTAACTCTTCTTCGTTGTCTCCGACAACGCGATCTATTATGGCAATTGCCGTTTCGCTGACCGGAAACTGAACCATGCCTTGTTTGCAAACCACCTCGGTTGCTCTTTTTAACTTATCCGCCATTGTGCTGTTTTCCATGCGCGCTCTCCTTTCTTTCATGAGGACTTAAACTATGACAACCGACAAAAGACGCCGCCGGTTTACCTTCACTGCACCCGGTTAGGCTTTTTAGTCCCAGCGATTGATAGGCTACAATATTTTGATAATTACCATTGTCAGGTCGTCTTCCCTTCGGGCATCTTGGGTAAAGCGGCGATGTTCATCGAAAACTGCTTTCAACAGAATTCGGGCACTCGAAGATGCATATGAGCGAATCAATGACTGAAGGCGCTCTTTCCCGAACATCTCGCCGGCTTTATTGTGCCCTTCCCAAATCCCGTCTGTTCCCACGATAATCACTTGTCCCTTTTCAAGGTGATGCCTGTGGTTAGAACCGTATCCGTAGTCTTCTATGACACCCAACGCCATGCCAGGACCTTTGAGCTCCTCAAAACGGTTTTTTTTTGGATCGAACAACCAGGCCGGTTCATGTCCAGCGCGAATCCACTCGATAGATCTTTTTTTTGCATCGATCACCAGATAAAACAGGGTCATGAATTTACCGGTGTCAAAAATATCCCGGGCCAGGTGCCGATTCATGGCCGAAACGATTTCAGTGATGCTTCCCGCCATTGAGGCACGCATGCGCAAAAAAGCCCTGGCCGTTGTCATTAGCAAAGCAGAGTCGATACCATGACCCGAAATATCCCCAACAACAACGGATAGCAGGTTCTTCGGGTCTCCTGATTGCAAAATAAAATCATAATAGTCTCCGCCAATCTCATCGCACGAGAGGGTTTTGCCGCAGATGTCGAGACCTGGCACTTCCGGTGCATGCTGCGGAAGAAGGGTTTTCTGCACTTCTCCAGCCAATCTGAGTGCTTTCTTGTGTTCGGTCATGTCCGTTACAAAAGCCATGTTGCCCATTATTGCTCCGATATCGCCATAGAGCATATTGCCGTGGATAAGGACTGGGACACTGGCTCCTGAAACACACGTCAGCTCACTTTCAAATTCATAGGTGTTTTGACTGAAAAGGTCATCTCTGTTGGCTAATATAAACTGTCTGTGTTTCGAGTCGATTAAATCAACAAGGTTTTTGCCGATAATCTTCTGGCGGGATGCCCCGGTCAAACGACAATAGGCATTGTTCACGTCGATGACGTCAAGCACTTTGTCCATCAGCAGGAATCCTTCACCGGCAGTCTCGATAATACGTCGGTACTTTTCTTCGCTCCGGCGTAATTTATCTTCGGCGATTTTACGATGATGGATGTCCTCAACAATGCCTTGGTGGTATTTAACACCAGTTTCAGTGTCGACGACCACAGAGGTATGGTCTTCTATCCACCTTGCCTCTCCATTTCGGGTGACGATGCGATAAATTTGCTTATACGATTCGATGTTTTTGCTTACAAATTCCTGAATTTCTTTTTTGGTCCGCTCAGAATCGTCGGAATGAACCAAATCGCGGAACATGATGCGATTGCTCATGAAATCATCCGCCGTATATCCGAAACGGGAAATGTTTTCAGAAACATAAACCATCTTCCGTTGTTTCAGGTCATCTGCGGCCAGACGCCGAAAAAGAATGGCCGGGCTCTTTTCGATGATCAACGCCGCGTGCTTATGGGCTTCGGCAGTCTGCTGCAGACCGGCTGTGTGGCGTTTGACCGCGTCCAATTCCCGGCGCAGCGCAGCCAATTCCTCTATGAGATCTTGTTTTGGAGTATGTTTGTATCGATCCATTTTCGCTTTTTTGCCAAATGCGTTTTCAAGGAGACGAAGCCTATAATATTCATTATCTTTTTATTCTCAACGAGCGCAACGTTTCACATCAG
>JARFPZ010000561.1 GCA_029288035.1 Desulfosarcina sp.
CCTTCAATAAAGGCCTTAAGTTTCCCCAGACCTTCCTTGATTTCCGGCGGATTGATACCCGAATATGCCAGCCGAATATAATAATTGTCTTCCCCTTCCAGCGGTCGGCCGAAATGCAGACGGGTGCAAAAAGACACCCCGGTTTCCTGCAGCACGGTTCGGCGAAAATCATCGTAATCGGTTAAACCCGTTTTTTGCATGGCTCCGGTGACATTCGGCCAGAGGTAGAAAGTGGCGTTAGGACAAAAGCAGCTTATCCCTTCAATGTCATTTAATAGACTCACTGTTAAATCGCGTCGCTCTTTCAGTGCTTTGATAATTTGCCTGGTTTCGGCCTGATCTCCAGTCAAGCCCGCGATCGCTGCATACTGGATAAAATGATTTGAACAGGACTCCTCGTTTACATTCAGTTTGATAATGACGTCAATAATTTCCTTGGGACCGATGGTCGCTCCCAGGCGCCAGCCGGTCATGGCAAATTTCTTGGAGAAAGTATACAAAATAACACATCGCTCGGCCATACCCGGCAAAGAGACCAGTGATTTACTTTGGCCTTCGTAGCGAATGTCGAAATAGGCTTCGTCACTCAGAACAAAGAGGTCGTGTTTAAGTACCAGTTCGGCAATTTTTTCAAGTTCGGCCTGGGAGCATTCAGCGCCGGTGGGATTTTGCAGATCATTGAGCACCAGAAGGCGTGTCCGAGGCGTGATCCGGCTTTCGAGCATATTCGTGTCGATTTCAAAATTATCCTTGCCCTCGATGTAACCGTAGGGTACCGCCTTGCCACCGTGGAACTCAATTTGTGATTCGTAAATCGGATAACCCGGGTTCGGGTACAGCACCTCATCACCCGGATTCATCATTGTCAGGAAAAATTTACCGATGGTCGGCTTGCCGCCCGGCTGGATGGCGACATTTTCCATCGAATATTGGGTTTTGCGCGATGCGGCGACATCATCCGCCAGGATTTCTCGCAATTGGGGAATACCGGCGTTGGCACAATAGTTGGTCTTGCCTTCCTGCATGGCCTTGATCGCCGCTGCCGATACATTGGCCGGGGTTTTCAGGTTTATGTCTCCCAGGTGAAAAGGATACACTTTGTTGCCCTGAGCGGCGAAGGCCGCGGCTTCGGCCGAAACGGCAAATGCTGTTTCCGTACCTAAACGATCGACGCGATCTGCGATTTTCATGGTTTTCTTCCCCCCCATAGAATTTTTTTACCGAAAAATACACAAAAAAGATTAATAAGGCATCATTAAAACGACCTTAACTCAATTCATAAGCCACCCCGCCCTGCCGGGATAAAAATTTAAAACAGCGGAATGCCCAACGCTTCTGCATTGACGATGCTGGGTGCCGCTTTAGGTGATTCTTCTTCTAAAAATGACAGAATATCCGGTTTATTCCAGGCCGGGTAACCGGACAGTATGCCGGCGACATTGCAGGCCGCCAGCGTGGCCATACCTTCGCGTGTCCAGCGGGTTGCCGAGGCAATATGGGGGACAATGACCACATTGTCCAGCTCATTCAACCCTGGTTTCAAGGCCGGTTCATCTTCGAATACATCCAAACCCGCCCGGAAATCCGGATGTTTCCGGCAATGGGAAACCAGTGCAGCTTCATCGACTACCGGCCCGCGGCTGGTATTGACTAAAACGGCATTTTCCTTCATCACCGCCAGCCGATCTGCATTTATCAGATGGTGAGTGGATTCATCCAGGACGGTATGTATGCTGACACAGTCGGCTTCGGCCAACAGATCTTCGAGGGTTTCGACACGCTTGCAGGATACCGGCGCTTCTCCCTGTGATTTGAGAAAATCCGCGTATGCCGCAATATAATTTTCAAGATCCTTATTCGGGTAGACATCATGATAGAGAAGGTTCATTTTGTGGCCCTCCACCATCATACGGGCATAGGTTGCCCCAATACGTCCGGCGCCAATCACCCCGACCGTCTTGCGCCACAGCAGCTCTCCCAGAAAAAGCGTCATCAACCAGCCCTTGTATTTGCCCGCCCGCAGAAATCGCTCGGCTTCACCGGTGCGCCGGGCCGCGGCAAAGGTCAGTGCGACTGCCATTTGTGCCGTGGTTTCCGTTAAGACCCCCGGGGTATTTCCAACCGGAATGCCGTGTTTGGTGGCGGCATCCACATCGACGTTGTTGTAACCCACGGCGACATTGCTGTAGGCGGTGGCTCCGGCGGCCTTGAGGGCGCTAAAAAGCGGATCCCCCCAGTCTTCGGTCAGCTGCCCGAGGGCGGCATCACACTGAGTTCCCATGGCGGCCTTAATCTCGTCAACGCTCAGCACGTCAGTGGAGGTGCAGATTTCGACCTTGCATCCGGAACGGGTCAGGATGTCCAACCATCGCGTGCCCGGTAATTCTTTGGTGACAATGACGCGTTTGCTTCCGGAAGGATTATGTACTCTCCAGTCCTTTTGGCCCATTGACGAACCTCCTTTTTCTTTTGGAAACTTTTATTCTAACATCAAAAATCCAGTCCATTGGTTCAGGTCAGTCCGCCTGCGGCGCATTCCCCTTTCAAATGCCATGGGGTCCGGCAATAATGGATTATTTGACGGCAAACACCAACCCTTCTCAGGTGAAATCAAAACCTGCTCCTTGGGCCAGAATGATATGTTTGGCTTAACCGCTACTTAGGTTATTGTCAATAATTTTTTAATTTTTTTGTGATTATATCAAAAATAAGATACAAACTTGTTGATAAGATCAATTTATATAAATTGGCGGGAGGTCTGCTACCGTCGAATCAATTCATCGTAAATCTGAGATTCATGACCTTATATATAAAGCTCTTGAATACTAAGCCAATTTATTTCCAATAAGGATCTCGCAGAGCCTTTTTATAAATCTTGCCCGAGCCGGTTTTGGGAAGTTCGTCCAAAAAGATGATGGATTTCGGGGCCTTGAATGAGGCCTGGTGCTCTTTGCAGAACCGGATAATCTCCAATTCAGTTGCGGATTCGTTTTCCTTGAGTACGACGGCCGCCGCTATCGCTTCCCCCCACTTCTCATCCGGTATGCTAAACACAGCTGCTTCCAGCACCTTGGGGTGCAGATACAGCACATTTTCCACTTCCGTTGAATACACATTCTCCCCGCCGGTGACGATCATGTCTTTTTTACGGTCCACGATATTGACATACCCTTCGGTATCGACGACGGCCAGGTCTCCGGTGCGAAGCCATCCATTTGAAAAAGCCTGTTCGGTTTCCTGCTTTAGATTCCAGTATCCAGGGGTAACCGTATCACCGCGGACCCAGATTTCACCTACTTGCGTATCATCGGCTTCGACCGGGTTTCCCTTTTCGTCTACTACTTTAAGGTCCACCCCCATGAAAGGTCGACCCGTTTTGGATTTGTATTTGAATTGATCTTCCAGTGACAGGTCCTGCAAGTGCTGTTTGATAATACTGAAGGTCAGATAAGGGCTGGTCTCCGTCATGCCGTAGGTTTGAATATAGTCACAGCCAAAAGCCTCCATGATGCTTCGGACAATTTCCGGCGCAATCGGTGCCCCGCCGCTTAGAATTACCCGCAGACTTGAAAAATCAAACTCGCCGATCTTGGGGTGCTTGATCATCAGGTTGAGCATGGTGGGTATCATATTGCTCAAAGATATGCGCTCTTTTTCAATGGTGGCCATCACCGCCTCGGCCTCAAACTGGGGTACCATCACATGGCGGCCGCCCACCCAGGTGATGGCAAATGCGGCCCAGGCATCTGCCAGGTGAAACATGGGAGCAATATGTCCCCAGATGTCGCTGTCTGTGAGTTTTAGTTCGGCAATGGTTCCCAGCGCATGGAGGCAAACGTTTTTATGGGTGAGCATCACGCCTTTGGGACGGCCAGTGGTGCCGCTGGTATAGTAAAGGTGAGCAACATCATCTTCATGCATTTTGACGGGTTTGAAAAGACCGGCATGGGTACGAATCGCGTCTTCATATTCGTAACTTGCGGTGTCTTGAGAAAAAGTGGGCGGATCGCCGATCCAGACGATACCCTCCAGCGGTGTATCTTCCTCAAGAATCCCTTTTACCAGCGAAGCAAAACGGGATCCGGTCACCAGCCAGCGGGAGCCGGAATCCCTCAAAATGAAGGCAATTTCTTTTGATGCCAGGCGATAGTTCAGCGGATTCAAAATCGCGCCGATTCCGGCGGCCGCATAGTAGGTTTCCAAAAAGGCGAGGGAGTTGACTTCGAGAATGGAGACACGGTCCTGTGGTTGGATAGCCCGGGCCTGGAAAAAACGTGCCAGTGAATTTACGCGCTCACCAATCCGGGCATAGGTAAACGAGCGGTCACCGTCAACAACGGCGATTTTGTCGGGATATAAATCCCGGGCCTTTCTCAGAGTCATCCAAATGTCCAATGGGTCGTCCTTTCCATTTTACCAGATCGTCTTAACATGGGGATAATCTAATAATTTTTTGTCTTTGGTCACCAAAGGAACTCCAGCCGACAACGCGGAAGCTATGATGATCCGATCCGCAGGATCCGGGTGAAGCGGTTGGGGCAAGTTAACCGATTTTACCGCTATGGAGTTGGAAATTTCAATGAATCGAATAAATGGCAGACCTTCAGATTTTGCTATCCAATCGGTAACATCCAGCGAAAGCGTTAATCTCTTCTTCTTTACCAGAAGAGCGACTTCCCAAGCACTCATCGATGAGATTAAAACGCTTTTCTCCTTTACTGCTGCGAAAACCGCTTTTTTCGCTCTCTTTGACAGGATCTCCGGCTTACTGATAAACCAGATCCAGATATGCGTATCCAGCACGATCATTTTAAAGCTTCCCAATCTTCCAGCCCGACAGGCTCAGTTGGATCCGTGTAATTAATGACCGTATTGCGAAGAGCCTTCAAGGCCTCTTCGGGATCTTCTGCATAAGGCACAATTTTTAAAACCGGTTTGCCACGATCGCAAATAATCAATGCCCGTCCAGTCTTCTCAACTTCACGGAAATAATGCAAAGCGCGAGGCTTAAACTTTGATTTTGAAATCATCTGCTCCATAATGGATTCCTATTAAAATTCATATAATAAATTATGTGTGACCAACAAGAATTGATTAAATGAACATTATCGAATGGTTGTAATCTTTGAACCCTGACTTTGAATCTTTTAACCTCCATCTGTTGCATACATGACATGGTCATAATACTATGGTCACATTATCTGTCAAGTCAAAACGTGCTCGCAAAAATATTGAGAATTTTGGGAATATGTGGTTTTAATACAAGTTCTTGGTTTTTTTTTAAACCAAAAAAAATAAGAAAAAAAAATTCAGAACGATTCGTCCGAAATCCAGCATTTTTGCTGCGACCA
>JARFPZ010000660.1 GCA_029288035.1 Desulfosarcina sp.
GGTTTCGATCTTGAGCCGATTAAAGCCCACGCGCAGGAGTTTAAACTTGAACGCGCAAGGGAATCCAAAACCATCTGCCCTTACTGTTCCGTTGGCTGCGGCGCCATCGTGCACACGCGCCTCGACGGTGACCGGCGCACCTTGAGCATTGAAGGTGATCCGGATCATGTGATCTCTCGGGGGGCCCTGTGTTCCAAGGGATCCGGATTGCACCAGTTCGTCGAAAACGAAAATCGCCTCACCCGGCCGATGTACCGGGCGCCTTATTCAGATAAATGGGAACCCGTTTCCTGGGAATGGGCCCTTGACCGGATAGCAGACCGGATCAAAAAGACCCGCGACGCCGGTTTCATCCATAGAAACGATGCCGGTGACGTGGTCAACCGGGTCACCAACATCGCCTCGATGGGAAGCGCAGCCCTGGATAACGAGGAATGCTGGCTATTGCAGACATTGCTGCGCGCCCTGGGCCTGGTGTATATCGAACACCAGGCGCGGTTGTGACACAGCTCAACGGTAGCGGCTCTGGCAGAGTCGTTCGGACGCGGTGCCATGACCAATCACTGGAACGACCTGAAAAACAGCGATTGCATTGTGGTGATGGGGGCCAACCCGGCTGAAAATCACCCCATATATTTTAAATATGTCATGCAGGCCAAGGATAACGGCGCCAAACTGATTTGTGTGGACCCCAGGTTCACGCGCACGGCGGCCATGGCAGATATTTATGAACCTTTGCGCTCCGGCACCGATATCGCCTTTCTGGGCGGCATGATCAAATACCTCATAGACAATGCCCTCTACCAGAAAACCTATGCGGCCAACTACACCAATGCCCAATTTATTGTAAATGCGCAGTATGGTTTCGACGATGGTCTGTTTGCCGGGTTTGACCCGGAAGAAAAGCGCTATGATCGAACCCGATGGGCTTTTGAGACGGATACGAAAGGGGTTCCCAGGCGTGACGTCACCTTTCGCCACGCTCGGTGTGTCTTCCAGTTGTTGAAAAAGCACTATGCTCGCTACGATCTGAGAACCGTCTCCAAGATTACCGGTACTCCTCAAAAAAGCCTGGTTGAAGTATACAAGACATTTTGTGCCACCGGAGCCCCTTCGCGCGCCGGAACGGTGATGTATGCCATGGGTTGGACCCAGCATTCAAAGGGGGTTCAGAACATCCGGGCCATGTGCATCATCCAGCTTTTGCTGGGCAATATGGGACTGGCGGGCGGCGGCATCAATGCCCTGCGCGGCGAAAGCAATGTGCAGGGCTCAACCGACCACGCCCTGCTTTTCGGGAGCTGGCCGGGATATTTGAAAGTACCGCGCGACTCCCACAAAAATCTGGCAATCTATAACAAAAAAAACACGCCCGTGAGCAACGACCCGCTTTCCGTCAACTGGTGGCAAAACTATCCGAAATATTCGGTAAGTTTTCTCAAATCCATGTTCGGTCACACTGCCACGGCAGATAATAACTTCGGATATGAATGGATGCCCAAATGCAAAGACGACCGCAGCTACTCCTGGTGGAGGTTATTCAAGGCCATGTGGCATGGCAGGGTCAAAGGGTTTTTTGCCTGGGGTATGAATCCGGCAGCTTCCTGCGGCAATGTCAACCTCATTCGCAAGGCGCTGACACGCCTGGACTGGTTGGTGCACGTCAATATATTTGATACGGAAACCAGTGCGTTCTGGCATGGGCCCGGCATGCGACCGGAAGAGATTAAAACCGAGGTTTTCAGCCTGCCGGCCTGCACCTGGGTGGAGAAGGAAGGCAGTATTACAAACAGCGGGCGCTGGATGCAGTGGCGTTATCAGGGGCCCAAACCGCTGGGTGAAAGCAAAGACGACGGCCAGATTCTGATGGAACTCGGCAACAAACTGAAAGCGCTTTACGCTAAAGACGGTGTCTTTCCCGAACCCATCCGCAACCTCAAATGGGACTACACCACCGCCGGCGAATTTGATCCGCATAAGGTGGCCAAAGAAATCAACGGCTATTTTCTCGAGGACGTGACGGTCGAAGGCAAGGTTTACCGCAAGGGGTCGCTCGTGCCCGGCTTTGGGCTGTTGCAAGATGACGGCCGCACCTCCAGCGGCAACTGGCTCTATTGCAACAGTTACACGGAAGAAGGCAATAAGTCTGAGCGACGCGAGCAGAAGGACGTGACCAACAATATTGGCAGCTATCCGGAATTTGCCTGGGCCTGGCCGCTGAACCGACGGATCATATACAATCGGGCCGCGGTGGATCTCAAGGGGCAGCCCTGGGATTCTGAACATTGGGTCGTTCGGTTTGACGGGAAGGTCAGCGGCGGCAGGTATGTTGACGGCCAATGGGTGGGGGATGTTATCGACGGCGGCGGCATGCCGCTTGAGCATCCGGACGGATCGGCCACTGACGCCGGACGGTTTCCGTTCATCATGCGGCCCCACGGCCTGGGTCAGATTTACGGGCCTGGACTCGCGGACGGACCATTTCCGGAACACTACGAACCGCTCGAGGGCCCGATTGCCGATAATTTTTTAAGTTCCCAGCGCAGAAATCCCTTGCTGCATTATTCAAAGAAGGGTGACTTGCCGGCGACCGATGATCCACTGTATCCGATCGTCTGTACGACTTACCGTCTGACCGAGCACTGGCAAACCGTAACCCGGGCAGTTCCCTGTAACCTGGAACTGCAGCCCCAGGTGTTTGTCGAAATGAGCCATGAACTGGCGAAGATGAAAAAGATCAAGCCGGGTGAACGCGTGTTTGTCGCCAGTACCCGCGGCGAGCTGGAATGCACCGCGGTGGTGACGCATCGTTTTCGGCCCATGAAAATTGTCGACAAAGTCGTGCACCAGGTCGGCGTACCCTGGCATTTTGGCTGGCGCTGGCCGGAAGGAGGCAAGGAGGGAAGCGCCAACGTCCTGGTTGCCACCACGGTCGATCCGGTCTCCGAGATTCTCGAATATAAGGCGTTTATGGTCAATATTTACAAAAAATAGCCGAGGATCAAACGATGAGCAAAGGATTTTTTATTGACACAACCCGCTGCACGGCCTGCAAAGGTTGTCAGGTGGCCTGTAAACAATGGAACGATTTACCGGTCGAAAAAACCAAGAATCAGGGCAATTTACAAAACCCGTCCGACCTCTCATACAGCACCTACAAACTTGTGCGGATGAAGGAGGAAATCATCGGCGGCAAGCTCAAATGGCTTTTTTTCCCGGATCAATGCCGCCACTGCTTAATTCCGCCTTGCTTGCTGTGGGCCCAGAATTCAGACGCTATCTATCAGGATGAAGACACCGGTGCGGTTGTTTATACTTCCGAGACCCGGAATCTAAAGGCCGAGGATATCATTGGGGCCTGTCCTTATGATGTTCCCCGCAGGGATAGCAGCGGAATGCTAAACAAGTGCACCATGTGCAATGACCGCGTAAAGATAGGCATGGAACCGGCGTGTGTCAAAACGTGTCCAACCGGCGCTCTTAATTTCGGAGACCTGGAACACATGCAAGAACTGGCCAATGAACGGTTTGAGAAAGTCAAGTTGACATACCCGGATGCTCGCCTACTCGATCCTGATGATGTGCGCGTAATTTTCCTGACGGCCTTTGCTGCCGATAAGTATCATAAATATGCGGCTGCGTTCGATCCGAAACGCTGGAAAGCACAGTGAGTTATTGCGATATGAAACAGAGCCCCCTGAGCCGAAAGGCAGGCTAAAGACTTATCGGAAAAGAATGAATGATATTGTTAATAACCCTTGTCGATGCATTGGGTAAGGCAAGAATGAGTAAAACACCTGTTTCCCGCCATATCACTATAGGCGAAATAAATACCGCGTTTGATATATTAAAAGCCGCTCGCCCAGCATATAAATCCATTCTGAGTCTATATGTACCTATATTTGTTGCGCAGGAAGAAGCTCGGCAATTAGTGCAATCTTGTCCGGTTGAGGTCACAGAGGAACGGTTAAAATATTTTCAACTGCAGGAAAGAGCCCTTTTCGATAAACCCGAGTTCACCATTGATAGGAAATCCTCACGGCATCTTTTCAAGGAGTTATGTGTCATCGCATCTAACAGTGATGCTAAGGAGCTGAATTCAGAGTCTTCATTCATGAGAGCATTGATGTTGGAAGATTTTAACCCTGAGCCTTTCTTTCTCGCTATATTAAATGAGGATAAGGATGTATTTGATGCCATTGCACTAAAATACAATTCTCGTCCGCAACCCATAGAAATGCTTTCTTACAATAGTATCAAACCGTCACTGGTTTCCTATGCTTCAATTTTAAAAAACTTTATTCCAAAAGATTTTTGTTGGCAGAAACCCGGCTGCCCGATCTGCGGCAGTCAGCCGGTATTGTCGGTCATCGATGCCCAAGGGAACCGCCATCTGGTTTGCGGTTTCTGCTGGAATGAATGGTCTGCTCGCAGAATACGATGTGCATTTTGCGGGGAAACAGATAGTCGGAAGTTGCATTATCAATTCAGTGATATAGAAAAGGAATATCGTCTTGAAATCTGTAACAGTTGCCAATCATATTTAAAAACGGTAGACATTCGTAAATTGGATAGACCCTTTTATCCACCGTTGGAGCATCTTGTATCGACGCATTTAGATATGCGGATGGAAAATAGCCAACTCCCGTAATGCCGAAATGGCTGGGTATGCTTTTTGTTTGCAAATGCGGCCCGGCGATAGGGGCTATGCTTAATGCTTCCCTTTCAAGGCCTATTCTGGAACTTACATAGAGCAAATCATAATGTCTGCACAAGGTCGACCAAAAGTAGTAGTAGCCGGAGCGGGTGGTGCCATAGGGACCGTCGTGAGTCGTGATTTGGCAAGGGAATATGATATTATTGCCCTTGTTGGTTCCCAGGACCAAATGCAGGAAACGGAACCCGGCCTTTCCCTCTCGTGGCGTTCCTGTGAACCTTTTTCGAGGCAGGATGTGGAGAAGGCCATAAACGGCTGCGATTACATCATTTACCTCGTCCACACCAGAGTCCCCACCGCCCGCCTAGACCAGGCAGAATGTGAAGACATGGATCTGCTCATCGCCGATAATGTCGCCCGGGCTGCCAGTCTCGAGGGTATCAAACAAATTATCTATTTAGGTAGCCTCATTCCGAAAGGTAATATTTCATCAGGATTCCTGAAGCGGCATAACGAGGTAATTGAAGCCCTGTCGAATTATGGGACACCGCTAACCGTCCTGCGGGCCGGTTTAGTCGTGGCACCGGGTAGCAATGCGGTTCGACTGCTGGCTAACATTGCTACCCGATTGCCGATCGTGTTAATTCCGGATTGGGCTGACAAGCGTAAACAACCCATAGCCGTAACTGATGTCATCCGAGCAATTCGATATTGTCTTGGCAATCAGGCAGAATACGGCAAAGACTATGACATTGGCGGACCGTTGGTCTTGACGTTTCGGGACATGCTGAACAGGGCCGCAATTTCATTGAAAAAGAAACACATTGCCATTACCGTCCCATACTTCCCGGCTCATCTTTACGCCTGGTACCTGCACTTGCTTGACAGGCATGCCCATCCATCCCTGATCAAGTTTACCGTTGAGGCTTTAGGCCATGATTTGGTGGTATGTGACAATCCGTTACAGCAATTTATTGCCGAGGATTCTGTGATGCCTCGTGAGATGATTGTTCCGTATCTTAAAAAATGGGGACGGATTCCAGCTAATCCACGCCTGCCGTTCCTTAAAAAATATATGGCCGGCCTGCACTCCAAAAGTAACGTCCGGTCGATTCAGCGCATTGTTCTGCAACCGGGTCAAAACGCTACCTGGGTCGCCGACAGTTTTTTCCAATGGCTTCCGCGCTTTGCTCGCCCATTTGTACTTTGTGAAGTGGATGACACCGGCACCTGTCGCATCTTTAGCCGTTTCCCCAAGCTGCATCTCTTAACTTTGAGCTTTCAGCAAAAACATAGTTCGTCTGATCGGCGCATGTATTTCATTACTGGAGGTCTTCTTGCAAGGGGGCATGACGAGTTAAAACCACGATTTGAGTTTCGAGACGTACTGGACGGCCGTTATACCATTGCGGCTATTCATGATTTCAGGCCCCAGCTGCCCTGGGGTTTATATATCCTCACCCAGGCTCTTATTCATCAGGTTGCCATGCGCACTTTTCAAAAGTACATGACAAAAAATGGGGAATAGGAAACCACTTACGGATCGGAAAAGTTGTTTTAAAAAAAGCTGAGATAATTGTGGGCTCAATCCGATTGTGCATGGCACGTAACCTCTACTTTTAGTCGAAGCAAAATTTGTTACCTTAGATGATGTAATATGCAATATTTTGCTACCCTTCGAAGACTGTGAAAGCAAGCACTTTTGATACAATTTTAATAATTGAATAAATTTGTGAAGTAGATTATGAATAATTTATTTTGCAAGATGGCAAAAGTATCTTCTTTTGTCAGGACAAATCGAAATTAAATTTTTGAACGAATAATAAAAAAATATCAAAAATGGGATTGCTTGACTTAAACACGCCTGACCCGGAGTTTTTATTTGATTAAAAGGAAAATTACGATGGGAAACCGTATCAAAATTTTTTTGCTGGCTTTCGCAATGACCATCTCCCTATTGGTAACGGGTTTTATCCTGCCTCAGGATGTATCCGCCGAGAGAGCAGGATCCTTTGCAGGGACTTGGATTGCCAGTGGCCAGCGCCAGGCATTTGATTTCGTGGAGGGCCGTGAGGTCAGCACCTTCAGGCTCACGGGTCATGTCAACCTTCAGGACGATATCGGTGAGGTGCGCGATTACTGGGCAGAGTGCATAGGCCTTTCGGATTCTTTAACGGGCGGCTCGGCGCGCTGCGTCTGGCGAAGCATGGAGGGTGATAAGGCCTACATTGTGCTCAGCGGGCGGCCACTTGAGCAGCGTGTCAAAGTGACCGGAGAATTCGTGGGTGGCACCGGCAGTTTACAAGACATCGAAGGCACGTTTACTTTCACCTGGTCATCCGTTTTTATTAATAAAAACCAGGGTGTTTTCACAGGCCAGACAAAAGATCTCATGGGATCTTACAAGATTCCCTGAAGGAAGGAAAATTATCATGTGGATTATTGAACTTTTGGTCGTTTTAATCTTTATATTTCTGGGTGCCCGCCTGGGCAGTATCGGCATCGGGTTTGCCGGCGGCCTGGGAGTGCTGGTACTGGCACTGGTATTTGGTCTCACACCGGGCGATATACCCATTGACGTTATCCTGATCATTATGTCGGTAATCGCCGCCATCGCGGCCATGC
>JARFPZ010000664.1 GCA_029288035.1 Desulfosarcina sp.
CCCCCCGGCCCAACCTCGTGGATGGCGTCCAGCGCCAGGGTTTCGACATCGATATGGACCCCTTGAGCAAAGCGCTTGGCCATGGCAATAATTTGCAGATCCAGCAGAAATTTTTCATACGACATGGCCATGGCACTGTCCAATATGCCGGCGCTCAGAACGACGATATTCATCTTTTCCATACAGGTAGTGAGCATTGTCAGCATGCTATCGAAGCCACTTAGGGTCGACACAAAGTGCACATCACTTTTACTGCCGCCGCCACGGCATGGCAAACCATAAAATCTGGCCAATCGTGCCCCGTCGCGAATGCATAACGCATGCTCCGGGGAGGCTGACACATAGGCACCTGTCTGCATGTCCGCCAGCGTCGACTGGGTTCCGTAGACCGCGGGGGTACCCTCTCGGATCATCTGTGAAACCGCAATGCCGACCAGCGTTTCGGCATTGGCCTGGGCAATGGTTCCGGCCAGTGTCACAGGCCCCGTTGTTCCACCCATCACGGCGGCGGTGATCAGTACAGGTTGACCGTAGTGGGCATGGATGCGTAGTTTGTCCAGACTGTCACGGTTAAACCGCAATGGACTGCTGCTGTTAATGATGGAAACCATGCGCGGTTTTTGAATGAGATGAAGGCGGTCACCAAAACAGATATTCAGGAGATCCATGGATTGCTGGGTTTCCCTGGCGCCGTCACTCCCTCCCATGAGGCACTTGTCGGAATGCAACATGCTCTGGTACAACAGCAATGGAAAAGGTCCGGCAATGGAGATGTCGGAAGGCTGAACCAGCAGACCGCCGTTGATACTGAAATAATCGCTCTGATGGACAAGCTTCAAAAATTTGAGGTAGTCTTCCAGGCGTGCATTCCTTTTTGCCCCGCTCTCGTCGACGATGAACGTCGCGCCATATCCGGCAGCGAATACGGTCGTGTCTCCGCCGATGCAAACATCATACTCAGGATTACGGCCAAATAGGGTGAAACTGCCGGGTGCTTTTTGGATCCACTCCATTATCTGTGGGCCTGTGAAATAGGCGACCTGTTCAGAGACCTGAATGCCGTGTTTTTTTACCATCTCCACAATTTCAGGATGATCGAGCAGGACACCCGTTTTCCGAAGAATTTTTAAAGACGCCTCGTGAATCTGTTCTAAATCGATCTGCATATCTTATCAACACCCGGCCGACGAACCCTTTAATCTTGCGAGGACGACATCCAAAGCCTTAGTGAATGCATCAAATCCATCTTGTTTTCGAATTTCCTTGAGTGCCTGCTCGTTTAGTCCGCCGGGGGTGGAAGCCTCTGCCGCAAGGTTTTCGAAACAGTCGGCCGACGACTCCCTTGCCAATACGGATATTGCCTGAAACATCGATCCGACATAGCTACCGGACGCTTTTGAATCCATTCCCGCGGCCACGCCCCAACGGCATACCGCTTCCATCAGCGCATAATAGGGAGCCATCAGCGCGGTGATGGCTGCGATGATACCCAGCTCTTTCTCGTCGTTCACCGCGATCGAATCACCGATATCTCTGAAAATTTTATCCGCCCATGATGTATAAGGGAAAAAAGCAATCGGCCCCATGTGGCGTGCAGCGGTCGGCAACGGGATGGCACGGATTATGTCGGTGGCCGGGTCTACCAGCGATTTAATTTCGGAAATAAGCTTTATCGCTATCACGGAAATAATCTGTTGTTTTTTCCGGAAATGAAGCGCGCCAAGCACAGGCGCCGCGATTTGAGGGACAACCGCCAGTACAATACAATCACATTCATCAATGACAATCTGATTGTCCCCGGCAATCCGAACATTTTCGAATCGGGCCGCCAGTTTTTCAGCCTTGTTCTTATTCCGGGGCGATACCACGATGTCCGATGGCGGATTCTCAGTCGTACACAGGCCTTCAACCATCGCCGTCGTGATAGCGCCAGTTCCGATAAATCCTATTTTCATTATCGTAACCTTTTATTTGATGTTTCTTCAGTTACCAGAACTTCTTTCACCAAGCTCAAGTGGCGGCGCATGCAGGCGGCCCCTTTCTTCCCATCTCCTTTAATTATATGAGACAAGATTTGATTAGCAGTGAAGATTGTTTTTTCTCGCAGTTCAGACGAAATGCCGAAATATACTAAATGGTGATGATGAACTTTCTCAAGGATAAGTTTCATCATTTCATAGATCACGATATTATTGGTGGCTTCGGCAAGAGCGAGATGAAACGCCAAGTCTATTTTTATAAACTTTTCTCTATCCTCTTCGCTTTCCTGGAGTTTTTTAACTGCTTTCTGCAAGCCATGGATATGGTTTGGATCAACTGAAGCGGCAGCCAACTCCACTGCGTTGCTCTCCAGAATCACTCTGGCTTTCATTAAATCCGAAAACGCAACCGAATCTAATGCATTCTTCAGATCTGTAAGGGATTGATCATCGGACGGAATACTTTTTTTGAAAAATGTCCCCTTGCCCTGAATAACATCCATATATTTCATCGCATCCAAGGCTTTGATAGCTTCCCGCACCGATGAACGACCGACGCCGAACAAATCAGCCAGATCCTTTTGGGAAGGCAATTTTTCCCCGAGTTTAAACTCCCCGGTTCTAATACTATCCAGAATCTGCTCAACCACCATTCTGGAGGCAGTACTCTTTTCTACGGCTTTAAATGGCATTATCTACCATTGCGCTTTTCAGTGCTTGTTCGATCCGGCTGTCGAACTCCACCTTGTTTTGGACGATTCATTCTCTCACATGACACAGGATGTCCTTTGGTTTGTTCTCATCGTTATGCATGCGGTCATTCCGGGCGAGGACCTCATTTAGCGGAATCTTTTTACGACGTCTCCTTACCCTGAATGGCCCTCAGCAGACTGCCCCGGGTCACCACCCCCACACATTTATTTTCCTCGATGATGCGAATAAACCGTTCTTCGGTCTCCACCATGATGTCGATCAGATGATTGAGATCGGCATCGGGACTCGCCGTTGGACAGTTCTCTACCTCGGCATCGGGATGTTTACTACGGAAAACCACGCTGGGATGCATGATCGTTGGCGCGAAAACAAGGTGCAGACGCGAGATGCCGGCGACAAAATCGGCCACGTAATCATCGGCCGGCTGGGTGACGATATCCTCCGGGGTGCCGATCTGTACCAGTTCACCGTTATTCATGATGGCGATACGATTTCCTAAACGAATCGCTTCATCCAAGTCGTGGGTGATGAAAATCGTCGTTTTCTGCATCATTTGTGAAAGTTCGATGAATTGGTCCTGTAACTGACGCCGAATGAGGGGATCCAGCGCGCTGAACGGTTCATCCATCAATAGAATGTCTGGATCAGCGGCAATCGCCCTTGCGAGTCCGACACGCTGCTGCATACCTCCCGACAACTCGTCCGGATAGTAGGTTTCCCATCCGTCCAGCCCAACCATTTCCAGCGCCTTTTCAGCCTTCTCAAGACGCTCTTTGCGCCCCACCTCACGCAGCTCCAGGGCAAAGGCGGCATTCTCGCGCACGTTGCGATGTGGCAGCAAGGCCATATGTTGAAACACCATGCCGATCTTCTCGGACCGCAACCGTCGCAACGCTTCGCTACCGGCCTTGCCGATATCCACACCCTCAATCAATACCTGTCCGGCCGTAGGCTCGATCAGCCGATTGATATGCCGGACAAGGGTGGACTTGCCGCTTCCAGAGAGACCCATGACACAAAAGATCTCCCCCTGGTTAACGTTGAACGTGGCGTTAACGACGCCAACCGCACAGCCGAAGCGATCCCGGACTTCATCTTTATCGAGCCCCTCGGCCTGGATTGCGGCAAGTGCTTCCTTGTCTCTTAGACCGTATATCTTCCAAAGGTTTTTACATTCAATCGGCGGACCTTGTGTCTCATTCTTTGGAGTCATTTTTCCTCACTTATTTTAAAATGGTTATTGGGCTGCCTTCAACGCCTCTTTAATCCAGTTGTCAAACTCTGCCTGGTGCTTGGCCACCCACTCCTCCGCGTGACGACGGATATCCTCGCGTTTTTTCTCTCCATCGCGCATGAGGTTATTCTGAGCGCTAACATCATTGATTGGGACTGTCACCAGCTCGAAGAGTTTTTTGGCAGCCGGATTTGCCT
>JARFPZ010000023.1 GCA_029288035.1 Desulfosarcina sp.
TGTAAGGGGGCCCGTGTCTTCTATTTTGCCGTCAGCCGATGACTTGATCACGCCCCGGGGACCGAATTTCTGTCGGAATGTGGTGCCGTCCGCCAATTTCATGTCGCCCGGGTAGTCTTCATTCTCGGGTTCCTCTTCCGCGTTGAGGTGATAGAGGTTGCCGAAGAATTCGTCAAAGCCGTGGTTGGTGGGAAGGTGATCATCGCGGTCGCCAAGGTGGTTCTTGCCGAATTGACCGGTGGCATAGCCCAGATCTTTGAGAAACACGGCGATGGTGGGATCCTCCTCGCGCTGGCCGAGCTCTGCGCCGGGCAGACCCACTTTGGAGAGGCCGGTTCGGAAGACGCTCTGCCCCATGATAAAAGATGACCTTCCGGCGGTACATGATTGTTCACCATAATAGTCGGTGAAGATCATACCTTCATTTGCAATCCGATCTATGTTGGGCGTCTTGTACCCCATCATACCCATGGTGTAGGCGCTGATGTTCGAGCGGCCCACGTCGTCACCCCAGATAACCAGGATGTTGGGCTTGTCTGCAGCAAACGCTGGGGCGCTGAATATTAATGTCATCAATGCCAGGAAAAAAACAACAGCTCTTAGATGTGATCTTCTCATTTCTGCTCTCCTTTCTTTAGGGTTTTTATTTCATGCATGGCAATAGAGAGGGTCTATCGTCTGATGAAATTTCATTAAAAATAGGGAGGCTACCTCATTTGTCAATAATCTACTGTAAAAGCTCTTTCAGATAGGTCTGTCTTTGGCTGGTATCCTGATTTCTAACCGCCATGGCCAATGCCTTGCGGGTCCCCACCAAAACAGCCAGTTTTCGGGCTCTGGTCAGACCTGTGTAAATAAGATTTCGAAACAGCATCTTAAAATGCTGGGTGAGTACCGGAATAATTACCGCTCCAAACTCGCTGCCCTGTGATTTGTGGATGGTGATGGCATATGACAAGTCCAGTTCAGAAATGTCTTCGCGTTGATATTCGACGAATCTTTGATCCGGAAAAAACGACACCACACATGTCAGCTCCTCATTGTTGACCTCCTCAATAACCCCAATGTCCCCATTGAATACGCCCAGATCATAATTGTTTCTGCGATGGATAACCCGGTCACCGACCCTGAAGGTCCTTTCGCCCATCTGCAATTGGCGTTTACCTTTCTGCGGCGGATTGGCAGATTCCTGAAGCATCTTGTTCAGGTTGACGGTGCCCAGACTCCCTCTGGTCATGGGAGTGATAACCTGGATTTCAATGTCGCTTCCAAAATATTTCGGTATCCATTCCAAATAGAGTTTTTTGACGACGTCAGTTGCTGAAAGGCCGTAATAGAGCGCTGACCATGGGTGTACCTTTTTTAGAACTGCCAGCAATTCATCGACTCTGGTTTGGGCTTTTGATATTTTTTCGAGGTCGACGTGTTGAAATTTCCGTGGGATGGTCAATTCGGTTTCGTAGGGGACGAGGGGCTCATTTACTCGAAATTCATAGAGGTTCGATTCTGGTTCGTCCGGGTGGTCGGCAGTTTTCAACTCTTGGTATTTTTTGACCCTTGCAATAAAGCTTAGCTGCTCCTGGGTTGCTTCATCCGAATCCAAAAACAGGCAATCAGCCCCGTCTTGCCATATTTCCGGTTTTTTAAATGGTGAGTCAATATACGGTATCTCTCCGATGTTGATTTGATGGGCATAGCCGATGATGAGCGATTCTTGTGCCTGGCGAAAGATTTTTGTCAACCTGAAACACGGAATCTTTTCGGCGGTTATCATGTCCCGCAGAACGTTTCCGGCGCCAACCGAGGGCAGCTGATCTGCATCACCGATAAAGAGCACCTGACTATGCCGCGGAACCGCTTTTAACAGTGATGCGGTCAGGTTTATATCTAACATGGAGCATTCGTCAACAATCAAAAAATCAACGTCAAGGGGATTTTCCTCGTTTTTGTTGAACTTGCCAATTTGCCATTCCAGCAGGCGGTGAATCGTTTTAGACGCTCTGCCGATGACATCTGTCATTCGCTGGGCGGCTCTGCCGGTGGGAGCCGCCAACAAGACTTTCAGTTTCATGGCTTCAAGCAATTTGACGAGCACCAGCGTCGTTGTTGTTTTACCGCAACCGGGACCACCGGTTAAAATTGAAAACTGATCGCAGACAATACCCCTGACCGCAGCAGCCTGCTCGTCACTTAATGAAATGGCGTTACTGCGACAGTAAAGGTCAATCCAGCGATCAACCCGTTTCTTGTCAATCACTGGGGGGGTATTCAAACTTCTAATCTTCTTTGCCACATAAAGCTCATCAAAATAAAGCGACTTTGAATAGTAGCACGGCTCCGAAGCTTTATCTGCAGTTGCTATCTCGCGGACCATTACAAGGCCGTCCCGCCCCATTTCGTCGAGCAACCCTGGCAAACGGTCAGCAAGATCCTGCTCGATCAGCTCTTTGACCTGAATCCGGATCTGTGATTGTGTCAGGTAACAGTGGCCAAATTCTCTGCTTGCCGCAAGGACGTGTTTTATCGCAGCCATGATCCTCTGCGGGCTGTCCAACTCAAGACCGATGCTTTGCGCCACTTTATCAGCTGTAAAAAATCCGATCCTATAAAAATCATTGGATAACCGGTACGGATCTTCAGTCACGTATTCAATGGCATTATCACCATAGGCTTTGTAAATTCTGACGGCAAAAAGAGTGCTGATACCATGGGATTGAAGAAAGATCATCACTTCCCGGATGGCACGATGTTCAATCCAGGCATCCCTGATCGTTTCCAGCTTTTTTTGAGCGATTCCATTTATCTCAGTAAGTCTGCCAATGTCCCCTTCAAATATTTCAAGGGTTTGTTTGCCAAAATGTTGCACGATTTTTTTCGCTGTTTTGGGACCGACACCCTTTATGAGACCTGATCCTAAATATTTTTCAAGCGCCGCGGTGGTAGCCGGTTTTCTCTCCACCGCTTTTGTGGCCTTGAACTGACGGCCAAACTTGGGATGAATCGTCCAGGCGCCCTGAAACTCCATGGTGGCGCCGGCGAACACTTTGGTTTGGTGAACAATGACGGTTTCTTGCTGGTGGGGATTATGAAATGGCAATACGCGAAGCACAGACCAGCCGTTGTCCGGGTTGTGGTAAGTTACCCGGTCAACGATTCCGCGAATGGTTTCGGTGATGGCTCCAGTTTGTGTGCGTGCCGGATTCTGCATAGAAAAAAGCGCTTCGGAATTCCTGCGAGAAAAAGGGGAATCGATCAACATCTAGCGAAAAGTAGCCAAAAACAAAATCCGGATTTCCAAAATGACCCTGGCGCCCGGCTTTTTTTGCAAACCGGGCGGCCCCTTTCGGCGTTTAAATATCGGGATTGGGGAGCATCAAATCTCGAATGGTTCCAACCAAATCGTGATATCCGGCGATAAACTGACGTAAGGTCCTCACATTCGGGCCGTAATTGTCAAATTCATCGATGGTCATGCCGTTCTCATCATATGAACGACGGAATTCTGCAAACTTCGTGGACAAACCATCGACGATCTGGGGATCTACAGGAGTGTCCATGCGGGGTATCACTTCGACATCCGAAGCAATAAATCTTCGCTGCCATTCGTGGGTGAGCGTCACGACCACATCCCCTCCAATGAATTCGGACCAGTGCATGTGATTGCGTGTCGCCGCCGAAAGCAAGCGCAATCGATATCCCCGCTGTTTGTATTTGCCATAGGCCTTCTTCATGGCAGCCACACCGGCCCATTCAGTGAAATGTGGTTCGGTAACGATGTCATCACGATTGGCGATCACCTTCAGCCAGTCATCGAGCCGACCCACCATGATCGTGCACACCGGACCCATGCGGCTGATGTCTTTACCATCTTTTTCCCGCCGGGTCAGCCCCTTTTCGACGGCTTCGGCAACAGCCAGGGACTGCGGGACGCTGAAACAAACGGTGGCATTGATACTGACGCCCCGATAGGTGGCTTCCTCGATGGCTGCGATACCGGCTTTGGTGACCGGAATCTTTACGATAATGTTCGGTGCCAGACCATCAAAATGCACAGCCTGCTGAACAATACGTTCGGCATCTCGGTAAAACCTGGGATCGGTTTGAATGGACAAACGGCCTTTTCTGCCCTGCTCTCGATCGAATACCGGCATTAACAACTCGGCGGCTTTTACGGAAATTTCCTCCACCACCTTCCAGGTAACTTCATCCTCAGTCGCAGCAGGCATTTCCGCGATTATCTCTTTAATCCGGTCTTTCCATAAATGCATTTCCTTGTGCAGTACTTCTCCGGCGATGATCGGATTGGATGTCGCGCCGGCAGCACCATGTTCAATGGCATAGGACAACTCCTGAATAGAACACGAGTCGTTCCACAAATCCGTCTCGCTGGTGCAAACCATTTTGTGAAGCGGGCTTTTAAAGTCTTGATCGTTCATCGGTAGATCCTCCCAAGTACTATATTTAATGTTTTCAATTAGGAATTTACTGACTCGCCGTAATACCACCGTCAACATACAGGATCTGGCCGGTTATAAAATCAGAAGCAGGTGAACAGAAGAACAGAACCGCACCGACCACGTCCTTGGGGTCCGCTATCCGTCCTAATGGAATACGTTCCAGCAATTGCTGTTTAAATTCGGGATTATCCATGACATGCTGGATCATTTCCGTATAAACAAAGGTCGGTGCGACACCGTTGACTGTGATGCCGAGCCGGGCCAACTCCATGGCATGCTGTTTGATCAGCATGACCAGCCCGCCCTTGGTGGAGCAGTAAGCAGAATAGCCGCGGTCGCGCAAACCCAGCCGGGCGCGCACCGAGAGCAAGTGGACGTGTTTTCCCTTTATCCCGCATTCAGCCTGGCGGCGGGCCACCGCCTGAGCGAGAAACATGGCACTTTTCAAATTCGACCGATAGACCTCGTCAAAAGCCGTTTCGGTTACTTCTAGCAGCGGTTCTTCACGTTGGGTTCCAACACAGTTGACGAGAATGTCCGGTGGGCCGAATTCTCGAACCACCTGATCAACAGAAGCGTTGATGCCGGCAACGGAATGAACGTCTACACAGATACCCAGGGCGTCGTGGCCGTCGGCCCGGATCCGATCAGCCAGTTTTTCGGCTTTTTCCCGGCTGCGTCCGGAGACAACCACTTTGGCGCCCCTGATGGCCATCCCCCAGGCAATCGCCTCCCCAATGCCGCCATAGCCGCCGGGCAGATAGGCCACCCTCCCCTTTAGATCGAACAGATCGGCCAGTTCGGTTGAAAAATCAATGACAGGTGTAATGTTTCCCATAGAATACTCCATTAATTAATCCGCCCCGAAAATAGCATATTCGAGGTTGTGTGCTGTCCTTTGAAAACAGAAAAAATCTGACGGAAAAAAGCTCCGGCGGATTAATTAGTCCATATGCAATCCCCCGTTAATGTCAATAATCTCACCGGTAATAAAGCCGGATAGCGGCGACACCAGAAACCGCACCACGTGCGCGACCTCTTCGGCCTCGCAAAATCTTCCGACCGGTATCTGATCGAGCAATGCACGGCGCTGTTCTTCGGTCAGCTGCTCCGTCACCATCGGGGTCTTTATGTACGCCGGCGCGATGCCGTTTACGGTAACGCCATGCGACGCGGCTTCGCGGGCCAGCGAAAACGTCAGGGATGCCAATGCCCCTTTGGAAGACGTATACGCGGTTCCGGCGGTGATGCCGCCGGTCTTCATGGCCATTGAGCACACATTGATGATCCGACCCCATCCATCGGCTTTCATGCCCGGCAGCCACTCACGGCACAGGTAAAAGGCACCGTCCAGATTGACGGCCATAATACGGCGCCATTCATCGTTGGCGGTCTCAGCCGCTTTGTGATTGGAGAGCACACCGGCATTGTTAACCAGTACGGAAACCTGGCCGAACTCTTGGCCAATCTTGGCGCAGGCTTCAGCTATCTTTTGCGGATCAGCGACATCCAGTACCAGCGGATATGCCCCCCGGCCGATTTCTTGTGCCAGGGCTTCCAGGCGTTTACGATCAAGATCGACCATTATCACCCGAAAGCCGTCTGCAGCCAGCCCCCGTGCGGTTTCGCTGCCGAGAACACCGGCAGCCCCTGTCAACAGCGCAAGTTTTAGGTTTTCACGAGTCATTTTCTTATCCAAGATTTTGGGTTAGGTGACCTAAATAATCCCTGACCTGAGGATCGGCAATGAGCGTATCAAAATCAGGCATGTGGCTCAACCGGCCGTTGGAGACAAAAATATATTTTTGGCAGATTTCCTGCATGATCTCGAGATGAACGGGTTCATTGGGATGCAGACAGACAAACACAAGCCGTCCTTCATCGTAGAGTTTATGAAAAAAATCCAGCATAAAGCCGATGTAACCGTCCTGGGTGTTGAACTGCGGCTCGTCGAACAGATGAATCATTGGGTACGAGGTACCGGCGGATTCAAGCATGAACGACGGACGCGTTCGGGTAAAATGACGCACCTGGTAGGACTGGTGGTAATGAATGGCCAGGCGATCGCGCTCACGGTATTTCACCTGATGAATATCATGTCCCAGGCAAAACACCTTGCCGCTGTTCGGGCGGTTGCTTCCGGTGATGAGTTCAAATAAGGTGGTCTTGCCCGAACCGTTCGGTCCCATCATCCCGACAATCGCCGGCGCCGAAATAGTAAAATCGGCTTCCAGCTCAAACGTCACCTGTTTGTTCAACACACCGCGGGTATAAACCTTGCGGAGGTTTTCGACAGCCAGAAGCGACGACCGGTTATTCATGGGTTCTCCAATAACATAGGTTGAGCGGTTCAGCTTTCATGGTTCTGGGTTTAACGGCCACAAACAGCTGTTAGTAAAATGGCAACACGTTGTAAAAAAACTGAAGGTGTCAGTGTTCAGCATGGCCTCTGGCCACAAAAACGGCCAGTCCGATCGAGAAAGAAACTTGATGATGTGGTAAAAAGCCAAAATTTCTTTAAAGCGTCTTTCCGGCGAAGGCCTGAATCCAGTAATTTCAGATTATTCTGGATGCCGGATCAAGTCCGGCATGACGAATTCGGAATTTTTTGCGAAACCAACAAAGTCTTCCAATGAAGTTTCATAAGAGGTGCCAGGAATTAGAACCTCGGTTCCCTGACACCCGAAACCTGACACCTAAATTTAATATAAAAGACAGAGCAAAGCGATACCACAATTCTTCAATACTCAATCGTCAATATTCAATTCCGGCTTGTCCGGGGTGGGTTAAATTCCCAAAAGTTTTCTGCGCAGCGCATCGTCGGCCAGCAATTCACGCGCCGATCCTGCATGTACAATGCGGCCGAGATCCATGACATAGACCCGATCACTGACGGCCAGCGCACTATGCGCGTTATGTTCCACCAGTAACACCGAAATTTGTTCTTCTTTCAGACGCATGACGACCGACATGACATCCTGGGCCACTTTGGGCGCCAGTCCCTGGGTTGGCTCATCAAACAGAACGAGTCCCGGAGAGCCCAGAAGGGCTCTGGAAATCGCTACCATCTGCATCTCACCGCCCGACAGGTTCTCACATTCACGTTCCATCAAATACTCCAGAGCCGAAAAAATCTCAAACGTTTCCTTTAGGTCCCACGCTTTAAATCGAGTACGCTTGCGGGCGATGGACAGATTGCGGCCTACCGTTAAGGTTGGGAAAATACGGCGATCGTCCGGTACCCAGCCGATGCCCTTTCTTGCGATTTCATGGGTGGGTCTGGCGGTAATATCCTGCCCATCGAAAAAGATGGCACCTTGCCGGGCCGGCGTCAGTCCTAAAATAGATCGCAACGTCGTTGTTTTACCGGCACCGTTGGGCCCTAAAAGGCTGACCACCTCACCGCGGCCGACGGCAAGAGATAAATCGTACAGTACCTGGGTTTCGCCATAGAACGTGTTGATTTGGTCTATGTCAAGAATCATACCAGTTTTCCTAAATTCGATGACTGGACCCACTTGTTGGCCCGCAATTCATCGGGTGTTCCTTCGGCAATTACCTGACCCCAGTGGATGACCGAAATTCGATCTGCCAGGTCAAAAAGAAACTTCATATCGTGCTCGATGATGATCATGGTATAGGTGCGCTTGAGTTCTTGTACCAGCTCGGCCAATCGCGCCATGGCCTCTAAGCCCATGCCGGAGGTGGGTTCATCCAAAAAAAGAATTCGGGGTTCAGTAGCCAGCGCGACGGCAATCTCCAAGGCGCGACGATCGCCGTAGGAAAGCTGATCGGATGGTTCATTTTCTTTGCCCTTCAGGCCCACCTGCGCCAGCACCAGGGCCGCTTTGTCGATGGCTGCAGTGTCCTGTTCGATATTGCGGATCATATTAAAACCACGATTCCTCACCTGGGGCACGGCAATCAGCACATTTTCAAGGGCTGAGTATTCATCAAATAAATTAATTAACTGAAAGGAACGTGAAACCCCTTTTTGGGCAATCACACGTGGCGGCAGCCCGGTAATAGGTTCACCGGCGAATATGACCTGTCCTCTGTCGGGTTTGTAGCGGCCGGTCAGCACGTTAAAGCAGGTCGTCTTGCCGGCGCCGATTGGCCCCATGATGCCACTGAGCTCACCTTCCTTAAAAGCGAGGTTGATTTCTTCCAGCACGACCTGATCGCCAAAGCGTTTGTGAATACGATGCGCTTCGAACAGCGGTGCTACGGTCATAAATTATCTCCTTGCTGACGATATCAAACTCGTGTCCATAGACTCTGTTTTGGAGCCTCTGGTACGGGTAAGATCCTGCCAGATTCCCGCCAGCCCTTCGGGCTTAAACATCACGACCACGATAAACATCAGGCCATACCACAGCAGCCAGGTCTCGGTTAACACGCCCAGTATGTCCCGCGCCAAAAAGAAAATGACGGTTCCCAGCACCGGGCCCCAGAAACTGACAAATCCGCCGCCGATTAAGGTCATCATCACCACCAGCCCGGATACATGCAGACTCATGACATCCGGATAGGCGCTTCCCTGGGCCATGGCAAAAAGCCCTCCGGCCAGACCGGCGATCCCGGCTGAGATGGTGAAAACCATAAACTTGAACAATCGTACGTTGTAGCCGATAAATCCGGCCCGCATCTCGTTTTGTTTGATGGCTTTGATGACTTTACCGAAGGGTGAATGGATCAGTCGCCACAAGGCAATCACCACAAGGACGAAAAAGAAAAAGGCCAGATAAAACAGGGCTGCGTTGTCGTTAAGGCTGATTGAAAAGACATTCGGCCGGGGAATGTTTTGAAGTCCATCTTCCCCGCCGGTAAGGGCATGCCATTTGACAGCCGTAAACCAGAATACCTGTCCGAATGCGATCGTCATAAGTGCGAAGTAAATGCCGCGGCGATGGGAGATGAACGTGGCGACCATGGCCCCGGCCAGGGTGGCTGCCAGGATGGCAATGCCAATCCCTATCCATACGTTCACCACCACATGCTGCTGGGCCAGTCCGAAGGCATAGGCACCGATTCCAAAATAGGCGCCATGTCCGAAAGAAGGCTTGCCCGTGTAGCCTAATAGAAGATTAAAACCCAAGGCGTAGATCATCCATATTAAAATTTCAACGCCGAGATACTGGTAAAGTCCGACCGCATCGATCCAAAATGGAATGCTAAAGATCACTGCAAAAGCGATCACCATCTCTCGTGTAATCCAGTGGCCGACCGGCCCACCGATGCCAGCCATATAGTTATGCCTCCAGAATACTCTTTTTGCCGAACAGTCCCCGTGCCCGGACGGTAACCACGGCGATCAACAACAAATACATGGACAACAACGACCATTCGGAAGCAAAACCGGCGGTGATACCCACGGCCAGGCCTACCAGAATACCGGCAACAACCGCCCCAAAGAAACTGCCCACCCCCCCAAGCGTAATGATCAGAAAGGCGGGAATAACGGCATCCACGCCCACATGGGGTCGCAGCCCCCAGATCGGTGACATAATAATACCGGCAATCGCAGCCAGGGCGGTCCCGAAACCAAACACAAATAGCCGCAGGCGGGTTAGGTTGATACCCAGGGCGCGAACCATTTCAGAATCATGGGCACCGGCTTTGATAATGGCTCCGTATGGCGTTCGTTCCAAAAACAGCCAAACCAGCAAAATAATGACAATGGCAAAGGCGCTGGCGAAAAATTGATATTTGGAATAAATCATCCCACCGAACAAAAAAGGTCCCATAAGGGTCTGTGGTACCTGCAACATCTGTTCAGCCGATCCCCACAGAACCCGAATGGCCTCTTCTATAACCAGTGCTGCACCGAAGGTCAGCAAGAGCCCGTAAAGCGGGTCCTTCCCATAGGTTGGACGCATACAGACTTCCAGGACCATTCCCACCACGGCAACCAAGGCCGGGGCCATTACGACGGCCAGCACGTAGCGCAAAACGATCGGTAAACCCAGATACCAGGTCCCAAAAGCGCCAAGCCAGGGAAAATGAGGCGATATGACCACCATCGCCAGGTAGGCGCCCAGGGCAAACAAAGATCCATGGGCCAGATTGATCAACTCCATCACGCCGATAATCAGCATAAATCCCAGAGCGATCAGGGCAAATAGGAGGCCCAGGCTGAGGCCATTTACGATGTAGGGCAAAAGATTTAGGATAAAGTCCATTTTAGCGAATCACTTCCATTACGATTACCATCAAACATGGTTGAACAGCGAACCGCAGAATATCGAATATCGAACAGCAGAATTTCGAAGGTAGGAATCGCTTTGCTCTGTCGTTTCAGGAAAATGGACAGAATACCTTCCTTCGACATTCGACATTCATTATTCGATATTCAGTATTCGCGTTTTATACTTGTAAGCATCAGCCCTCATAGGCCGGGGTATCCGCATAAGACTCCATCTTGCAAGCGGCCATCGCATCCGTGTCCTCAACTTCTTTCGGCTCGACACTGGATAATATCTTGAAAAGCGCATTTTTATCTTTCTTCCATGCCGCCTCATCATTGGACGTCGCCAGATAAACGGTCTGTTGAATCTGATGGTTCGCACCCATGTAGGCGTCATGATGCTGCATGCGATCCTGGGCCGAAACTTTAATTCCTTCGAGTTGTTTGATGACTTTGATGTTGTCGGTGGAGCCAGCACGTTCAACGGCACTCAAAAGCTCTTTGGTACACATATAGCCGTTGTAGTAGACATTGCCGGGAGCCTGCATGGCCGTGTCCGGATACATCTTCTGATAGCGTTGGACAAATTCCTTTACCCCGGGAAGATCCAGATCATAGTACCAGGTGGTGCCGAAAACACCGAAGAGGTTGGCAAGTGGCAACCCGTAGATATCGGGCCAGTCCTGCTGGTTGTTTATCCAGGCCGGCTCTTTCACCATGCCCAGTTGCGCAACCTGCTGGCGCATCACCTTCGAGTCGTCCCCGGCCACGGCGGCCGCCACCACATTAGGCTTGATCTGCTGGATTTTCAGCAGATAGGAAGTGAAGTCCCGGGTGCCCTGGGGTACGAACAGTTCGTCGATGATCTTGCCACCGAAGGCATTCACCAGCTTGCGGGTGGAATTCGAAGTGTTGTGTCCCCATACGTAGTCGTTGGTCAGCAGCAGCCATTGATCACCAATTTTTTCAATCGCATTTTTCACTGCCGCCTTAGCGAAATTAGTCCCGTTGCCGTCCCAGACGAATTTGACCCGGTGGCAGTTCTTCCCGGATTCCGTCGGCGAACTGGAATTGCTGTTCATATAAACAACGCCGTATTTCTGGGCAACCTGGGAGATGGCGTTGGCCACCCCGGAACTCAATGCCCCAATCAAAAAGGTTACCTCGTTGCGGGTGATCATGCGCTCGGCAACGCGGCTTCCGGTCGCCGGGTTACTCTCAGTGTCGATATGCATGTATTCGATTTTGCGGCCCAAGACACCACCCTTTTGGTTAAATTCATCAATGGCCATCATCATGCCGCGACGGTCGGAGGCCCCGCTGTTGGCGAACTGACCACTGGCGTCAGACGTCATGCCGATGAGTATCGGTTTATCGGTTTTGGCTGCATAGACCCGATTGTGCTTCCAGGGGCCGTAAAAGACGGCACCAGTTCCCAGTGTCGTTATTCCGGCTTTTTTTAAAAAATTTCGACGGGTAATTTTTTTACTTGCCATGATGTCCCTCCCTTCATTGGTTGTTAGAATGTTAATTGGGCCCATCGGTAAAGGACCCCGGCCCTTAGGATCTGCCCCTTAAGGGGCTCTGGATTACCTCAGGATTAAATGTTATCGGCAGCAACACAGCCGAAAATCAGCGACCACCAGCAGAGCAGAGCTGGGGGTATGAGGATGGCTCCTGGAAGGGGTCCAGGCCACCTCTGCTGGTGGCCGCTGATTTTTAAGCGGCTAATTCTACAGAAGACGTTTAGAGCGAGAGCACAGAGAGAATGATCGCTTCCTGATTTTCATCAGCTGCGACAACTTTATGCGGAACGGTCGAATTAAAATGAAGACAGTCGCCCTCTTCGACTGTATACGTTTCATCTCCGTAGTAAAATTTCATCTTTCCCCGCAAGACATAGATCATCTCCTCACCGTCGTGGTAGTTGTAGGGTATTTTCTCGGGATCCCGTTTGTCGGGCAAGGCTATAATCAGCGGCTTAATAGCGCCGTTGGCCATTTTTTTGATAACCGCTTGGTAACGGTATCCGAGGTGAGTGTAATCACCGATAATTTCTTTTCTTTCATTTTTCCGGATAAGTGACGGCCCTTCTTCGGCTTCGCTGTCATCTTCAAAGAAAAAAGATATGTGAACGTTCAGAGCATATGCAATCTTGACCAAAGTTGGAATGGGCGGCGGCTTTTCGCTGTTTTCGATTTTTGACAGGTAGCCCGGTGTCAGGCCGGTTTTAGCGCTCAAATCCTGGATGGTTATTTTTCTTTTTAGGCGCAGTTGCTTTATTTTCTGATATATAGTGGTGTATTCCATTATTCGTTTTCGATCAGCGAATCCGGGATGCCGTTCGCCAGGGGTCGGCGTTTGGGCCGAGTTTCTCTTTGACTTCCGCTGTGGCATCGCTGAGGCGTTTTAATACACCGTCGGTCAATTCCAGATCTGCCGACCGGACGTTGTCAAAGATCTGATCCGGCTTTCTGGCGCCGGCCAAAACCGCTGTGACACCCGGTTGCTGCAGGACCCAGGCCAGGGCCACCTTTGCCATCGGCTCTCCAAGGTCGGCACAAATAGCCTGAATGTTATCCAGGGCCTCGAAGGCCTCTTTTTCACAGCCCTCACCGTCATGAACCGTTCCCGGTCGATTTTTCGAAAACAACCTTACCCTGGCCCGTTCATCATCCACTTCATCCGGCCCTTTGAATTTGCCTGTCAAAAGGCCCTGGGCCAGCGGGCTGTAGGCCAGCACCCCTACTTCGGCCTCTCTGCATTTTGCTAATATTTCGTATTCGATGGCCCTGAACAGCAGGCTGTATATCAATTGATCGGTGACTACCTCGGTACAGCCGAGGGCTTCGGTCAAATCCCGGACACCGAAATTGCTGACCCCGACAAATCGTATTTTGCCGTCCTGCTTGAGTTTTTCCATCGCGCTCAGGGATTCTTCCAGAGGGACATCCCAGTTGGGCCAGTGAATCTGGTAAAGATCGATATAGTCGGTTTTCATCCGTTTCAAACTGCGCTCACAGGCTTGGACCAATGTATCAGCCGCGAGATTATCAGGCCAGACTTTAGTGGCAACGAGCACCTTGTCGCGCTGTCCGGCAAGACCCTTGCCTAAAACTTCTTCCGAATAGCCATCGGCGTAGAATTCCGCCGTGTCGAACATATTGATGCCGGCATCAATGGCAGCCCGGATGGTGTCAATGGAGTCTCTTTCATCCTGCTCACCCCAAGTGTAGCCACCACCGATCGCCCAGCATCCCATGACGATCGTCGATATATCGATGTCTGTTGAACCGAATTTCCTGTATTTCATTTTCCCTCCTTTAGCGGGGTGGGCGGTCTCCCATACATGGTCGTCAGGATAATCGTGATTGTAATAAATTCAGAACTACCGACGGGTCGTAAAATCTGATGCAACACAAATGTCTGTGGTCGCGCCAACAATAATGGATTTCGGGCGAATCGTTCTGAATTTATTTTATTATTTTTTATCGGTTCTATAACCAAAACAAAGGGTATCGCTATACTAGCTTTTTATAGATGCTGTTGCATCTTGAATTTACGCTTAATTTTTCTACAATTTTTGTAGATTCCTTCAATATCAGGGCCTCCCAAGAATTTTTCCCTGCTGAGGTCAGGAGCCCTGAAATTGGAATGTAACAAAGCGTCAGATGCAGTCAGTGAATCGAGCAGCTGAGCCGGAGCATGTGAAACCCTCAATAGGTTGCCTGGGTTAGTGAAATTTGTCGGATGAGTGGTATCTTCAAACCTATTAAGGTAATTAAAATTTAAACTATACCGATTATATTATTTGTCAACCATTTTTTTCACATTGAGAATGTCTAGATTTAACTATTTGAAATAATATTTATATTTATATCCGACATTATTTCATACTGGTAAAAGTAGATCAGAGCGACGATGTTGGCGCGCGAAAAACAATAATTGACTGCCTTCTGCGGAAAGAGTCAACACTTCCCAAATACTCGGGTTGAATTTGATGAAACAAAACCAGCCTCTTAAGATAAATTGACTTATCCCCCTGTATTCGAATAAAAGCCACGGGCAACCGTGGCTTTTTTATTTGGAGGATGCCGATGACCGATTTGTCTATCCAATTTCAAAATGTATCATTTACTTATGACCGGCGCTTTTTAGACGCTTTGGCCCATAGAAGATGGCATATATCAATAGACAAAAAGATGAAAGGAAACTATATTGTTGAAATGCAATGAGTTATGGGTAGAATAATGCAAGCAAAACGCCAGACAACGACATTTGTGATAGCAGGACTGATCGCGGCCCTGTTATTCGGAGCGGCGACACCCGCCAGCAAGGCCTTGCTGGGCGGGATTCATGCCCAAGTGCTGGCAGGTTTACTTTACCTGGGAGCCGCCCTGGGCGTGTTGCCTGTGATCATTAGGGAATCGACTTTCCAGTGGCCTTGGCGAGCAGGACGGTCCACTTTTTTGCTGCTCCCAGGCGCCATTGTATTGGGAGGGATTTTAGGACCGCTGCTGCTCATGCTTGGATTGAAAGCAGCCAGTTCCGGTTCTGTTTCCCTGTGGCTCAATCTCGAATTTGTGGCCACAGTGATTTTAGGACATTTTGTATTCCGAGAGTATCTGGCGCCGCGAGGATGGATTGCCGCAGCCGGAACGCTCATTGCCGCAGTGCTCTTGGCGGGAGACGAGGCCGGCGGCGGGTTCCTTCCCGTTGTATTGATTGCCTCCGGTTGTCTATGCTGGGGTTTCGACAATCATT
>JARFPZ010000066.1 GCA_029288035.1 Desulfosarcina sp.
GTATAGGCTATAATTATCTATTTTTATAATTTGAAATGCTTTATTTAGTTACGCCATGTTGTCGTAAACAGACCAGATAAAAACTCATGTCTTCCATCAAATACAACCATAGCGATTCAGGGCCGGCCGGGACATTCTTGATGAAAAATGAAGACGACCCTGAACTGCAAAAAGAGGAAACAAGGGTCCGGGAAGATCGCTATCGGGTGCTCATCGAGGATGTGGCAGATGGATTCTACGAGGTGGATCTACGCGGTAATTTCAAATTTTTCAACGATGCCCTCTGCCGAATTTTCGGTTATCCGGCGGAGGAGATCCGGAACCGCAATTTCCGGGAATTTATGAATGCCAAAAATGCCGGCATTGCCTTCGAGGCGTTTAACAGGATATTTCGGGCCGGCGAGGGGGTCGTTGATATCAGCTGGGAGATTGCCCGCAAGGATGGAGAAGAACGTCATCTGGAGATCTCTGCCAATCTGATTAAAGATGAAGATGGACAAAAAATCGGCTTCCGAGGCATCGCCAGGGATGTCACCGACAGGGTTTTGGCCCAGCAGGCGCTGAAAGAGTCTGAAGTCTGCGCCCTGGAATTGTCCCGTACCAGCCGGCGGGCAGAACACCGATACCGTGCCTTTCTCGAATTTTTACCGGATCCCGTGTTTGTCTTCAATCTGGACAATACGGTTTTTTATCTGAATCCGGCTTTTGAGAAGGTGTTCGGCTGGTCGCTGGAAGAGCTGAAAGGTAAAATCATCCCCTTCGTCCCCGAAAGTCTTAAAGCGGAAACCCGTTGCGGGATCCGGCAGTTGTTCAAAGAGAAAGTCATTCACGGGTTTGAGACCAAACGTTTGACCAAAGACGGGCTGCTGCTGGATATCATTGTCGATGGCGCCATATTTTATGATGCCGACAATCAGCCGGCCGGGCAAGTTATCACCCTGCGCGAAGTGACCCGTGAAAAGCGTGTGGCCCGTTTCAATCAGGCACTTTTCCGCATCGCCAAGGCCTTGCATTCCTATCGGGGACTGGATGCGCGACTTCGGTTCGTCACCAGAGAAGTTCAGGATTTAATGGATGTGGAAGGGGCATCGGTCATTTTGCTGGATGAGGACAAGAAAGAATTTTATTTCCGCGAATCCGTGTATGATGACAATAAAACCGGCAAGAAGATGAAGGAGATACGATTTCCGGTCGACAAGGGTGTTGCCGGACAGGTCTATCGGACCGGACAGCCCTTGATCGTGCTGGACACGGCCAAAGATCCCCATTTTTTCAGCCAGGTAGATGAAAAAACCCACTACCAAACCCGCAACATGTTGGATGTCCCGCTTCAGATTCAGAATCGTCTGATCGGCGTGTTATGTGCCGTCAACAAAAAAGAAGGCACCTTTGACCAGCCGGATGTTGAATTACTGAGTGCCGTCGCAAACTATGTTGCCCTTCCGATTGAAAATGCCGCGATTAATGAAGAACTCAAACGCTCCTATCAGGAAGTTCGGAGCTTAAACCGGGCCAAAGACCAGGTTATTCACCATCTCTCTCACGAATTGAAAACGCCCATTTCAATTCTGGCTGCTTCCCTGAGCCTATTAAGAAAAAAACTTTCCGGACTCGAGGACCGCAACTGGGACTCAATTCTTGATCGCGCTCAAAGAAATCTGGACCGACTGCTTGAAATGCAGTATCAGATTGAGGACATCCTGAGAGAAAAAGATTATAAGATCTATTACATGCTTTCATCTTTGCTGGACGCGTGTGCCGATGAACTGGAGGTATTGGTTTCAGAAGAACTGGAAGAAAGGGATATTATTCGACGGCTGCGTCGGCGTATTGAAGAACTTTTCGGCCCCCATGACATCCATTCGGAAGTGATCTCGTTGGATCAGTTCGTTACGAAAAAAATAAAAGCCCTTGAACCTCGGTTCGCCCATCGGAAATGCACGGTAAATACCCGAATCTCCGAGGTGCCGGCCATTTGGATCCCTGCGGATGTTCTCGATAAAATTGTTGAGGGTCTGGTTCGCAATGCCATTGAAAACACACCGGACAGCGGCGAAATCATCGTAACGGTCAGAAACGGGGAGATCGGTCCTGAAATGGAGATCCGGGATACCGGAGTTGGGATCAGTCCGGAAAATCAGCGGTTGATATTCGAAAACTATTTTACGACCTATGAGACCATGCAGTATTCCACCGGCCACCCCTATGACTTTGGCGCCGGTGGTAAGGGGTTTGATCTACTGCGAATGCGGATTTTCTCGGAACGATATCATTTTCAGCTGAAATTGAGTTCTCAACGGTGCCGGCTTTTATCTGAAGAATCCGATTCCTGCTCGGGTATGATCGAAGACTGTGTCCATAGTCGGCAACCACAGGATTGTCGGGAATCCGGCGGCACCACGGTAACGGTCCGGTTTTATCCGGCCGAGCGGTTTTCTGATGCCAAAGCGGATCAGAGTAAGGCGAGCTTTTAGCATTTTTTTGCTTTGGGTTTCGAAATTACAAGGTTTTGGGTGTCAGCCCAGCCGCCGGCCCAAAAACGGCCGATCTAATGGAAAAAGAAAACTTAACGGCATAAATTTACAATTTTCGGGGATGTTTCTATCTTCGGCCATTATGTTGGGTTTCGCTGATAGTACAAAAATGACTGACAAGTAGGTTGGGTAGAGGAACGAAACCCAACAAAAGATATCTGGATACTCAACCCAACCTTCTACGAATAAGCCGTGGCCAATGTTAGAACCAAGTCCCAATTTTCTGACAGGATCAACAGGATGGGCAGAATTGTTACACTAAAACAAAAAATTCCTGATAATCCTGTAAATCCTGTCTAAATAAATTAAGTTTCACATAAGAGGACTCAAATCCCAACTCCTATGTTTGAGAGTTCTGACACCTGACACGCGAAACTTGAAACAAAAAACTCAGAATAAAACAAGGTGATGAAAGACAACTCCGTAAGGAAAATTTTCATCATCCCAGAGGAATTCTATAATGAACCAACCCCACCAACAAGACCAGGAAGTACAGGCTGCTGCGGAAGCACCCGACCAGTTTTTCCGGGAGCTTGAAATCCAGTTTTTAATCCACGAGCTCAAAGACCCCATTGCGATTATTGAGACCGGGTTGCGTACTCTTTTAGAGAGAAGGGAAAAATTTGGTCCCCTTTCCACCAAGCAGGAAAACACCTTAAAGCGCACCCTGCGCAACACCAAAAAGACCAGGTCCATGCTCAACAATCTCCTTGAAATCGGACGTTCCCAGTCCGGTTGCTTTGTCTGCTCTTATTTCGAACCGGCGAAATCCTTATTTCAGATAATGAAAGATGCGCTGGAAATCACCACCGGTCCCCTTGCCGATGAAATTGGAAAATACCAGACCGAGAAAGATGCCGGTGAATTGTTGTCTCAAAACGGTATTTTGCTTGATACCTCACCACAGGCAGTGGGCATCGAAATGTTCCAGGATGAGATCAAATTTAGTCAGATCGTGGGGAATCTTCTAAAAAACGCCCTTTACCATCGTCGTAAGCGGGTTGAAATTAAAATGGCGGTTGAAGGCAAGGATTTGGTGTTGCGGATCTCCGATGACGGACCCGGGGTCGATCCGGCGCATCAGGAATTGATATTCAAACGTTACGCCCAGGTGAAGGAATGTTCCATCGTGCCGCGCAAGGGTCACGGTCTCGGCCTGGCCGGTGCGCTCATTCTGGCCAGATGTCTGGGGGGCGATATCAACATCGAAAGTCAAAAAGGGCAGGGGGCTGCCTTTCGTCTGACGTTGCCGCTGAAGATGGAAGATAGCTAGGGATGATATTAGAAAGGCTCCAGCCTTGGTCGTATAAGATTTGTGATAGAATGTCTCATATTAAATATTTTCGTCTTCAATTCATTATCTTCGCACTCGTATCCGCGTCGTTTACCAACATCTACATCACCCAACCTTTTTACTCATTCCGCTAAGCATCGGTAGCAGCGAACGCAAAAGTAAACACTCAAAAGATTAGAGAAATTCCTGACGCAGCGGTGTGAAACTATCGATTAATCGGACATGAGCTGAAACAAGTTGTATAGAATGGGGAAGATTGGCAGGAATGGCCACCATATCCCCCGGGTTGAGTCGCTGCTTTTCCTCACCCAGAAAAAAGAGAACCTCTCCTTCCACAATATAGGTCACCTGCTCATGGGGATGAGAATGCGGAGCGTCCGGGTTCTCCCAGGGGCCGCCTGTAAAATCCCAGACAACCATCATAAGATTATCGGTATGGATAAGACGGCGCTTGCGCCCCGGCTCGACTTCAATCGCTTCAACATCACTATTTTTATAAATATTCACGAGTTTGCCCTTTTTCTTTATTTACAACCATTTAACCAATCAACTAATCAACCAATCAATGATATCTGTACTTAGTTAATCTGGGCTTTTTTGCGCTTGAAAAATTTCAAAACCCATGGCCAAAGCCGGGTCTGGTTGACCAACATGAAAATAACCGCCAGGGTTAAAACAAGCGATAAAGGATTGGTCACCAAATCCAATAAAAAGGCCGGGACATTATTTCGAGTTGACATCACAGCCTGGCGATACGATTCATCCATTAAGGGCCCCAGGATGACTCCCAGGATGATCGGGCCCACCTGGAAGCCATAAGTTTTCAAAAAATAGCCGAAAATACCGAACCCCAGCATCCAATAGACATCCATGAGGCTGTTTTTAATGGCATAGGTTCCGACCACCGACAGGACGATAATGGCCGGGATAAGGATGCCCTTGCGCAATTCCACCATTTTGGCAAATACCCGAATACCGGTCAGTCCGAATATCAGCAAGAAGATGTTTGCCAGGACCAGATCGCCAACCGTAAACCAGAAAAGATGAGGCGTTTCGATCATCAGCATCGGTCCGGGTTTGAGACCGTGAATAAACAGGGCACCGATGAATACTGCCGTCACCGCATCACCCGGAATGCCAAGGGTGAGCATGGGAACATACGCACCGCCGATGGCTGCATTGTTGGCCGACTCCGGAGCAATGAGGCCCTCATAAGCTCCCTCGCCGAACTTTCGGGAAGGTTTTTTTACCGTTCGCTTGGCGTGGTCATAGGCCAGCAATGCCGCGATATCGCCTCCGGTTCCCGGAAGGGCGCCGATAAATACACCGATGAAAGATGTCCGGATGGAAAGAGGGATGTACTTGGCGATGACCGACCATGACGGAATAATTTTGGTCACATCCTGCTTTATGGGCTTAATATCGATCTGGTGAAGCTGAACCAGGGCTTCGGAAACACCGAAAAATCCGATCATGGCGATAACGAAATGAACGCCGCCCAGCAGGGATACCGTACCGAAGGTAAACCGGCCTTCAGCAGTCAATGGGTCCATGCCCACCAAACCCAAAATAACCCCTAAGGCGCCGGCAAATAGGCCTTTGGCCATTGATTCCCCAGAAAGACTGCCCACCAGCAGGAGCCCCATGATAGCCAGAAGAAGATAATCCCTCGGAGCGAACTTTAACGCCAATTCGGCGACTTTCGGGGCTGCCAGCGCCAGGACGACAATCCCGATAAAACCTCCCATTACCGAAATGATGGTACTTACCCCAATCGCCCGGCCGGCCTCTCCCCTTTGGGCCAGCGGAAAACCGTCAAAGGCGGTGGCGATCGCAGCCGGCGCACCCGGGATATTGAGCAATATCGCCGTGCGTGACCCACCGTAGACACCGCCGCAGTAAACACCGACCATCAGTGCCAGGGCATTGTTGACATCCCAGGAAAACGTGAACGAAATCAGGATGGAGACGGCCATGGTCACCGACAGACCCGGTATCGCGCCGACATAAATACCGGATAGGGTTCCAGCGGCCGTCAGAAGCAGAAGCTGCGGATTAAGCCAGGCCATAAAAAAATATGAAAGTGTCGATTCGGTCACAACGCCGCCTAAATTCAGGGCAGAACAACCCTGAAAAAATATTGAAATACGGTATAAATACAGGCCATGATGAGGCTTGAAATGATCAATGATTTGATAACGGTACTGCCTCTTAGATAAATCATGGAGACTAACAGAAAGGCAAAGGAGCTGGGCAGGAAATGCAGGGGTTGAATCAGAATCATATAGCCGATGATAACCCCCGTATAGACCAGAAAAACTTTGGGCAATACCTGTTTTGCAGCTCGGCGCAGCTCATCCTTAAGACCGTCGGCATCCGGTTTCGCCAATTTGCGATTGTTCAACAGGGTCAGCGCCATGGCCACGACCATGATGGCGGCCGCAACCATTGGAAACGTACCGGCTGAACTGATTGAAGAAAAGCCGGATATCAGGTATGCCTGAATTAAAACAAACAGACTGAGGGCCATCATCAGCCACGCAAAAAGATTTTCGCCGGCACGGAGTTTTCTAATTTCTTTCATTGCATTTGATGTCAATGGCCTCTCGGACGAAGCCCGGGAGGCCATCTGCGGTTATCGGGTTACGGTTTGGGAATTCCCAGACTTGCCGGAGAAACCTTGGTTGCACCGGCATATTCGTACATCCAGCAGGTGACCGATTGCCATTTTGTCAGAAATTTGTCAGCCTCATCACCACTGATGTTCATCGACACCGTGCCAAAATCTTTCAGAAATGCTTGAAATTGGGGCTCTGACGCGCCTTTTTGAAAAGCCTCCACCAGTTTTTCCTTGACCGCTTGCGGTACATCTCTTTTGCACCAGACACCGTAAAAAGGACCCCAGGGCAGATATTTTTTAAACTCCGGGTAGTCTTGTGTGATCAGAGGGATATCTTCCAATCCCGGAATCGGCGTGTCGGATACCACTGCCAGGACCTTGACCCGGCCGGCCCGGATATGTTCACGCACGGCTGTAATACCGGCGGGCATAAAGTCCACATGGCCGCCCAGCAGCGCGGTGACGCCCGGGCCTTCACCTTTAAAGGGCACCGAAGTGACCTCAAATTCAGTGACGGATTTTGTCATGGCTCCCACTGTGTATGGCAAACCGCCCGGACCGGTCGATCCCATTTTTATGATACCGGGACGCTTCTTGGCATCTTCAATCAGATCCTTAAACGAATTCCAGGGCATGTCGGTGTTCGCAACCACCACGCCAACCCCGCGGCCAAAGATGTTGACCGGATAGAAATCTTTGTAGTCCATCTCGGAAAGCTTTAGAATCCGGTGAACCTGTGGATTTTCGGCCCCAAACAGCAGTGTGTAGCCATCTGACGGTCGGCTGTGGACATACTGGGTTGAAATCGATCCGGTTCCTCCCGGTTTATTGATCAATACGATCTGTTTTTCGAGAAAGGGTTCTACATGGGGGGTTATGGCCCTGGTAACGTTATCGGTAGCGCCGCCGGCGCCCCACATAATAACCCCCTGGAGGTCTTTCTGCGGATAATCTGCCGCATAAGCCGGTGAAAATAAGCAAATCCCCAAAACTGACACAATTAAAATAAAAGATAGCCGTCTCATTCTTTTTTCCTCCTTTTTTTTGGTGAAAGGTTAACGGTTTGATTGGCTGTCCTGCGGATGTCGACAAGGGTTGACATTACACCAAGTTGCGGCGTCTGTCTACACTTGCCAGCGCTTTAAAAATCAGCGGCCACCAACAGAGGTGGCCTGGGCTCCTTCCATGGGCCATCCTCATACCCCCAGCACTGATGGCGGTCGCTGATTTTCCGTCACAGGCGGGCTGATTGAGAAGCGGCTTACCTGGCCGGTGCGAGTCGTTCTGAAGAGAGAGGAGAGCCGACTGAGCTACCCCCAACGTTCCCGAAGGGTAAATAACATGGCAAATTCGATCTCATCCTTCGATTTCACTTTTTGAGATTTCCAGAAAATGATGTAAAAAATATATTTTTAGTCGTAATTTCGTATTGTTATATTATATTTGCCATTTTATTTATGCAACTAAGGGGTTACCTTCTAACAGACTCGACTTCAAGAAAGGGGATCGGTTTGCCCGTTCTGTATGCCAGGGCCTGAGAGGTTGCAATGAGATTTTGGTCCTGGTCGGTGACCTTTACTTCATAAACGGCGGTTTTCTTGGTCTGGCTGACCCGCTTGGCCTCCGCTTTTAAAAAAACGCCCGGTCGCGGGCTGGCTACATAGGTTATATTCACGTTTAAAGCCACCGCCACAGTCCCGTCAGTCTGGCCGGCCGTCTCAAAGGCCTCGTCTGTCAGCGCATATATTGCCCCGCCATGGGACCGACTATAAATATTATCCATTTTGTCCGGATTATATACCATTTGAACGACCGAATAACCGTCTTCCAAGTCGACCAGCTCCATCTTCAAGGCCTGGGCAAACGGTTCTTTTTTAACTGCCAGTGTTATTGCTTCTTTGACCGTTTCATCCATGAATCGTCTCCCTGTATCTTCGCGAATTCAGTACGGTGGCGTCACCATACCAGAAACACGGTTCGGTGACAATTGCAAGTCTCGAACGCCGCAAACAATTCCTGAAGGTTTTTGCTTGACTATATGACTGTGTAGCTAATATATAGCTACACATGCACTTCTAAATCCAACTAAATGGATGGTTCACGCTTCGGTGAATCCGAATTGGGAGAGAGGGAAAAAAGGGCGCTGTATTGGATAGAGCTGAATGTTTTTGAACTGTTTACCACTAAAGGAGGGTCCAAAATGACGAGAAAATCTTTTATCATCTTTTCACTCATCTGCGCGGGTTTTGTTTTCAGCATCGTCGGCATCTCCAACGTTGAAGCCGCTCCCGTGAAACTTACTTACAGCAATTTTTTCCCACCCGGCCATATCCAGAGCAAGCTGGCTGAGGCCTGGTGCAAGGAAGTTGAAGCACGAACCAATGGACAGGTTGTGGTCGATTATTTTCCCGGCCAAACCCTGACCAAAGCCAGACAGGTTTATGACGGTGTTGTGGAAGGTTTGTCGGATGTCGGTTTTTCCGTTTTGGCCTATACCCGCGGTCGATTTCCAGTGCTCGCTGCCGTAGATTTACCACTGGGATATACCAGCGGTACGGTGGCCACGAAAGTCGTCAATGCCGTTTACGAGAAATTCCAACCCAAAGAACTCAGTGATACCCAGGTGATGTATCTGCACGCCCATGGACCGGGCCTGATTCATACCAAGGGCAAGGCGGTACGAAAGATGGAGGACATGAATGGGCTCAAGTTCAGGGCGCATGGGACCAGTGCCTTGGTAGTTAAGGCACTTGGGGGTACCCCGGTTCCCAAACCCATGCCGGAAACTTACCAGATGCTTCAAAAGGGGGTGGTCGATGGCGCAGTTTATCCGTTTGAGGCCAATAAAGGCTGGAAGCTGGGAGAGGTCACCAATTATTGTACGGCTGACTTTACAGCCGCCTATACGACCTCTTTTTTTGTGGTCATGAACAAGGATAAGTGGAATTCGCTTCCACCAGACGTTCAAAAGATTATCGAACAAATCAACCAGGAGTGGGCGGTCAAACATGGTGAAGCCTGGGATACCAGCGATGCCCAGGGTATAGTCTTTTTCCTGAATCAGGGTAGTGAAATAATCGGCCTTGATGCCAAAGAAGGAGAAAAATGGAAGAAAGCGGTGGCACCGATCATCACCGATTATGCCGCTGATATGGACAAAAAGGGCTTCAATGGTACCGAGATCGTTGATTTTACCATCGAGACCTTGAAGAGTTTACAGTAGAATTATCTGATGGGGTGGCCCTCCTTTTGGGGGCCACCCATTTTTTTCACAACGCTCCGTCTCAATGGCACGGAGTGCTGAATGGATTCGATTTTAAATTTCAATTTTTGACAGGATCTACAGGATTAAGGGGATTCTTTTCGCCTGCGGCGAGCTATCCTTAGGCCGAAGGCTCTTCAATCCAGCTAATCCTGTAGATCCTGTCTTCCCTGTGAAATCTTTTTTGTACTTATTTCTCCGGGGTCCGATATTTTTTATAAAAATTAGAATCCATTCCTCTTTTGTTTAATCGGATATTCAGGCAGATTTCTTTTTATGAATCTTTTCTGGAAAATTATCCAGTGGGTACTGGATAAAATGAAAATCATCGGTGCTGCCTGTCTGGTGGGGATGACTTTTCTGACCTGTGCAGATGTGGTCGGTCGAGCCCTCGGCCATCCCATTTTCGGTTCGGTAGAAATCGTCGGCTTTATGGCCACCCTGGCAGTCGTCATGGCGATGCCATACACCCATCAGGTTCAGGGTCATATCGGTGTGGAAATTCTCGTAAGGCTTCTTTCCGAGAAAACCCAGACAATTATCGATATTTGCACTGGAATTATAAGTTTAATTTTGTTTGCCCTTGTCAGCTGGAGAATGGCGGTGTATGCCCACACCATGCAGGATTCGGGCGAAGTTTCCATGAACCTCGAGCTCCCCGAGCATGTCATTATTTATCTGACAGCGTTTTGTCTGGTGGTTTTCACCCTGATTATCCTTAAAGATATTATTACTAATATCAGAAAGTTAAAAAATCAATGAATCCTACTGTCGTCGGCATCGTCGGCATTGCCGTCATGGTCTTAATTTTTTTCTCAAGAATGCCGGTGGCCTATGTCATGACGCTGATCGGGTTTTTGGGTTTCAGCTTCATGATTTCCCTGAAGGGCGGCCTCAACCTTCTATCCAGAAATATTTACGAGGTATTCTCCTCCTATGGGCTTACGACGATTCCGCTTTTTATTTTAATGGGCCAGTTGGCATTTAACAGCGGTATCAGCCGCAGGTTATATGACACGGCTTACAAATTCCTGGGCAGCACCCGAGGCGGGTTGGCCATGGCAACCGTATCCGCCTGTACGGCTTTCGGCGCAGTCTGCGGGTCCAGTCCGGCCACAGCGGCAACCATGGCAACGGTGGGATTGCCGGAGATGAAGCGCTATAAGTACGCCGATGAACTGTCAACGGGGTCCGTTGCATCCGGCGGCGGCCTCGGGATGATTATGCCGCCCAGTGTTGTCCTGATCGTATACGGGGTGTTGACTGAGGAATCCATCGGCAAGCTGTTTGTTGCCGGCATTATTCCGGCCATATTGGTTACAATCCTGTTTATTATCTGCATTTATATCCGCTGCCGCTTTGCCCCGGAGCAGGGACCACCGGGCGAAACATTTACCTGGAAAGAGAAACTGAAATCACTCAGCGGCTTGATCGATACCCTCGCCGTATTTGGCCTTGTCATGGGCGGCCTGTTTTTTGGATTCTTCACACCCACTGAGGCTGCAGCGGTCGGTGCCTTTGGTGTTCTAGTGGTTTCTATGCTCAGGCGGCAGCTCACCTGGCAGGGTTTTGTCAAATCTCTTTACGAAACTCTGCGGACATCGTGTATGGTTCTGCTGTTGATCGCCGGTGCCGTTGTCTTCGGCAAATTCCTGGCCATCACCCGAATCCCATTCAACATTGCTGCATGGATCGGCGGATTTGATCTGCCGCCGTATGCGATCATGGGCATGATTGTACTGGTATATTTTCTGGGTGGCTGTTTTATGGATGCGCTGGCACTCGTAATGCTGACCATCCCCATTTTTTTACCGGTAGTCTCCAGCCTCGGCTACGACCCGATCTGGTTCGGGGTCATTATCGTGATGGTCACCGAAATGGGCGTGATCACACCCCCGGTGGGCATCAATGTGTACGTCGTGTATGGTGTCGCCGAGAGCGTCATCGGCGGGGTGCCGCTGGAATCGATATTCAAGGGGATTTTGCCGTTTTTGCTGGCCGTGATCGTGGGCCTGATTATTCTGGTCCTTTTTCCTCAGATTATCCTATTTTTGCCCAATTTGATGTACTAGACGAGCAAAAGGGCATGGGGCAAAGGGCGCAGGGCAAAGGGCATAGCGGAAGATACCGCTCATTGGGAATGATGTAACTTTGCAATCTGTCATCTGGCCTCTGTTCTCTGACCTCTGATGATATGCGAAGGATAACTAACAATGACTGATCAAATTTATTGGAACCCGGTTCTCGAAACGCTTCCCCGGGAAAAAATTCGTCAGCTGCAACTTAAAAAATTCAAAAAAATATTTAAATGGACCTATGAACGGTCAAAATTTCATCGCAAGATTTACGATGATGCCGGCCTGACCCCGGAGGATATCTGTTCATTTGAAGATATCCGACGGGTTCCCAGCGTGGAAAAATCCATGATGCGAGACATCCAGAGAAAGGCCCCCTTTCCCTATGGTGATGCCCTCTGTGTGCCCCTGGAAGAAGTCGCCGTCTTTCGCCAGACCAGCGGCACCACCGGCCAACCCGTCTATCAGCCGGATACCTGGCAGGATTGGGAGTGGTGGACCGAGTGCTGGTCATATATCCTTTGGGCCCAGGGTTACCGTCCCAAAGACCGCGTATTTATTCCCTTCGGCTATAACATCTTTGTCGCTTTTTGGGCCGGCCACTATGCCGCTGAAAAAATTGGCTGTGAAGTGATTCCGGGAGGTGTGCTGGATACCAAAGCCAGGATACTTAAAATCCGGGAACTGCAAGCCACGGCCATGATGGGCACGCCGACCTATATCCTCGGCATGGCGGAGACGGCACAATCGAAAATGGAGATCAATCCGTCTGAATTAACCATTGACAAAATTACCTGCGCGGGCGAATGCGGCGCCAGTATTCCCAGCACCAAAAGGCGGTTGGAGAAAGCCTGGGGGGCCAAGGTCTATGACCACGCCGGCGCCACCGAAATCGGTGCCTGGTCTTTTGAGTGCCAGGATCAGCCGGG
>JARFPZ010000086.1 GCA_029288035.1 Desulfosarcina sp.
ACAATGATCAGTATTGGTTCAAATACGTTCCCAGCATTCGCAAGCTTGAGCAATTTGATCAGATTATGACCGACTATGGTCTGTGGGATCGCTTAAAAATCAAAGAAGTCATTGAAAATATCCAACAAGGCATCATTGAAAAAGAACAAGAGCTCGTTGGCGATACCACTCATTTTTATGCTTACTCGGGTTTTGAGACCGTCACTTACATTAATGAAAAGGGTAAAGAACAGCGAAAGTCACAATCGAAAATCACAAAAAATTGCCACTGTGAAGACAGGGACAACTGCGAACACCCATGGCAGCTTGCCGACGATGGCGCCGGCACGATTGTAAAAGCATTCAATAAATATATTTGGGGCCATAAAGCATCGATACTTGGCCTTCCATTGCAAGGCATCCCACTTGACGCTATTGCCGTAGCCGATGCTGCCACCTATGATGGAGAAACATTCTTCCCGCATGTGGTTCGTCTGTTTGCGCAATATCCTGAAATAAGATCATGGATCCAAACAGCAATCTATGACAGTGCCTGTGATAGCCAGAAACTCAAGGATAAGTTCCGAGACGAATTCGGTATCGAGCTGAAGGCATCGCTTAATCCTCGCAGAAAAAAAACAGTGACAGAAAACCTGCCAAGAGGAATGAAAAAGCTTACGGCCTATGGCAACTTGGTATGCAATGCTGACTTTGAGATGGACTACAAAGGAGCACGATACCAAACAGAGAAGTTTATTTACCAGGCACCTTTGGATGCAAACGGGACGTGTGTTTGCGATAGCTGTGGGCTAAAACAACAGTGTAGCCCCAACGCAAGCAATGGGCGGGTGGCTGAAGTCTCATTTAATATGCTGCCTCATATAGATTCTCAAGATCCGCCAATGGCTAAGCGATTCAAAGCGATCATGACCCGCCGTCCGTCAGTGGAGCGAATGATAAAACGGCTTAAATGCGATCTGGGTGATGACAGGTTGAAAAAACGTAGCAACGCATCGTTTCAAGCTTACCTTGATAAGACCATGATTGCATTTCACATTCTTCTTAGGAATTGAAAGGCAATCTGCGGCAAGCAAAAAATCTTAACAGCAGAAGTACGTCCTAAGTCAATAATTTCTCTGGTTTTTTAACCTGAAGTACAAAAGCTTGCTGCTTTAGCTTATTTTTCAAAGAACATTAGCCAAAATTAAAATGTTCAACTTACAATTTTGTAATTTATAGCCGGACAATTTTGAGTTTATGCGTACACTCTATAGCGAAAGACAAAAACGTATTTAGACGCAGGCTTTTCTTAGACACTTTTCTACGAAAATTGTCAGCGTCTATAATTTCAGCTGATGAAAAAGATGAAAACGAAATAAAACAATTGATAGAAAACTCCGTTTGGGGAGATAAATTAAAGAAAAAATTTCTTTACAATATGGATATTGAAAAATTCTAACAAGGCGAACGCACCTAACCGGAAATAGCTGGCGGGTTTATCGTAAAGACCTGTGGTAGCTCGGAAGGTAGTGCCGCCGGCACATGATCTGCAACCGATGTCGTTGAACCTTCTATAGGAATCTCATGAATATGACAGAATTAATTGGATACTATGCATCGTTTCAAGGAGATAGGGCAATTGTAAATGAAGACAACAGCGTAATAGTATTCGGGAAAAAACATGATTTCATCAGTTATCATGAAAACCACCCTGAAAAAGTTACTGAAATCCCGACGTACAAAAAGATATATTATGCTGAAATTATACAAGATATTTATGAAGGCAATTCATTTGCATTTGATGAAATTTCCTACAACAGATTTTATCCCATTGCACAATTAAATGGATATGATTTTGGGCCAGCGGATTTTTCCACTGATTTTAGCAATAATTACGAAAAAAAATTTGCAACTTTAAAAATAGAACCACTCAAAAATAATCACTTAACAAATGCGTAAAGAAGACAGCGCGAAGATAGCGGTTTCACGTGAAGGCCGTGCGAAGTTGGTGTTTATTTATGCCGCTTACTCACGCTCAGCGTTAAATATTACTGCTATTTTACATGATAAGTAGAACTGTATAATCACTGGTTATGCGGAAGCAGAAACATAATTTGAATAGCAGAAAACCTGAAAAGGGGGAGCAAAAATGCCAAAGTACCGAGAAAATTTGCCTCAGTTAGGTACAGATATTTTTGCATGCTATCTCGGGATGGACACCGAGCTTCTTTATAGAGATGGTATTGATTTGCCGGGTTTTGCTTCCTACCCATTACTATTGAATCCGGAGCATAAAAACCTGCTCCGCAATTATTATTGCAATCTCGCAGATTTGGCTCGTGACCAAAATGTGGGCTTGATATTGGACTCGGTAACCTGGGTAGCAAATCGAGATCGGGGCGCTGAGCTTGGGTTTTCGCCCGAAGATTTGAAGAAATTTAACATCGAAGCAATAGAACTAATTGCAGATGTGAGAGAAGAGAAAGGCTATTTGCCTACGGTGCTGTGTGGTCAGGTCGGTCCGAGGGGTGATGGCTATGCTCCCGCTGATCAAATGTCGACTCAGGAAGCCGAGGATTATCACTCACAACAAATCGAAGTTTACTCTGGTACCGAAGCAGATCTGGTTAGTGGATTTACGCTTTGCTATCCCGAAGAGGCGTCGGGTGTGGTACGCGCGGCGCAAAGGTTTGATATGCCTGTTGCCATTGCGTTTACGGTTGAGACTGACGGACGATTGCCGACAGGTGTATCCGTCAAAGAGGCTATCGAGCAAGTCGATGCCGAATCCGATGGCGGTGCCGTGTACTTCCTGATCAATTGCGCACATCCTGACCACTTCGCGAGCATTTTCAACGATGGACCATGGTTGCAACGCTTACGCGGAGTCGTGGCGAATGCCTCTCGCTGCAGCCATGCTGAATTAGATGTTGCCGAGGAACTCGACGATGGTGATCCCGACGAACTGGGTGTTCAGGTTGGAGGGCTGCGAAAACAATTTTCGCACTTCAATATTCTAGGGAGTTGCTGCGGCTCCAACTTACGCCATATGAAACGTATACTCGAAGAAGCTAAAGGGGCTGCTTAGAATAATTTCAATGCCCGAGAAAGTGAATCAACCTTGGCTTTTATTATTGCCTGCATTCCGCCTAACAAACGCATGCAGCCGGACAAATTGGTCGCTACGCGCCCGTTTTGCCGGTGATGCGAGGCGTTGATACCTGCTATTTATTTAAACTCTGTAAGCTCCTGAATTTTTATGATTTCCCAAAATTATCTTCATCGATTTCGATAATCAACGAATTAATGGTGTCCTTCCGGTAAGCCTGATTAGCTTAAATTTTTTTTCTGAGGGTCGCCAACAATTCAATCAGCAGCATTGCCGATTGATTGTTCATAATTCCAGGGCATCCATTTGTCAGGATTTTGGAATAATTCAGAGGAATGTTG
>JARFPZ010000157.1 GCA_029288035.1 Desulfosarcina sp.
ACCACCAGCAGAGCGCGGCCCGGATCCTTCCAGGGGTCTTCCTCATATCTCTAGCTCTGCTGATGGTCGCTGATTGGAGTTTCTGCAAGAAATGATTCCTCTGCGTGACACCGTCCCAACCAAAAATCACCCGATTGTGAACAATACCATCATCGGTATCAATATTGTCATTTTTTTTTATCAATATACCCAGACGGTCGGGCTGGATAAATTTATCTACATCTACGGCCTTGTCCCGGCACGCTATTCCATTCCCGAAATCAGCGCTTATTTTACAACGTTCCAGCAGGTTTTTTCCCTCTTCTCCTTTATGTTTCTCCATGGGGGCTTCTGGCATCTGCTTGGCAACATGTGGTCCCTTTATATCTTCGGTGACAACGTCGAAGATCGACTGGGTCATTTGCGTTACCTGGTATTTTATATTATTTGCGGGTTAGGATCGGGTGTGTCCCACCTGCTGCTGAACCTGAATTCGAATGTCCCGACCATTGGCGCCAGCGGTGCCATCGCCGGGGTGATGGGTGCTTACTTTATTCTCCATCCACGCGCTAAAATACTAACACTGATTCCCATCTTTTTTATTCCTTATTTTTTGGAAATTCCAGCCGCTTTTTTTCTGGGCATCTGGTTTGTTTTGCAATTTATCAATGCTGCCGGCAGCCACGGCCAGGTGAGCGGTGTCGCCTGGTGGGCCCATATCGGAGGCTTTGTTTTCGGCATCATTTTTTTAAAACTATTGCTGGCATTGCCGATGGCATCACCTCCTGAAAAATTTCGCCGTGCAACCGAACGGAAAAAGACCCCACGTCTGCAGGTTATCCGGCCGGTCGGATCCGGGCCGGCGCCTCACCTCTATGGCACCATTGCCCTTACTCCCCATGAGGCCCTCACCGGAACACGCAAACTGGTAAGCATTCCCCGGGGTTTTCATAAACAGCTCTATTCGGTCGTGGTACCGGCAGGAATTAAGGAAGGTGGCAAACTTCGACTCAAGGGCCTCGGAAGACGGGTTGAAGCGGGTCAACAGGGAGACCTTTTTCTTAAAGTGTTGATTCGGGCTTAGTTATTTTTCAGGTTATAGGGTTCACGGTTCAGCGTTCTGGGTTGAAAAAAGCAGACCGCTTATATCAAAGGTTTTGTGTCTTCATCTGAAAGTATAATAACGTCAACATGATTAAACACATTCGGGAGGCATGACATGATGGGCAAAATTATTATGCTGATCGTCGGGTGGGCCGTTATTGTCACTATTGGTGTTCCCACAATTATCATTGCCCATAGCTGGAAAGCACCCAAGGAAGCTTCTGAGCGCCAAAATCCGGCACCAAAAAATCAGGACTCCATTGAAAAAGGTAAAGCATTGTACCGGAAATACTGTGCGTCCTGTCACGGTAAAAACGGGCAGGGTGATGGCCCCTTGGCAAAGGAATTAACGCCGAAACCTGCCGATTTGGTCGAGCGTGCAGCCCACCATTCCGATGGTGATTTCGCCTGGAAAATAACAAATGGGCGAGGGGCCATGCCGGCCTTCAAAGATCAACTGTCGGAAGCCGATATCTGGGATTTGACCAATTTTATAAAAAGTTTAAATTAAAACTGAGTATTACGAAATGCGATTCTATTTTTCTGACAGGATCAACAGGATGGACCGGATATAAAAACAATACTAAACCAAAAAAATCCTGTTGCTCCTGCAAATCCTGTCTAAATGAATGAGGCGTTGTCTGAGTTTTTCTCAACCCTGAACGTTGAACCCTGAACCGCTCAACCTACAAGTCTATTCTTTGTGTTCATACACATGGATATCGCGTTGCGGATAGGGAATACTGACCCCCTCGGCATCAAACTGCTTTTTAACTTTTTCCGTCGTGTCAAAATAGAAACCCCAGTAGTCATCCGCAGATGTCCAGGCGCGGGCTACGAAATTCACACTGCTGTCGGCCAGTTCGGAAACGGCCACCATCGGTGCCGGATCCTTCAAAACGCGATTGTCCTCTGCGATAATTCCTTCGATGATCTTGCGGGCTTTATCAATATCATCCTCGTAGCCGATGCCGAAGACAAAATCCACGCGGCGGGTCCCTTTCACGGTGTAATTGGTGATATTGTCTCCGGTCATTTTCGCATTGGGTACGATGATGGTTTTGTTATCCGGGGTTTTAAGTTGGGTCGTGAATATCTGGATTTCTTCAACGGTGCCGGCAACGCCCGCTCCTTCAATAAAATCGCCCACCTTAAATGGTTTGAATATGATCATCAGAACGCCGGCGGCAAAATTACCCAGTGAACCCTGCAGCGCCAAACCGATGGCCAGGCCGGCGGCGCCTAAAATGGCAATGAAGGATGTGGTTTGGATACCCAGCTGGTTCAAGGCGGCGATGATGACAAAGGCCAGCAGCGCAATATAACTTAGATTTCCGACAAATTTTACCAGGGTCTCATCGGTGTTGCTTTTGGTCATAATCTTTTTGATAAAGTTGGCAATCGCTTTTGCCACCCAGCGACCGACGATAAAGATGGCAATAGCTGCAACGACCTTAATCCCGTAAACCGTCAACAATTCATACACTTTGTCCAATAGACTGGATGCATCCATTTCTTAACCTCCTCTGCTCTGTGATATTGTGGGTTTGAGTTATTAAAGATGAAAAAAACGGTAAGTTGAAAGGACCGGCATCATCGTTCCAAACTTGGATGATTTTAGATTTTACAAATATTAAATCTTTTTTTTCAAATTGCAAGTTATTCCATAGTATTCATTGATTTTTCTAACTCTTGTTCGAATAAAACCAACAAACGCGGAATGCAGAAATAGGAAAGGGATAGGGGTACGGAGTACATCCTTTGGGGTGGCCTTCCTTGAAATTTGCCCATCAATGATTAATCTTTTTATCGGAATTAAATTACTATTGTAACGATAATTTTCACGATTATGCAAGGGGACAGAAAACCATGAGTGATATGAAGTTGGACCGTCTTGCCGGATATTCGGAGTTTCCTGGCCCGGTGGTGACGGTGATCATGGACGGTGTCGGAATCGGTCCGCAAAACGAAAGCAACGGTGTCTTTCTGGCGAACACGCCGGTGCTGGACGCACTTTTGAAAGAGCCATTGTTTGTCCAGCTGAAGGCCCACGGGACTGCGGTGGGTATGCCTTCGGATGATGATATGGGCAATTCCGAAGTAGGGCACAATGCCCTGGGTGCAGGCCGGGTTTTTTCCCAGGGCGCCAAGCTCGTGAGCGAGGCCATCGCCACCGGTAAGATATTCGAAGGCAGGGCATGGTCCGAGATTCGCCAGCACGCCAACCAGGGCGGTACGGTTCATCTGATAGGTATGGTTTCCGACGGAAACGTACACAGCCACATCGAACAGCTCTACGCGTTGCTGGAGCGTTGCGCTGCGGATAACATCAAGCGGGTTCGGGTGCATGGCCTGTTAGACGGTCGGGATGTCGGTCAACGGAGCGCACTTACCTATTTCGAGCCCCTGGAAAAGAAGCTTCAGGAATTTTCAATCGATGGCCGTGATTACCGCATCGCGTCCGGGGGCGGACGAATGGTGACGACCATGGATCGATACGACGCCGATTGGAGTGTCGTGGAAAATGGGTGGAAGGCCCATGTGCTTGGAATAGGGCGGGGTTTCTCTTCGGCCGTGGATGCCATCAAAACCTATTACAGGGAAGATCCCGAAATCACGGATCAATATATGCAAAGCTTCGTGGTTGAAGAGGGTGGGAAACCTGTCGGCACCATCGAAGATGGCGATGCGGTGGTATTTTTCAATTTCAGGGGGGATCGGGCCATCGAAATTTCCCGGGCCTTCGAAGCGGCTGATTTCACCGAATTCGACCGCAAACGGGTTCCCGATGTTTTTTACGCCGGGATGATGGAATACGACGGAGACGCTCACATCCCCAAAAATTTTCTTGTCGAGCCGCCGGCTTTTGAGCGGACGCTGGGTGAATATCTATGTGCTTCCGGTACGACCGCTTATGCTATCTCAGAGACCCAGAAATTCGGCCACGTAACCTACTTCTGGAACGGAAACAACACGGGTTACATTGACGAAAAACTCGAAAAATATGTGGAGATCCCCTCGGACAAGATTACCTTCGACCTGCGGCCCTGGATGAAGGCCGCCGAAGTAACCGATGCGGTGATCGATACCATTCGGGGCGGCCAATATAAGTTCATTCGTTTGAATTACGCCAATGGTGATATGGTGGGGCACACCGGGGAGCCGGTTTCCATCCGCATCGCGGTGGAGACGCTGGATCTGTGTCTGGGTAGACTCCTTAAAGCCGTCAGGAACTCCCGCGGTGTCGCGATGGTCACCGCCGATCACGGCAACGCGGATTGTATGTGGACCGAGAAAAACGGCCAACGCACGCCCATGGTGGCCCACACCAAAAATCCTGTCCCGTTTATCATCAAAGACTACTCGGAGGTGAACAGGTTCTCCCTCAAACAAGTCGATAGCCCGGGTCTGAGCAATGTGGCCGCCACCATCTGTAATCTGCTTGGCTACCGCGCGCCCGAGGAGTATGATTCTTCCCTGATTGCCTTATCCTAAGAGAATCAAAGCTTGAATTGTGAATGAATATGGACCAAAATCAAAATTAACAAAATATCGACCGTTACAGACGAAATTTGATCGGCTTAATTCACTATTCAAGCTTTGACACCGTTTCTGTAAAGAAGGAGATGACAACATGGATTCGCCAGTGAGTATTGCTGTCATCGGCGCAGGCTTAATTGGCCATCGCCATGTCAAGCACATCCTGGAGGAGCCGCGTTGCCGGCTTGCCGGGGTGATCGACCCGGCTCCACAGGCAAAATTATTAGCTGAAAATGCCGGAGCCGCCTATTACCCCGACACGGCAGTTTTCCTAAATGAGGCCGATGCCGAAGGGGTGATCATTGCAACACCGAACGACACCCACGCATCCATTGGAATCCAGTGCGCAACGGCAGGTTGTCACCTTTTGGTAGAAAAGCCGATCGACTCGGATCCCGCCGCTGCCGGTAAGTTAATCGAAGCCGCTAAAAATGCAGGTGTCAAAGTGCTTGTCGGCCATCATCGACGGTTTAATCCGTACATTGAGGCGGCAAAACGTATTTTGGATGACGGTAAATTGGGGACGGTCACGGCTGTGAACGCACTCTGGACTGTTTTGAAGCCGCCCAGTTATTTCAAAGTTGCCTGGCGCTGCAAACCAGGTGCCGGCCCTGTCTTAATAAATCTCATCCACGATATCGATAATCTGAGATACCTTATTGGTGATGTGGCACGGATATATGCGGAGTCCAGCAACGCCATCCGGAAATATCCGGTCGAAGATACCGTCGCCATCACCATCCGTTTCCGAAGCGGCGTGCTGGGTACCGTCATCACCTCAGATGTCGTGGCCTCACCCTATAACTTCGAATCTGCCACCGGCGAGAATCCATTGTATAGTTCCGCCGGCCAGGATTGCTATCGGATCTTCGGCACCGAGGCGTCGCTAAATTTTCCTGAAATGACGCTCTGGCGATATATCGGCGAGGGTGAACAGGGCTGGGAGACCCCGATCTCAAGTGAACAGATCGATGTTAAGCCCGCCGTTCCCCTGGAGGGCCAATTGCGTCATTTTTGCGACGTCATACGCTATGACGCTGAACCTCGCTGCTCGGGCGAAGAAGGAATCAAAACCCTTGAGGCAACCATGGCCGTTGCTGAAGCGGTGCGAAGATGCAGACCGGTCGCATTTGAAAATTAAAGAGGGGAGCGCGTGAGACTTCAGAGTGAGAAAAAGGTACGGGTTAAAAATAAGGTCATGCCTAAAGATTATGCGGATGTATTAACCTTGCTCGGCACAACCCTGAAAGCTAGGACAGGAGCGGTCAAAGTGCCCATCGTGACCATGTCGATGGGACCAGAAGGCGGGGTAACCAGGGTGGCCGGCGGGCTGTTTGGATCGGACCTTACATTTGCCGTCGGCAAAGAGGCTTCTGCCCCGGGACAAATTCCAATTGGTGGGCTTCGACAGGCCATGAAGGTATTGTATCAGTAAAATGTTATAGTGTATCATGCTGTCGTGTTTTCCAAGATGACGCCTTATGTGATGCTGGCAATTTAACCAGGAAAGGAGGTCAAAATTAAAACACTTGCCTTATTGTCTTTTAAATTTAACCAGGAAAGGAGATTGAAAATGAAAAAGCTTACTTTAGTTCTTTTTGTAGCTGTGCTGGCGGTTTCTCTGATGCTCATTGCCGATCCAAATACGGCGTTGGCCGAAACGTATGTATTTAAATATGCCAATACACAGTCCGAAAACCATCCGCGCAGCCAATCGATGGTCTTTTTCAAAAATATCATTGAAAAGGCGTCCCAGGGCCAGATCAAGGTGGAACTCTATTTCTCGGGGGTTCTGGGCAAAGAAGCCGAAGTCCTGGATATGGTCAAGCAGGGCCTTGTACAAGGGTGCCGAGGAGGGCTTTTTGAAAGAGCCAATAAGAAGTTCCTCATTTATACCCTGCCATTCATGTTCGAAAATGCGGAAAAGGCGACTGAAGTAATCCGCAGCGATTTCGGCAAAAAGATCAACCAGGGTGCACTTGAAAACGGCTTTTATATTCCTGTTACCGGCGTTGCCGGTGGCATGCGCAACATGACCAATAGTAAACGATCGGTGGCAAAGGTTGAGGACCTGGATGGTCTTAAAATGCGCTTGCCGCCTAATGAACTGTCGATCAAATCCTTCAAGGCCCTGGGCGCAAATCCGCAGAATGTTGCTTACACCGAAACCTACATGGCGCTGAAAACCAACGTTGTAGACGGTCAGGAGAATCCTTTTTCCAACATCGTCGACATGAAATTCTACGAAGCCCAGAAATTCCTTTCCCTCATAAACTGGCAGGTGCACCCCGATCCATTCTATGTGAATCCCGCCTGGTATGACAGTCTGCCTGAGAACCTGAAGGCCGTGTTCGACGCCACCGCTGAAGCCGCCTTGATCTATAGCGATACGATTTGGTTGAACTCGGAATCAGGCTATTTTAACTTCCTGTCTGAAAAGCTGAAGGTCAACACGATCACGCCCGAAGATCGAAAGGGCTTTGTGGAAAAGGCCAAATCCGTTTGGAAAAGTTACGTCGATGAAGGCTATTTTAGCCAGAAAGATATCGACCAGGTGCTGGATATCGCAAAGAAGTAAAGTACTACGACGTCACCCTCGACGCCTTGACTCTGAAGCCCTCCGACGTTTGCAACCTTGGGGCTTATTTCTCAAAAAAACGAGGCGCCGGATAGACCTTTAATCCGGCGCCTTGCCTTCGACTTAGGAGGCTAAGATGGAAAAGTTGATTCGATTCGAACAATCCATGACGAGGTTTTTAGAGTTCCTCATCACGATTGTTTTCTTCATTATCTTATGCATTACCAACATCCTGGTGATCATGAGGTACGGCTTCAATTCGTCGATTATGGGCGGAAATGAGACCCTGAATTATCTATTTATTTATACAACCGCCCTGGGTGCCGCGGTATCCATCGGCAAAGGTGACCATATCAGTATTTCCTATCTTGTCGATAAAGTTCAAGGCAAATTTAAGACCTTACTTAACATCATCAAATATGTCATCATCGGGGTGGTAAACGCGGTGATGCTTTGGTACAGCCTGCCCTGGATACGCTCAGCCGGCTCGTTCAAGGCGCCCACCTTGCAGATTTCCATGTGGATCGTGCAGATCATCGTACCGGTGGGATGCAGCCTGGCGATAATTTACTGCTTGATTCACATCCTTCGTCAATTCATTGGACGAAACCGCAACGGCAAACAGGAGGTGCCCCATGGTAGTTTTGCTGATTAGCCTGGGAATATGCCTGCTACTTGGTATTCCGATCGGTTATTCTCTGGGATTCTCCAGCTTTTGCTATTTTGTTCTCGAAAAGCCCATGTTGTTACAGGTTTTGCCGCAACGGTTTTTCGCAGGCATGGATTCCTATGCCATGATCGCCTTGCCCCTTTTCATCCTCATGGGATTATTGATGAACGCCGGCGGGATCACGAGCCGACTGATTGATTTCAGTTTGCTGTTCGTGGGTCGGTTCCGTGGCGGTCTGGGCGCGGTCAATGTCCTTGCCAGCATGATATTTGGTGGGATTTCAGGTTCTTCGGTGTCCGATACCGCCTCCGTAGGTGCCGTCTTGATACCGGAGATGCAGAAGAAGGGTTATACAGCCGAATTTGCCAGCGGTATTACGGTGGCTTCATCTACGATGGGGATGATTATTCCTCCCAGTATACCCATGATTATTTATGCCCTGATTGCCGAGGAGTCGGTTGGCAAGCTGTTTCTGGGCGGTGTGATTCCTGGGGCTATGATCGGTGTGCTGATGCTGGGTATCACCTTGGGCGTCTCCTATCATAAAAAATACCCGCGTGAAGAAATCACCTTGACCAGGGGTGAGGTCGTCGATCGCGTCAAACAATCATTGTTGGCTGTTATCATGCCTATATTCGTGGTTGGCGTCGTAGTTTTCGGGATTGCCACGGCCACCGAATCTTCGGGTATTGCGGTGTTATACGCCTTTGTTGTCGGCGCATTCATTATCCGGAATCTGAAATTTAAAGACGTTCCGCCCCTGATGCGAGACGCCATAATGACCAGCGCCAACGTGATGATCATTATCGCCCTGTCCAAGCTTTATATTTGGATACTGGCCTTAGAGCAAATACCCCAAATGGTCGCAGCGTATATCTCTGGACTGGATATGCATGCTTTCGTGATTCTCCTTATCATTGACCTGATCATTCTCGCCGCCGGCACATTCATTGACGTCAGCCCGGCCATCTTATTGCTGACACCCGTTTTCCTCCCCGCCATGGCCGTGCTCGGTGTATCCAGAATTCAGTTCGGTATTATCCTTATTTCAGGATTGGCGGTCGGCCTGGTTACACCGCCGGTGGGAATGTGTCTAAATGTCGCCTCTGCTATCTCAAAACTTGGCATTGGCACCATTTTCCGTGGGGCGGCCCCGTTTTTATTGGCCAATCTTATCACGCTAATTCTGATTACTTATATTCCTCAGCTCTGTATGTGGCTGCCCGCACTATTTTTTGACTGACAATAAAAAGCAGAGAGGTATCAAATGATGGAAACTCGAAATGCCGTACACCCGGCGCACGCTATTTTATTTGATACAATGGAAATGCGCGAACATTTTCTGATTCAGGATCTGTTCAAACCGGATAAAATTAAATTGGTATACAGCTATTTTGACCGGCTGATCGTTGGCGGTATATGCCCTGTGAATCCCCTGAAATTTAAGGTTGATGAAAAGATCATTGGTGCTTCCTTCCTTCTGGAACGACGAGAATTGGGGGTGATAAATGTCGGTGCTGCTGGTGCCGTGACGGTCGACGGTGAAACCCATGACCTGTCTCCTAAAGACGGCTTGTACGTTGGTATGGGGGCGGAAGAGCTGGAATTTTCCAGTGCGGACAAAAACAATCCAGCCCGATTTTATCTAAATTGTGCACCGGCCCATGCCAATTATCCGACCTCAAGAGTTAGCTTCAGCCAAGCTGAGCCGATTGAGATGGGAGAAATGGCCCTAAGCAACCAAAGAACCATTCGCAAGTATATCCATCCGGATGGTGTGAAAAGCTGCCAGTTGGTGATGGGCATGACCACACTGGAAACCGGAAGTGTATGGAACACCATGCCGGTGCATACCCACCAGCGGCGGATGGAAGCTTACTTTTATTTCGGATTAGCGGATGATCAGGTTGTATTTCATTTCATGGGGGAGCCCTCGGAGACGCGACATCTTGTTGTCCGCAATGAGGAGGCGGTATTATCACCAAGTTGGTCCATTCACTCTGGCGCTGGAACCGGCGCCTATACATTTATCTGGGGAATGGTCGGTGAAAATCAGACGTTCACGGATATGGATGCCGTGGCCATGAATGACTTGATGTAGCGCAATCTGGAAAACCTGGTGGACTAAGACCTGCTGGTTGTGTAGCTAAAGCACTTTGGCAACGTGATCAGAGATGATTGCCTTTGATAATCTCAACTCATTCCTAATCTTTTAATTTCATCTTCCAGCATGATAATACAGTAGCGGCAGAGCTGACCGGATTTACGATCGACATCCTCTTCATTGCGGCAGTAATGCATGATGCAGGCGTCCTCCGGACAATGGCGCAGATTGAAGGTATGGCCCAGCTCATGGATGGCCTCTTTGACGATTCGTTCGATGTACTTTGGGGGAACGTTCGTCCCCGAACGTCCCTCGTTTAGTCGAAACGTCGAGACGATGCAGGCCTGCCCCCCCAGCTGGGCTTCACCGTAGACGTGAGTTAAAATAGGAATGAAGAGATCGACCTGGGCGATGGCCAATACCCGAATGGCCTGGGGCGGGATGTCGGCGGCCAGCCGATCCAGGATCGCCGTCGAGTGGTATTGATTGCGGTTGTCATCCAGCGCAAAAGAAAGGTCTTGCAGAATTGTATTTGTTTCGGTTGAAAATCCAAATACCTGTTCGATTTCTCCGGCCACGGCCTCAATCAGCTCGGTACTTAACTCTCCAACCGGCGAAATCAGAATGCTATGTTCACGTTGGGAAGTCAAGCTGTCTTTTGGAAAGGGTTCATAGGTTCAGAGTTCAAAGGTTCAAGGGACCATGGTTAATTCTTTTGAAGATTATATCGTTTGATTTTGCTGTAAAGCGTGGACCGGTCGATGTCCAGAATTTTGGCACAGCGGGCGATATTCCAGTCATTATCTGTCAGAATCAGCCGGATGTGGGCTTTTTCTACTTCCTGCAAGCTGTTGTTTCTGGGGGCGTGCAGGGGTTCGTGACAGAAAATGGGTAAATATTCGGGAAGTATTCTACGTTCCTTGGCGACCACCACGGCCCGTTCGATGGCATTTTCAAGTTCGCGTACGTTTCCCGGCCAGTCATATAGCATGAGCTCGTCCATGGCTTCCCGGTCGATTTTATCGATGTCTTTATTCGTTTCCTGGATAAAGCGGTGAAGAAAATGTTCTGCCAGCAGCGGAATGTCTTCTTTGCGTTTATTCAAAGACGGCATTTTGATGGAAATCACATTGAGGCGGTAAAATAGGTCTTCGCGAAAACTGCCGTCTTTAATAGCTTTTTCCAAATTTCGATTGGTGGCGGCGATCACCCTGAAATCCGCTTCGATGGGCTGGGTGCCGCCTACGCGATAAAACACCCGGTCCTCTAACACCCGCAGCAGATCGATTTGCATACGCATGTTGATTTCTCCGACTTCATCCAGAAAAAGGGTGCCGTCATGCGCCAGCTCCAAACGTCCCTTTTTGGTTTCCTTGGCGTCCGTAAAGGCCCCTTTCTGATGGCCGAACAATTCACTTTCCATCAGATGCTCGGGGATGGCGCCGCAATTTACCATGACGAAAGGACCGTTACAACGCGGGCTGTTTGTGTGGATGGCCTTGGCGGCCAATCCTTTGCCGGTGCCGGTTTCTCCGGTAATCAATACCGTGGATTCCATGGGGGCCACATCACAGATGAGATCAAAGACTTCCTGCATCGGCTTGGACTGGCCGATCATGCTTTCGAAGCGGGTACGTTCCTTGTGTTCCTCCCGCAAAAAAAGCATCTCGCGCTCCTGGTCCTGATGTTTGATGATTTTGTCGATCAACACACCCAGTTCATTGGGGTCAAACGGTTTGAGCATATAATCATAGGCGCCGTTTTTCATGGCCTCAATGGCGGTGGGGATGGAACCGTAGGCGGTGATCATGACAATGGCCACATCCGGATCGTTCTCTTTAACGTGCTGCAAAACATCGAGGCCGCTGATGCCTTCCATTTTTATGTCCACCAGCATAATGTCGAAGCGGGCCTCCTTTAATTTTTCCAGGGCCGCTTCTCCGCTGGATGCGGTGTCCACGGTATGTCCATCTCTTTGCAACCATCCGGCGAGAGACTCCCGTAGGATCAATTCATCATCAACGATCAGTATTTTTGTGCTGCTCACTAAAACCTCCTCACAAATAGAAGCCATCTGGCTTAGAAAAATTGGAACTCCAAATGCCTAATTCAGATAAATCGGCCTCCGGCTCGTAAAACCGACGGCTCGGAGAGAAATAACAAATTCCAGGCACCAAATTATTTACCCTGTTAAATTGTAACTGATACTGTAAACTAATTGACCATTAGGCTCGCATTCGCTTCATATACCGTAAAGTACGAAGTGCTTATTTAACAGGGCAGGTAAAGTCCAAATGGCAATATCCAAATCTTCTCCGTTTACTTAACGTGCCGGCCGATAGCGGATTTCAAAGGGAGCTTGATCTGAAAAGTGGTGCCACGCCCCATTTTTGATTTTACATAAATGGATCCCTCGTGTTCCTGGATAATACCGTAAGCAACAGACAGACCCAGGCCGACACCCTTGCCTCTTTTCTTGGTGGTAAAAAACGGTTCAAACAGTTTGGCAATGTTTTCCGCCGGGATTCCGCAACCGGTGTCTTCAAAGTTGACCTGCAGCCGGTCTTCGCGCAGTAAATGCATGGTCTCAATGGACAGCACCCCACCGCTGGCTGCCATGGCCTCACTGGCATTGGATACCAGGTTCATGAAGACCTGCTGAAGCTGGTCTTCGGAGCCCCGTAGGTCCGGCAGATCGTCAGCCAGCTTGGTTTCCACTTTGACCCCGTCCATTTTAAGTAAGTTTGAATTCAAAAACAAGGTTTGTTCGATGAGACGGTTGAGGTTCAAGCGTTTGGGCTCCATCTTGGACTGGCGGGAGAAAGCCAGCAGGTTTGAAACAATGCGGCTGGTCCGCCGGGTCTCGGTTTCCATGAGACTCAGGTAGTGCTGAAACTGATCGATTTCCTTCTGACCGAGGGTGTCTTCGGTCACAATTCGCTGCATCAGCATGATGAGATTCAGGATGCCGGCAATCGGATTGTTGATCTCATGCACGACCGAGGCCGACAGTTTACCCAAAGAGGACATCTTGTCCTGGTGCAGGAGTTTCTCGTGGGTTTCCTTTACCTGACGGGTGCGGTCTTCAACCATCTGTTCGAGGCGGCGCGTGATTTCCGCTTCTTCTTTTTTACTTTCGGTGATGTCCCGACTGATATGAATGAATTTGCTGATCTTGCCATCCTTTTCCCAGATCGGATAAATATTGACTTCGTAATAGCGCTTTTCGCCATCCGGCATCAGGCGGGTCTGGACCTTGCGGCTCTGTCTTTTGTTGCGGACGACTTCTCGCAGGGGACAGTCGAATTGTCCGCCTTCACAGGGATGATCAATTTTGTAATAGACCTCGTGGCATTTCTTGCCGATAACGTCACTGCGGGTGTAGTTCATTTTGGTAAGAAAGGCGTCATTGACATCGATAATTTCCATCTCGGGGGTGATGACCATGATGAAGTCCTGAATTCCGTTGACAATCGTCTCCATCTCCTCGGTTCGTTCCCGCAGTTTGCGTTCTTCCAAGCCAATGGCCTTCCAGAAAATTTTAAAGACATTGTAGGAAAGCAAACGGATGCGGGGAGGGCGCGTGCGCAGAATTTCATCGAAAATTTTCTGCTCGGGCGTCAGCATGATGATTAAATGGATACTGTAGCGCCGATCGTATAGCTTATAACAACTATTGAAGGTTAACAGACCCAGTTCATCCGCCAGTTTAATTCCCGGACTTTCGGGATCGGGATCCGCCACCGCCAAAATGGGTGCGTAAACCCCCTCCTGCTCATATACAGAGGTGGTTTTTTCCAGAATTTCCCTGCAAAATTCCCCGCCGCCCACCAGTGCAATGTTGGTAATAGAAGGTGTTTTTTTCGGCACGAGTTTCTCCTTCTGAAACGAATCGTTGGATTCCAAAGGGTTCGGTGTTGGAAATTTGACGTTATCATGGGGCTCTGGCGGTTTCAAGTACCATTTAAATTCTAAATCGAATGGATCCCGAAACTTATGAATGGAGGTAATGGATAGTTTACTTGCAATTTCCGAGCATTTGACGTATTTTCAAATTTCAGCAGAGCCAGTTATTTGCCTACGTTCAACCGGCCCTGGCAACGATCTGAAAATGGTATGACTTAAAAAACCAGCCGGAACGAGCTCTAATATTAACATCTGAATTTTTTGTATCCTCGAGGTACAGGGATATTTTATATGAATTTGCATGAACCCAAAGAAATCATTTTGCGTGCAATCGAGGCCTTTAATCGGAGGGTGCTGGTTGTTTCATCAGACTTTCAAATACTGGCCATTAGAGGACAAGCCGAAGACGTGCAGGAATCTGATGTTATCGGCCAAAAATGTTACAAAATCCTTTATTGCCGCAATTCACCCTGCGATGCGTGTCCCACCCTCGAAGTGGGCCGCAAGCGCCAGCCGACCCTGAGTCCCGGCTATCATCCAACGTCATATCGAGGCCAAGTCCCGTGTTTATACTCTTACCCCATTTTAAATGGGGATCAAATCGAGGCTTTTGTGGTCCTGGATTTTGACTTTCCGGCCCTGGATGCCCTGGAAGAAAAACTACAGCGAACCAACGCTTTTTTAAGCAATCTGATTCACAGTGCGGTGGACTGCGTGATTGCGGCTGACAATAATGGCAAAATCCTCATTTTTAATGATTCGGCAGCCGAGCTATTTGGTTACAGCGTGAAAGAAGCATTAAACAGTCTAAACATCCGCGATCTGTATCCTGATGACAACGCCAGGCAAGTGATGCGCAAGCTGCGCAACCAGGAATATGGCGGCAAGGGAAAGCTGAAAACATACCACACGGACGTGTTGGCCAAAAACGGTGAACGTATCCCCATCAGTCTGTATGCCTCCATTATTTATGAAAATAATCGTGAAGTTGCCACCATCGGTTTTTTTCATGACTTGCGTGACAGACTGCAGATCAGTGCGGAGCTTGAAAAAACTCAACTACAGCTCCTGCAGTCGGAAAAGATGGCTTCGCTCGGGAAACTGGCTGCCGGCGTTGCCCATCAGATAAACAACCCCCTGGGTGGAATCACCCTATATGCCAAGCTGGCATTGGAAGAATATGAGCTGGAAGAGGGGGTGCGAGAAGATCTGGGCCGGATTCTCAAAGATGCGGAAAGATGTCGGGATACGGTCAAGGAATTGCTGGAATTCACGCGCCAAACCCGTCACCTCATGCGGCCCCACGACATTAACGAGGTTATTTCGCGGACCCTGTTCCTGCTTGAAAACCAGAGCTTATTTCAAAATATCGAGATCGAAAAACGGTTCGGGGATTCCCTGCCGGCGGTGCAAGCAGATATCCAGCAGCTGAATCATCTGTTTATGAACATAATTCTCAATGCCGCCCAGGCCATGGACGGCAAGGGCAAGCTGACGATAGAGACCTTGAAGGTGTCCGCTAAAGAACAGATCGGTATCGAGATATCGGACACCGGTCCCGGGATTGCCGAAAAGGACATTCCCCGCATTTTTGAACCATTTTACACGACCAAAGAGGAAGGCAAGGGGACCGGTCTGGGGCTCAGCCTTGCCTACGGGATTGTTGAAAACCATGGCGGCCTTATTACGGTACACAACCGCTCCGACGGTGGGGCTGCATTTAACATCGTCCTTCCCATCGCTAACGGAGAAAAAAAAGGAGATCACGGTGCCGAAAACTGATGATATCATTCAGGTATTGATTGTCGATGATGAACAAAACATTCGGGACGGATCCGAACGTATTCTCTCCCGGGTCGGATTCGAGGTTCTGAAAGCATCCACCGGTGCGGAGGCCCTGGATATCCTGGCCCAACAAATCATTCCAATTGTATTGCTGGACCTGAAGATGCCGGGAATGGACGGGATGGAAGTGCTCTCCAGAATCCAGGACTTTGATGAACCGATACTCGTCATTGTGATCACGGGTTTTGCCACGGTAGAAACCGCTATTAAAGCCATGAAGCAGGGTGCCTATGATTTTATTCCCAAACCTTTTGAGCCCGAGCAGTTGCGTATCGTGGTCAATCGGGCTGCTGAAAAATTGCGGCTCACCCGGGATGCCCACCAGCTGGAGCTTGAACGCAACCGAACCCTATCCGACCTTCATACGGAAAAAAGCCGTCTGCACACCATTCTGGAATCGCTTCCCAACGGTGTTGGGGTGGTCAATTCCCAGGGGCAGGTGGTTCTCATGAACCCGGCTTTTTTACATTACCTCGATCTGGAACCGAATACCGCGGCCGGCAATCAGATTGAAGACTACATCAATGACCGTGAACTGTGCAATCTTATTCGAGAAATTTCCCAGGGCAGGCATGTGGATTATGAGGATATTCCCGCCTATGAGCTCACCATTTCCGAGAAAAAATTCCTCCAGGTCCGGGGGCGACCGGTTCTGGGTGAGCGCAATCAGTGCCTCGGCGCGGTGGTAAACATTGTGGATATCACGAATATCAAAATAATTGATCGCATGAAATCTGAATTCGTGGCCAAAGTCTCCCACGAATTGCGTTCACCGCTTTCCACCATTCATGAACAGTTGGTGCATGTGCTGGGTGAGATGGTGGAAGAATCTTCCAAGGTCGATCCGCATATCCTCATGCGGGCCAAAGAGAAAACCCATGGGCTGATTTCCCTTATCGGCGATTTGCTGGATTTGTCGCGTATCGAGGCCGGCATGATTGCTCAAGAACCGGTTGCGGTGAAGATCGATGAGTTGTTAAAAGGCATCGTCGATTTTCTCGCTACGAAGGCCGCCGGCAAAAATCAGTCGCTAATACTGGATTTACCCGAATATGAACTCCCCCCGCTCACGGCGGATCCACTGGCATTGGAGAGTATTTATGGCAATCTGATCACCAATGCCTTGCACTACACCCAGCCCGGTGGGGAAATCCGGGTCAAGGTAGAGCTTTTGGGAATCAGCATACGGGTAAGCATCATCGATAACGGTTTCGGGATCGAGGCGCGGCACCTGGATAAAATATTTGAAAGATTTTACCGGGTAAAAGATGAAAATACCCGGTTGATTACCGGAACAGGGTTGGGACTGCCCATCGTAAAAGGGCTGGTGGATTCTCTGGGAGGGTTCATTGATGTGGAGAGTACACCGGGCAGCGGCAGCGTTTTTATGGTGACCTTGCCGCTAAAAGACACCGACGAGATGATTTGAGATGGCCAAATTTAATTAAGCAGGTAATTGGCTGGTATAGAAAATACTGCTCACTCAAGGAAAATTCCAAGAACCGATAAACAAATCTCAAACAAATACCAATGACCAAAATTCAAAATTCCAATGGGATTCTAAGTATCCTTCAGGGCGTTTAAGAATTCCCCGGGTGCAACCTGTACTCTGGTCCACAGCGCGAGGGTTCGTCTGGCCTGATAGGCCAGGGCCGGCAGACCGTCCATGAACCGGATGTCGTTGCGTCGGGCCATATCCTGCCAGAAATTCTGGCAGCGGCCGTAGTTTAGATCGACTATCAGCTCACAGCCCGGCACCCGCAGCTTTTCAACCAATGCCGCCAGTTGCGGCGCCTCCTTGGGACTGGAAACCGATGTTGCATTGACCACAATGTCGGCAGCGACCGGCTGTTCGAGGAGTTCGTCAATTGAACAGGCTTGGCCCTCGAAACGGTTCGCAACAGCTGCTGTTTTGGCCGGGTTGCGACCCGCCACCCGGATGGCACCGGCCCGCAGCCAATTTAGCATGAATACCACCGCTTTGGCGGCACCTCCGGTTCCGAAAACCAGGGCTGATTTGCCGGCAGTTTCAAATTCGGCATCGTTTAGCGCGTCCATGAAGCCGATGGCATTGGTGTTGTAGCCTTTGAGGGTGTCACCGCTGCACACGATGGTGTTGATGGCACCGATAATATTTGCACCCTCTGATAACTCGTCCAGGTAAGGGATGACTTTTTCCTTATACGGGACGGTGACGTTGGCGCCGGCGATGTTAAGAATTCTGAGGCTTTGCAGTGCCTTGCCGACGTTTTGCGGGTCTATTTTAAACGGAACGTAAACCCCCTGCATACCGATGCGTTGGAGAACTCTGGAAAACATGGCAGGTGATTTCGAACCATATACCCGTTCATCACTTAAAATGCAAAATACTTTCATTTGCTTTTTTACATATCCAACAGCCCTTTGATGCTGTCGGTGATCTGCTCAGCGGAGGCCGGTTTGGCCAGGTAATCATCGGCTTCCGTGCTCATGCCGTCCCTGTGAGAATAGCGGGTGGAGGTTACATGAGAGGCCACGGCAGTCAGCAGGATGATGGGTATATCCGCAAACCGATCATCTGCCTTTAATTCGGAACAGACCTGGTAACCGTCTTTGCCGGGCATCATGACATCCAGCACGATTGCGTCCGGCGGATTGGCCTGCACTTTTTCTAACCCCTCCTCGCCATCGTAAGCGACCTCTACTTCGAATCCTTCTTTCTCCAAATTCTGTTGGACGATGCCGGCGAAATCAGGTTCGTCATCCACCACGAGAATCCTTTTTTTATCAATCATTTAAGCCTCCTTTGGGTCTTGAAATCTTGTGTCAGCATAACTATAATTTCGCTAAAATTCAAGATGTTCGAATGACGACACTGCCACTCAATCAACTTGCGGTCGGGGATAAAGGCCGGCAGCTTCCACAATTCCCGGCACCTTTTCCTCCCATTCGATGGCCATGACGTGAAAACCGGCCACGCCTTCCACCTCTTTGAGCCGCTCTATTGATTCCACACAAATTTTAAGGCCTTCTTCAGCCTGTTTTTCCTTGGGCGTGTCAGCCAACCGCTTGATGATTTCATCCGGAACATCCATGCCGGGAACTCTTTTTTTCATGTACCGGGCCATGCCGACATTTTTCATGGGGGTTAACCCGGCAAGAATGTAAGTTTTTTCGTGCAATCCCCGGTCGCGAACCAGTTTCATCCATTCTTCGAATTTGTCGAGGTTGTAAATACACTGGGTTTGAATGAACTCCACGCCGGCCGCTATTTTTTTTGCCAGACGCGGCACGCGAATTTCAAACGGATCGGCAAACGGGTTGGCAGCGGCACCCACAAACATTTGCGGCGGCCGCTTGATCTCATCGCCGCCGAGAAATTTTCCCTCATCGCGCATAAAACGAAACGTCTGAATCAGTTGCATGGAGTCCAGATCATGAACATTTTGTCCCTGGGCACAGTCTCCGAAACTCTGGTGATCACCCGACAGACATAAAACATTGTTAATATCATAAGACGCCGCGCCCAGAATGTCGCTTTGCAGCGCGATGCGATTGCGATCGCGAGTGACCATTTGCAATACCGGCTCAAGCCCCATGAGTTTCAGACGGATGCAGGCGGCCAGACTGCACATGCGGGTCACCGATGTCTGATTGTCGGTAATGTTAATGGCATCGACATGATCCTTGATCAGTTCGGCTTTTTTAACAATCGCTTCCGGATCGCTGCCACGGGGAGGGCCGCATTCGGATGTAACGGCATGGTGTCCGGCGGCCAGAATTTTCTCAAGTTTACTCGGTGTTTTCAATTCCATTACTGCACATCCTCCCTTTTTACTTTGCGGGGTCCCCCGGCCCTGTCTGTGGACCAGTCTTTGATCGGCGCAAGTTTCTCATACTCATCTATTTTTTCAAGCGCTTTAAGACGGTCGACAATCAATTGCCAGGCACAGTCAATTTCCTGATTGATCTCGCATTTGCCGGTGGTAGATCCTCCACAAGGCCCGTTAAGCAGCCGTTTGGCGCAGCGGGAGATAGGACAAATCCCCCCGGTGGTGGCCAAAAGACAATTGCCGCAGGCCTGGCAACGTTCGGTCCACAGCCCACGTTCTTCAGTGGCTCCCAGAAAACAGGTATTCACACCGGGATAAACCGGCGTGGTCCGGTATTTCTCGGCCATGAACTGGACGCCGACACCGCAGGCCAAGGACACAACGGCATCGTACTGATCAATGTTATCACGGATTTCTTCCAAATATTCATGATCGCACTGCCGTTCCAGGGTGACTTCATCAATTTTGACTTCCCTTCCCTGGTTGAGGAAATACATCCTCAGGGCCGAAGCCAGAACGCCGGCTTCCTTTTTGCCTCCGGCTTCGCAAACCGTGACGCACTCGTTGCAACCCAGAATCAGAATCCTTTCTCTGTCCTTAATCTCTTCAATGATTTCTTCAATCGGCTTTTTATCGGCAACAATCATAAGATGCGACCTCTCTTATAAGTTAAGGTTTTCCAGTTGTGCCTGTTGGCTTGGTTAACCCGTGGGTTGGTAAAGTTGATGGTTTTACTCAACCGGCAAACCGGATAACAGGCAAACCTAGTTTTCAGGCGGCTTTACTTTTAGCCAATTTAATGGGGTTGGGACCCATCTGCCGGATATCTTCGACCATCTCCGAAGCAAATTTGGCAAACAGCGGGCCCTCGCTGGATGCGAGGTTATACATGCGGGCCCTTTGCCCGCCGATGCCGATGGTTTCCAGAATGCTTTGGGCCTGCTCCACCCGTTTGCGGGCTCTCAGATTCCCGTTGTTAAAATGACATTCTCCTTCCATGCAGCCGACCACATAGACGCCGTCCGCCCCTTTTTCAAAAGCGTGTAAAATGTGGATAACATCAACTTTGCCGGTGCACGGCACACGAATGATTCGAATATTCGAAGGGTATTGGAGTCGCATCGTACCTGCCAGGTCCGCAGCGGTATACCCTCAGAAATTGCAGCAAAACGCGATAATGATGGGTTTGAAGTCGTCGCTCATATTTTCCTCGCTAAAGTAATAATTGACAATTGACGAATGCTGGAATCGCTTCGTTCTACCTATTCTCTTCAGAGCACCCCTTCCAGTAGCGCATCCAATTTGCACATGATCTGCTCGTCTTCGTACCATTGCAGATCAATGGCCTTGGCCGGGCATTCCGAAACACAGATGCCGCAGCCGTGGCACAAGGCCGGATCGATTTCACTGACGCCGTCTGCGTTGATGCGCGGCACATTGTACGGGCAGGACCGGACACACACCAGACAGGAGGCACACAGCTCCTGAGACACCCTGGCCGTTACCGCCGAAAGGGTCAGCTGGCTCTGGGAGAGAAAGGTGGTGGCACGGGCAGCGGCGGCCTGGGCCTGGGATATCGATTCGGTGATCAATTTGGGACTGTGGGCAGTGCCGCAGACAAAGATTCCGTCGGTGGCCATATCCACCGGCCGTAATTTGACATGGGCCTCCATGAAAAATCCTTCCTCCGTGCGTGCCGTCTTGAGAATGGCGGAAAGCTCCTCGGTATCCGTGGCTGCCATTCCCGCACTGAGGCACAGAAGGTCGGACTCAACCGCTAGATCGCGGTTTAAGATGTGGTCTTTAAAGGTCACCAGCACGCCGTTTTTCGATGATTCCACCCGGGGCGGTTCCTCGGCGGCAAAGCGGAAAAACAGCACGCCCAGTTCCCGGGCCTTTTTGTAATAGTCTTCCATGAGACCATACGTCCGGATATCACGATAGAGAACAAAGACCTGTGCATCGGGATTCTCTTTCTTGATATGCAGGGCGTTTTTGACGGCGGTTTGGCAGCAGATCCTCGAACAATTGGGATTTTCTTCATTGCGCGATCCGACACACTGGATCATGACCACCTGTTTCAGATCAGCGGCGCCTTTTTCATTCAAGCGACGTGACAGTTCGATTTGGGTCATTATCCGCTCATTTTCGCCGTAAAGATATTCCTTGGGTTGGTATTCCTCTGCACCGGTAGCCAGGATAACAACGCCGTGTTCGATTTTGCGCGCATACATGCCGGGGCCTACCAGAACTTCGGTGGTGAAATTGCCCTTGAAGCCTGAAAAACCGACCACGAGCGATTGGGTCAAAACCTGAATGTTGGCATGACTAGTAACCTTTTGAATCAGGCTTTGCAGGTAGTCACCAATATTGTCACCTTCGATGATGGCCGTCAATTGAGTTGCCAGGCCGCCCAATTGCTCTTCTTTTTCCAACAAGACGACTTCATAGCCTTGATCGGCCAGCCCCAACGCAGCATTCATTCCCGCGATACCACCGCCGATGACCAAAGCGCTTTGAATAACGGAGATCTTTTTTTCCTGCAACGGGTAGAGGGTGGCGGCGCGAGCAACCGCCATTCGCACCAATTCACGGGCCTTATCGGTGGCCTCCTCGGGTGTCCCGGAATGGACCCAGGAATCCTGATTGCGGATATTTGCCATTTCAATGAGATACTTGTTGAGACCGCATTTTTCAAGGGTATCCTGGAAAATGGGTTCATGGGTTTTTGGGGTACAGGCGGCGATAACCATCCGGTTGATTCCATGTTCCTCGATGAGCCCCTTCATCAGTTCCTGGGAATCCTGGGAACAACTGAAAAGATTGCGGCCGGCATACACCACATGGGGTAGGGTTTTGGCATAGGCTTCCACATCTTCGACATCGACGACTCCGGCAATGTTGATCCCGCAGTGACAGACAAAAACCCCGATCCTCGGCTCCTGATCGGCCACATCTAGTTCCGCCGGGAGTTCCACGCTTTTGGTGAGTGTGTTGCGGACTTCCTCCAGTGATATTCCGGCCAGGCCTGCGGCGGCACTGGCTTCCATCACCGAGCTGGGAATATCCTTGGGACCCTGAAATACGCCGCAGGCATATACGCCGGGTCGCGACGTTTCTATGGGTGCAAAAGGATGGGTGGCTGCGAACTTATGCTCATTTAAATCCACCTTCAGGCGACTTGCCAGATCGGCAATCGAGGCCGGAACCTGGAGACCCACCGAAAGGACCACCATGTCAAAGTTTTCAACCTGCAGCAGGCCGGCGTCATCCATGTACCGGAGGCTGAGCTCGCCGGTTTCGTATACTTCGTCTAATGAATGGATCCGCGATTTGATGAATCGAATACCGGCATCCTTGGCGCGGTTGTAATATTTTTCATAGTCCTTGCCGAAGGTTCGAATATCCATATTAAAAACGACACAATCCAGATCCCCGCCGGCATGCTCCTTGGCAATCATGGAGTCTTTGATGGCATACATACAGCACACCGATGAACAATATCCGTTACCGCATTGGTTGGTGTCTCTGGAACCGACACATTGCAGCCAGGCGATTTTCTTAGGTTCCTGCCCGTCCGACGGTTTCTTCAAATGGCCCATGGTGGGTCCCGAGGCACTGAGGATCCGTTCAAACTCAAGGCTGGTGAGCACGTTGGGGAGGCTCTTGTAATGATAAACATTTTCAAGGCTTGAAGGGTCGGAAGGATCGTAGGGTTCGCTGCCGGGGCACATCACGACGGAACCAACCTCAAGCTCCAGGATCTCATCCTGCTGGCTGTGATCGATGGCATCGGCCAGACAGGCCTCTACACACTGGTAGCACTCACAGCAGTACCCACAATTCAAACAGCGCCCGGCTTCCTCCTGACCGGCTGCTTCCTCATAGCCCAGTTCAACTTCGTTGAAGTTACCCTGTCGCTTCTCAAGCGGAAGTTCCGGCATGCGGGCCCGGGGCATTTTGGGTTCGTTTTCGGGAATCGGTCGATAGCAGGGATCTTCATTGACGGTGGGTTCACGTCCTGCTGCCATGTCTCGTCCTTCAATATAGCGCAGGATAGATTCGGCGGCCTCCTTGCCGGCACCAACCGCGCCGATGGCAACCCACGGGCCGGTTTGCAGGTCGCCGCCGGCAAACACGCCTTCACGCTCGGTGGCATAGGTAATGGAATCGACCTCCGTGGTCCCCCAGCGGGAAAACGTCAGGTCGGTCACATCTTCAATGGCCGAGAGATCCGGTCGCTGACCGATGGCCGGAATCAGCTGATCGATTTCAATATCATACTCACTGCCCGGAATCGGGATGGGCCGTTTACGTCCGGATGAGTCGGGTTCCGTCAATTCCATGCGGATACACCGCAGACCAACCACCTTGCCGTCCCGGGTCAACACCTCCTGGGGTGCCGAAAGATACGTGATGTTGGTGCCCTCTTGCTCGGCGGCCTGAATTTCTTCTTCCCATGCCGGCATCTCATTGCGGGTACGGCGGTAAATAATGAAGACTTCCTCTGCTCCCAGACGAACGGCAGAGCGGGCTACATCGATGGCCACATTACCGCCGCCGATGATGGCCACTTTCCGGCCGACGTTTGTCTTGCCGGATAGATTGACTTCCCGCAGAAATTCAACCCCCTGGCGAACGCCATTGGTTTTTTCGCCGGGAATGCCCAGTTCGATGCCTTTGTGAGCACCCATGGCCAGGTAGACGGCTTTATAGCCGTTATTTAACAGACCATCGATGGTTAAATCCGGGCCCAGCGCAGTGTTCGTTTTAATTTCAACTCCCAAATTGGTGATGACTTCAACTTCCTGGTCGATGATTTCCCGGGGCAGGCGATGGGCAGGGATTCCGACCCTGAGCATTCCGCCCGGTTGAGGCAGGGCTTCATAAATCGTAGACAGGATGCCCTTTTTGGCCAGTTGATAAGCGCAGGAAAGCCCGGCAGGGCCGGAACCGATAATCGCGACCTTTTCCTCTCGCGGGGGCGGACAATCGATCTCAATCTCGCGGCAATCAAATTTGTCGGCGGCCAGACGCTTTAAGTCCCGGATGGCGACCGGCTCTTCCACTTCACATCTTCGGCAGGCGTCTTCGCAACCGTGGGGACATATTCTTCCCAGTATGCCGGGAAGCGGCAGATCGTTCATAATGATTGACAGGGCTTCTTTGTATTTACCCTGCTTGACCATCTGCACGTACCCCTGGACATTCAGGCCGGCCGGGCAGGCCAGGCGGCAAGGCGCCGTGTCCGCCTTCTGGATGGCATAGGCCCCCGGAATGGCCTGGGCGTATTTTTTAAAGGCTGCTCGTTTGGTAGCCAGCCCTTCGTCATATTCGTTGGGAAGCTCCACCGGACAGACATTGGCGCACTCGTTGCAGCTCGTGCACTTGGCAAGATCCACGTAGCGGGCTTCTTTTTTTACCCGGGCGGTAAAGTGTCCCTGCTGTCCATCCAGATTTAGTAGTTCACTGTTGGTTAATAATTCT
>JARFPZ010000236.1 GCA_029288035.1 Desulfosarcina sp.
GTGAATCCGACCCGGTTGCCACAAATGACACAGAAAGTGGCCGTGCTCAAAACCGCCGAGTCGAGATCGCCATCTGGGCAAACGAAAAGCTAAAAAGAGCAGCCCAAGAAAAAACAAGCTAATAGAAGTCTCAAATTTTTACAATAAAGGCGAAGAGAAATGAAAATCATAAGAAAAAAGATCGGTTTTATAAGCTTATTTATGGCGACCATTATGTTGTTGATCGCAACACCTTGTCAACCGTTATTAGCTGCGATGGTTCCCACAGAAGCCACAATTTATAAAATTAACGCCCAAGATGCACGGGACCATTTGAAAACGCTGATTTCGAGAAATGATATTAAAAATGCATTGATTTCCCAGGGTATCGATCCAATGGAAGCAAAAGCCCGAGTTGATAGTTTATCAGATTCTGAGGTAATAGAAGTGGCTGATAAGATCGAGCAGCTTCCAGCCGGTGGAGGTGCATTCGGGGCGGTCATAGCTGCCTCAGTGATCGTATTTTTAGTGTTATTGATAACGGACATACTGGGATATACCTATGTGTTTCCTTTTGTGAAATCACAACAGAAATAACACCCTGGGCGATAAAGCCATCCTATACATCTTTGTGAGCCCGGAGCTTGTGGAGATATTCGCAGGTTCCCAGTCACAAGCCGATTTCAAAACCTCCACAGCTCCAATCATACCCTCCAGGGCAGAATGAATCGGATCGCCAATCAGCAACGCGATGCCAGCAAGAGAAAGATTCATCGGCTTAGGCCCGTTTCGAGTTACATCTATCCCTATTCTCAATACGGGTGTTTAATTTGATCGCGACATTTTAGATTCAATTTCTTGCAATGTCTGATGGTATAAAGTGTTTAATGGTCCTTTAAAGGGACACTGACTTGCTGGCCATTTCCAGAGCTTCGGGATACTGTTCTCGTTCCATCAGGATTTGAGCAAGATTAACATAGGCGGCACCGGCCCTGGCATGTAGACAGTTTCAACCTAGCATCAGAAACTGAGTGCATCTGTGGATGTGCAGAGGCGGTATGAGGCCGGTGAGTTTTGGTACTGGGATCAGATGGAATTGTCATCCTTCAATTGTTCTAATAATTTCCTTGTGCAATCAGGGCAGATTCCGTGGCTAATGGAAAATGACGATTTTCTGGTGAGACCGATGCCCTTGATACCCATATATTTTGAACACCATGCGCAAATTATCTTTAAAAACAAGCCGTTGACCTCTTTTTAGTTTTAAATTTAATATTCCATTGTTATAATCATAATTTATCCAAGCCAAACTCATAGGTCAAACCTGATGAAATTGAACTGTCTATCTTTTAGGTAACCACTGTTTTTGAAGACTCACTATAATCTATAACTTTAATCCATCTTTATTGTTAAGAAATCGTTAGGACTCAAACAAAATTGTAACAAATTCGAATCGCTGATTTTCTGCTTTTTTTTGATTTTTTCCTAAATTAAAAAGCCACAGGCCATATTTTGTCTGCGGCTTTTGTTTTGAGTAACACAAGCAGTATGCATTCCAACCTATTGAGGACTAAGACAGGTAGTTTACAATTTTTTTCAACTTTAACCTCAAGAGCGAGTATCAATTTTTCGGAGTTCGTCCAGAGCCCTTACAATATCTCGATATTCCACATCTAACTGCCTTATTTCAGACCGTAGTATAGCCCTTTGCTCTCCAGTCACTTCTGACGAATACAATAATTTCTCTTTTCCATTAATTTCCTCGTCTATTTTTTTCAGTCTTTTTTCAAGGGCAGCAACTTTTCTATTGTGGTGATAAACTTTCCGTCCTTTTCTAAATCCAGCTAAAAATGTTGATTCAAGATTAGAAGGGCAAACATAGTTGTATTTTTTTCCGTATCTTCCTTGCGAAAAACCATTATCATAAGTACAGAAATTTTTTAGGCCATTGTCTCTTCCTCGGAAATAATCAATCTTCTCAGCGTGAACATTGTGTTTCACGCATGCATCAATGTGTTCCTGAAATATCGATCGTGGTTTACCAAGACTCCCGTCCCTCCAACCAAGTTCATACCAATTTGCTTGGAGACACTCATTTTTCGAGAGTGTTGAACATCCGAGCAATAATACAGCTGATATTATCCATATGAGAGGATCTGTTACGTTTTTCATTTTTGGCGAATCCTTGATGCATTCATTTCAAATTTGAAATTATCCGAAAATGCAAATCTTAAGCACCTCTTTTAGTTATCGAGCATTTTTAAACTGAAATTTAGGCCTGATTACATTTTTTCTGATTAACTGAGATTTTAAAAATACTCCGATACAAACAAATAAAATCAAAATGAAAGAAAGCGCCCATTATACCGCTCCAACCAAGTATAGATCTTATATGTTACCAGAATAAATCCATGATAAAATCATGATATTGACCGGGGCAAGTCTAAAAATCATTACCCCGGTTTCATTTTAGCCGTAAAGGTTCTCAATCCATTTTAAAGCTTCTGTATCGCTGATCTTTCCTAGGTATCTCTGAGTGGTCGAAAGATGGACGTGCCGGAGCAGTATCTTCGAAATTATCTCTATCGGCGTGCCAGCACGAGATGCATAGGTGGCGCAAAAGCGCCGTAAATCGTGCGGTCGCAGTTTAACACCCACCATTTTTCCCGCCTTACCGACCATCACCCGCGCCGCATTATAAGTGATTGGAAAGATCCGTTGCTCTGGCTTAATACCCTTTTCCTTGATGTAATCCTTTAACCGGTCAGCCACTTTTTGAGGGATAAATACCACTTCACATTCCTTACGGCTTTTCGGATCCGGCAAGGTGATTTTGCGGTCCTGGACGTCAATGGGCCTGATTTTGAGAACTTCGCCAACCCGCATGCCGCCACGGGCCATTAATTCGAGCATGATGCGATTGCGTGGATTGGTCGCTTTGAAAATAATTTCATCGATCAACTCTTTTTCGAAAATAGGCCATGGGGGCGGTTTGCGGTCTTTGAATATTTTTCTCAAAATGGGTGTGTCACACGGATTTTGTAAGTTGGGATCGATAGAATTTTTGATGTAATTGAAAAAGGCTTTGAGGCTGGAATAACGATTGCGTTTGGTTGATTGTTTGGTTCCGTCTGTGAGCTTGGTCAGAAAGGAGAGGATCTCATCCGGAGTGATGGCATCAACCAAGCTGTCACCAAATTCATCCTGGAACTGGGTAAAGACAAACTCATAATTCTTCACCGTATTTTTTTTTAGAATTGATGCTGTGATAGTCTTTGTACGATTCGATTGCCTGAAAGATTTTCATTTTACACCTCCATTGTTTGGAATTAATAATTAATTGACCTTGGCCGCTGTCTCTTATACACATCTCCGAGCCCACGAGACTGTGTTA
>JARFPZ010000314.1 GCA_029288035.1 Desulfosarcina sp.
ATTCCATATTTGCAAAGTTATTGGACACTTCATGCTTTAAAAACCGTAACATTCTGAAATTATCATTATAATTTACTTAATCAGCCCTTCAACTAGTAAACCCATCAACCAGGTCTGATTTATGGTATTCTGTCAATTTAATAAAAAAGATAGAGCGTAGCCTCCGGGGCGCAGGCCCTTGTGGCCCCTACGGCTTCCGGCTCGTATATAGAGCCTACAGCTCTGAGAGGCCGGAGGCCGCAATCTAAAATCCACAATCCAAATTTCGATATATCTCATTCAGCTTTAATCGACGAAGCCAGCGACCGCAAAATGAAGTAACATGAGGTCGCGCCGGCATCCTGGTGACCGATGGTTCGCTCACCCAGACGGCTGGCCCGGCCTGTTTTGGCGAGCATATCTTTGGTGGATTCCATTCCTTCCTTGGCGGCCTGCTCGAAGGTCGCCAGGGCTTCGGGCAGCAATTTACCTCCTTCTTCACTTTTCTCCAAGGATCTGACGGCTGGTGACAGGGTATCCAGCAAGGTCTTATCCCCCGGTTTCGCCTGGCCGATATCCAAAATGCCTTTTTCCGCCGCTTGCAGATTGCACACCATATCATTCAAATTCAGCTCTTGCTTGTCGCCACTCTCCTGAGACATCCTCAAAAAAAATGTCCCGTAAAGCGCCCCCATTGCGCCGCCGACGGAGTTTAAAACCACCATGCCCACACTATTGAAAAGCGATCCCATATCATCCGCCGGGATTTCAGCCAGTTTTTTCTTCACTTCACGAAAGCATTTCGCCATGTTGACTCCGTGGTCTCCATCACCAATGGCGCCGTCCAGCTCCGAAAGATATTCTTTCTCCTTTTCAATGGTGTCACACAGTTCCTCCAGCGCAGTTTTCATCTGGATCGTTGAAATCGTGTCCGTCATCTTCTCATCTTCCTTTTTTGTTTAGGACGTCAATTTATAATAAGGTGTGTCCGCCGGAGCGCTCAACAGTTCATGTAACTCTTCATCCAATTTCGTCAGTGTCACGGAGAATCCGGCCATCTCGAGGCCCGTGAAGAACTCACCAACGTAAGAAAGTGCTACTTTTATGTTGCGTTCATCCAGCATTTTTCTGACCTTGCGGTAGCAAATATACAACTCGATTTGGGGCGTGCCCCCCAGGCCGTTAATCAGTACGGCCACGTCATCACCGGATTGAAACGGCAAATCCTCCAATATTTCCAGCGTCATCTTCTCGGTGATGTCATCGGCGGACATCATTTTGATTTTGGCCGTGCCGGGTTCGCCATGGTGGCCGACGGCATATTCCATTTCATCATCAGCCAGGGTAAAGGTTGGGGTGCCCTTGGCAGGCACCGTGCAGGGCGATAGTGCCACCCCAAGGGTACGTGTGTTGTCGTTAAGCTTCTCGACCGCCGCCTTGCACTCTTGTAGACTGCCGCCGGCTTTCGCTTTGGCGCCGCCTACCTTCCATCCTAAAAATGAACCCACCACACCACGACGCTTGTGGGACTCCTCTTTGGGACCCGAGCCGACATCATCCGTGCTGATGGCCTGGGCCACCTCAATTCCTTCAGCTTTGGCCATATCGGCGGCCAGATTAAAATTCATCACATCGCCGGCATAATTTCCCAATAAAAACAAGACGCCCTTGCCCGAGTCCACCGCTTTGGCGGCCTCAAAACACGCCAGCGGCGGCGGGGATGTAAAAATTTCACCCACGGCCACGGCATCCAACATCCCATCGCCGATAAAACCGATAAAGGACGGTTTGTGACCGGATCCGCCTCCGCTGACGATCCCGACTTTGTCCGCCACCGGGGCATCGGCTCTTACCACCGTGCGGGCGGTGTCCAGCTTGCGCACATACCTGCTATGAACATTTAAAAATCCTTCCAGCATTTCATCCACGACGTCGTACGGATCATTGATGAATTTCTTCATTTCGACCTCCTAGTTATGAGCTTTACTTTTAATTATGCAATCAGCGGTGTTTTGCGACCCAACTTCTCGTTCAGGACGACCGGATTAACGCAGTGTTTGAGCGGTTTGCCAGTAAAGAAAGCGGCAATATCGCACACGACGCTGTCAACGCCTCGCCGGGCCGCTTCCCGGGATGATCCGGCGATATGAGGTGTTAGGGTTACGTTGTCCAATTTCAGCAACGGCCAGTCCTCCGGCGGCGGTTCGGTGGAAAATGTGTCAAGGGCAGCGCCGGCAAGGCGGCCTTCTTTTAAGGCTGCATACAACGCATTTTCGTCTACCAGCGACCCCCTGGCCGTGTTGATAAAATAGGCACCCGGTTTCATCCGGCGAAATTCCTTCTCTCCAATCATACCTCTGGTTTCGGGCGTCGCCCGGGCATGCATACTGATGATATCTGAGCTTTTTAGCAGGGTATCCAAATCCGAATGGTCAACACCGACATCAGCAATCTGCTCTGCTGCTACATAGGGATCATACACCAAAACACGCATCTGGAATGATTTTAAATAGGGCACCAGCATGCGAGCAATGATGCCGAAGCCGATCAGGCCGATTGTTTGACCATTTAATTCACGCCCGGCCCTATCATAGCGGTATAGGTCGCCCCGCCAGACACCGTCGGCAAGGGCGCAATGGGCCCGGCTAATACCGCGGCATTCCGTTAAAATCAAGCCCAAGGTAAACTCCACGACGGTTTGTGAATTACGCCCCGGCGCATTGACGACTGCAATTTTACGCTGGTTGGCGGCTGCAACATTAATGTTGACGGGGCCTCCGCGGCAACAGCCGATAATCTGTAAATTTTCGGAAGCTTCCAACACCGCTCGGCTAATGGGCGCCAGGTGAGTTACGATCACATCCGATCCTTTCGATAATTCAGCGATCTCAGAGGAGTCGCCCACAAATTCACCAATCTCATCGTCGCTGACAAGCGGAACGTCCGGCCAATTCTCATCTTTGGTTGCATAGGTGAGCTTGCCTGCGATCGAACTCAAATATTTCTCCAAAGCCTCTTTGAAAAAAGAGCTCCAGATAAACCTATCACCGATAACGGTTACCTTCATCAAAAACGAGTCCTTTACTCAGGCCTAATTAATACAGGGTTACTCTTATCGATCAACAGGCGATCTTGTCAAGTTAAAAACTCAACCTAAATGTTGATTGAACATTAAATCAATTTTAAATAACAAACAGTTATTTATATAAAAAAAATTATATTTTGTCCTTTGGCCTTTCACTTAGAATAAGTAACTATAGGCTTGACACAGGGGGTGGACCGTGTTAACCCAAATGCACATATTTAATAAAGTTGGGAATTTTGAACAAATGAACAAAACATCCGGCGGATATTTTGAGGAAAGTCTCGTCAGCCGAATTGCTTGGCTCTATTTTATCAAAGGCTGTACCCAACAGGAAATTTCTGAACGTATAAATATTTCTAGGATGCAGGTTCAGAGAAGTATTTCGAAGTCAAAGAAGGAAGGTTTGGTTCAAATCCAAATCAAGGATCCCTGCACCCGTTATTTTGAAATTGAGGATGATCTTAAAACCCGATTCTCCCTATCTGAGGCCATCGTAACGCCCACCCCCCAAAATAAAGCGGAAACCAATGAGGCCATCGCGAAAGCGGCAGCGGATTATCTGCTCAGACATGTTTCTGACAACCAAATTATCGGGGTCGGCTGGGGAACAACCCTTCAAAATATGACCAGATTCGTCAAAGGCAAGACGCTGACCAATTCACGAATTGTATCTCTGATTGGCGGCTGGACAAAAATGACCAAAGAAAGCCCCCATAAAATCGCGTACAATTTAGCAGATGCGTTGAAAATACCTTGCTATTACATATCAGCACCGGCGATCGCCGATTCCCTCACGAGCCGATCTGTGATCACGGCAGAAAAAAGCGTTCATCAAATTCTTGAAATTGCGAGGACATCCGACATGGCGGTCCTGGGCATCGGCAATGCGAATACGGATTGCTCTCTGGTAAAGTCCGGATATTTATCGGCGGATGAAATCAAACAACTTAGAACGTCGGGGGCGGTTGGTGACATATGTGCACAGTTTTATGACGCTGAAGGACATCCGCTAGATCATGAGTACATGAAGCGCGTGATTGGATTGAATTTGCAAGACTTAAAGAAAATTGAAATTGTGATTGGCATCGCCGCAGGATCCGACAAGACGGCGGCTATTTGCGGGGCCTTAAAGGGTGAACTGCTAAACGTCCTGATTACGGATGAAATTACTGCGAAGGCGGTTTTAGCGAGTCCAACAGCTGATTCAAGACAAAATTAAACCGACCGGCAAATTTGATATAAAGGGGGGATGCTGTTATGAATTGATGAGCCAATGAAACTGATTGACCCGGTGTGCACCGCTGTCTCCGTTTGGTTTGTAAATCAAGAAAGGAGCTAGCGGGCACCAAAAATGGACAGAGCAATTATTTAATGAGGAGGGAGGAGGACTATCATGACCACAAAACGTATTACTATTCTTTGTATGATTTGTTTTTTAATGTCGATTTTTGCCGTTTCTTCCGCGTCAGCCTTTGACTGGAAAAAACACGACGGAACCAGCATTAAACTTCTGCTGAACAAGCATCCTTACACCAATGCATTGCTTGCTCATTTAGGTGAATTCACGGAATTGACCGGGATCAACGTTACTTATGATGTCTTTCCGGAAGACGAATATTTTGACAAGGTGACGATATCCCTTTCCAGTAAATCACCTGAGTACTCGGTTTTTATGACGGGCGCCTATCAGGTTTGGCAATATGCGCCTCCCGGTTATATGGAAGATCTTGGGCCATACATGAAGAGTGCGGAAAAAACGAACCCGGATTGGGACCAAGCAGACATTTATGAAAACCTTCTGTCTTCACTGGCCTGGAACCTCAAGCCCGGTTCACCCTTGGGCACCCCTGATGCAAAACAGTGGGCCTTACCCTGGGGTTTTGAGACCAACACCTTAATTTACCGCAAAGACATTTTTGATAAGCACGGGCTGAAGCCGCCGAAAGACCTGCCCGGGTTGGTCGAGCTTTGCGCTAAACTGCAGAAACTTGAGCCGGAGATGTATCCCATTGCCGTGCGCGGCACCCGATCATGGGCCACCATCCACCCGGGTTTTCTCTCTGCCTACAACGGATATGGCGCCAAGGATTACGATCCGTTTCCCAAGCCCAGCATGAACTCTCCCAAGGCTGTCGAGATGACAACACTTTGGATGGAAATGGTTAAAAAATATGGCCCCAAAGCCTGGACATCTTATATTTGGTATGAGGTTGGCAATGACCTCGGACAAGGACGCGCTTGTATGATTTATGACGCGGATATCCTGGGATATTTCCAGAACCAGCCGGGTGCTTCAAAAGTATCCGGCAAGCTTGCATGGGCACCCGGCCCGGGAGCCTCCGGCGCTGAACCTGCGCCAAATATGTGGATCTGGTCGCTCGGAATGAACGCCAATTCCAAGACAAAAGACGCGGCCTGGTACTTCTTACAATGGGCGACCGGCAAGGATTTTTTGCTGAAGGCTGTCAGGGGTGAATTTTCTCTGGTCGATCCAATACGCAAATCTGTCTGGGCGGATCCCGAATTCAAGAAAAAACTGGAAGAGTTTAGCGGCTATTACGAGACCTTCCAGACGATCATTCCGAATTGTAAAGTCTACTTTACGCCCCAGCCGATGTTCTTTGAAACCACCACGGAATGGGCGGCTACGCTGCATGAAATTTATAATGGAACGGCCCCGCAGGAGGCTTTGGACGTGCTGTCGGAAAGACTCTCTAAGACGCTCAAACGGGCGGGCTATAATTAGTAATGATATCTCTGTCTGTTCTTGCTCCAACGCAGGAGCCGGACAGGCCTAAACGCACCATGCCGCCCCGGCGCAAAACGCCGGGACGGCATGGCTGGCTTTTTTTAAAATGATTCTGCATCACTTTTAGCAGGATTGAGTAGGAATCACGAATGTTCAAAAGAAAAAAGAACGATGAGACCAAAACCAAATCTAAGACCGGCAAGTCCGTAAAGGGCGTGAGCAGCCGCAACCCGTATTTACCTTACCTGATGGCCTTACCCGCGCTGGCGCTGACATTGCCCGTACTCTATCCGTTCATCCAGAGTATCTACTATTCGATGACGACATATTCTCTTACCAGCCCTGTTAAAAATTTCATTTGGTTTGAGAATTACATCTGGCTTTTTACTTCAGCTGAGTTCTGGAATTCCGTCAAAGTTTCGTTTGTGTATACCATCAGCGCCGTCGGTATTGAGCTGATACTCGGTTTGATTATCGCTATTTTGCTCAATCAGGAAACGTTTCTGGCAAAAGTTTTTCGTCCTTTGCTTCTTTTGCCGCTGATGATTGCCCCTATCATCGGGACACTCATGTGGAAGCTGATGATGAGTCCTGAGTTCGGTGTTTTAAACTATTTTCTTTCCTATATCGGGATGAGGGATTTTCAGTGGGCTTCCGCTGCAAACTCTGCCATGTTTTCGGTGGTGATGATCGATGTTTGGATGTTCACGCCGTTTATCGCGTTACTATTGCTGGCCGGTCTGCGGTCAATGCCCGCGCCTCCCTTCGAAGCGGCGATGGTCGACGGCGCTAGCAGGTGGTTTACGTTTAAGACACTGACGCTACCGATGCTAATGCCTTTTATTATCGTTTCGGTGGTGTTCAGGCTGATAGACTCTCTCAGACAATTTGACATTATCTTCGGACTCACCAAAGGCGGGCCGGGGGCTACCTTGATGAATTTCCAGGTCTCGGCGTATACGACCGCGTTCACCTATACCAAAGTGGCAGACGGCTCGGCCCTCATGATCGTTAATTGGGTTATCATATATGTGATCAGTATGTTCCTGGTCAAATTCTGGCGTAAGAGTCAAGATCGACTTTCATAAAGAAAGGTTTTTAAACAATGGCAACTATCGAAGCACAAACGGGCAGAAACGGATTTCTCCATAAGCTGGTCGTAAATGTTTTGCTGATAATTTGTTTCCTTTTTCTTCTGTTTCCTGTTTTTTGGGTCACAACCATGGCATTTAAAGGTCATGACGACATCCTGACCTGGCCTCCGAAGTTCGTGTTTAAACCAACACTTGAAAATTTCCACAATATCACCACCGCAGTTCGGACAGCGACGGTGGGCGCCGTCAGTACGGATTTTCTCAAGGGTTTTGGAAACAGCCTCCTCGTCACAACCTCGGCCTTGTTGCTTTCACTCATCACGGGTATCCCCGCCGCCTATGCATTAGGGAGGTATCGTTTTAAAGGCAAAAATGACATTGCTTTCACCTTTCTAACGTTTCGGTTCGCACCGGAACTGCTGGTAATAATACCTATCTATCTGATATTTCAACAAATAGGTCTTTATGACACCTACATAGGCTTGGTGTGGGTGTACCAATTGATAACCATGCCGATGGTTATCTGGATTCTGATGAGCTATTTCGAAGATGTCTCCGTCGAGCTCGAACAGGCCAGCTTGGTTGATGGGTATCCTCCGCTGCGGACATTCTGGCGTATCATCCTTCCCCTGGCCAAACCCGGAATCGCCGCGGCGGCGCTTCTTGCTTTTATATACGCCTGGAACAACTTTATTTTTGCGCTCATACTTGGGTCTTCCAAGGTGCAGCCGGTAACCGTATCGGCGCTGAAGTTCATAACGGCTGAAAAACTAAGATACGGTGATATTGCCGCGGCCTGCGTTTTGGCCGCCATACCGATTTTAATTCTGGCGATTTACGCTCAGCGCTATATGGTTCGCGGTTTGAGTCTGGGTGCGGTCAAAAAATAACAATTTTGGATTAGAGAAAGAATATGGCAGTTGTCGAATTATGCAATATAGTCAAAAGTTACGACGGTGAGAAAGTATTACGCGATTTAAGCTTCCAGACCATCGACGGTGAATTCTTTGTTCTATTGGGCCCGTCGGGTGCGGGTAAGACGACCACCCTAAAAGTTATCGCCGGTTTGGAAGACATCGACTCGGGAGAGGTCCTGTTCGACGGAAAACCGATGAATACCGTGCCCACCAATCAGCGGCCCGTCGGCATGACATTTGAGAGTTACGCGTTGTATCCTCACTTCACTGTTTTCGAGAACCTGGCCAATTCCCTGCGGGCCCCCGGGAAAAAACATCCAGAATCTGAAATCAGGGAGCGGGTCACAAACGTCGCCAAAATGCTCAAAATAGACCATCTTCTGGACCGGCATCCGGGTGAGCTGTCCGGCGGTCAGAAACAGAGGGCATCCCTGGGCAGAACAATGGTGCGGGAGCCCTCCATCTATTTGCTGGATGAGCCGCTGACGCATGTGGACGCGAAGATTCGATTTGAACTGAGGTTGCAGTTTCACCGGTTGGAAGAACTCCAGCAAAGCACGACGATTTATGTCACCCACGATTACGTTGAGGCATTGTCGCTGGGTAACAGAATCGCAATCCTCGACAACGGGAAAATAGTGCAAATCGGCAAACCCAAAGAAATCTATCATGAACCTTGTAACTTGTTCGTCGCCAATCTTGTGGGTCAGCCGCCCATAAATGTGCTGGACGCGATACTTGAAACGGATCCTCAGGGACCGGCGCTGGTTATTCCCAAGGGTGAGTTCCGGATTCCGCTGTCCCCCAAAAACTATCAATCACTGCAGCAGGTTAATGCGCCTTCGGAGCTAAAAGTAGGCATTCGGCCACGGGACATCGACATCGTTCATGGTCCTGATCAAGCAATGGTGAAAGCTCGATCCGATGTATTCGAACCTTTCGGATCATTGGGGCTGCTTTCAGTTATGGTTAACGACATCTACCTGGAACTTCTGGTGGATCCGGATATGAGTTTTGAGCCTGACAATCTGTTGGGACTGAACTTCAGAGAGGATCGCCTGCTGTTCTTCGACCCGGAAACCGAGATAAATTTGCTATCAAACGAGGGCTGAGATGGCTGAAGTTGTTTTACGTAACGTCAAGAAAATCTATTCCACAAAAAAGAAAAGAAAGCGTACCGAGGTCATCGCGGTTAAGAATCTGAACCTTACGATCCAAGATGGCGAATTTCTCGCTTTATTGGGTCCTTCAGGCTGCGGGAAAACGACCACGCTTCGAATGATTGTCGGGTTGGAAACGATAACAGAGGGCCAAATTCTTATCGGGGGTAAGGTGGTGAACACCTGGACCCCTGCCCAACGCAATGTCGCCATGGCTTTTGAAACCTACGCCCTCTATTCCCACCTCTCCGTGCGCGACAATTTGGGTCTTTGTCTGAAAGCCAAAGGCGTTGCGGCTGAAGAAATCAAGGGGCAGGTCGAACAAATAGCTGAGGTCCTGCGCATCACCGACATTCTGGAGGCCCGTTCTTCAGGACTTTCGGGCGGTCAGCAGCAAAGGGTTTCTTTAGGACGCGCTTTGATCCGCAATCCGAGCGTGTCACTCCTTGACGAGCCGTTGTCTCACCTGGACGCCTCCTTGAGACTGGAGACGCGCATTGAAATCAAAAGAATCCACCAACGCTTGAAGGGCACCTTTGTTTTTGTCACCCATGATCAAATGGAAGCGCTGGCTTTGTCTGACCGGGTGGCCGTCATGAACTTCGCCGAACTTCAGCAGGTTGGGACGCGCAGCGATTTGTACGACAGACCGGCCAATGTGTTTGTTGCTGATTTCGTGGGAGAGCCCCCGATAAACCTATTTCCGGATAGTGCCATTCAATCCCACCGGGGAGAGCTGTTCGCGGTCACTCCGCGCCGCGAATTCAAGTTTGCGCTCCCGCCGGAGATCAAAGCTAAACTCGAATCTAAAACAAAAGACAGCGTCACCATCGGCATGCGGCCCCAATATATTAACGTACAAGCTGCGGAAGGCAGAGAGCCGCTCGCCGGCAATGTTTCCGTTTTCGAGTTTCTTGGAGAAACCGGAAACCTGACGGTAACAAACGAAGGGCTGGATATTAATGTGCTGGCGCCGCCTGATTTTCACGCGCCGGTGGGAGAGCCTATCGAATTGTATTATCACCCCGGCAAAGTGCTTCTTTTTGACGCAGAAAACGGCAAAAATATCAATTGCGAATGAGATTGTCATTAAGACCCTCTCAGAGCCTTTTGACAAAATAAAGGAGGATTTACCATGTTGACCAAAGGTGTCGTGATTTACGGACAAGAAGATTTTCGTTATGAGGATATCGAACTATCCGAACCCGCTGAAGGCGAGGTTCTGGTGGAGATCGAAAGCTGTGGTATTTGCGCGGCAGATCCTAAGATTTACTATGGCAATGCTTATTTTGCACAAGTCGCTTATGACCACGCACCGATTGTGGCCGGCCACGAGTTTATGGGGCGGGTGGTCAAACTCGGGCCGGGCTCCGGTGAAAAATACGGGCTCAAGGAAGGCGACCGGGCCATCGCCGAAAACATCGTGCCCTGTGGAGAGTGCTACTGGTGCAAGCGCGGTCAGTACAACCTTTGTGACCCGCATGCCGTCTTCGGTATTGTCGAATATAACGGAGGCTGGGCCAAACATATGATTTACCCTAAAGGAAGCATTGTTCATAAGGTCCCGGAAAATGTCTCCTGGTCGGATGCAGCGGTGATCGAACCCTGTGCCTGTGCCCTGCACGGGGTAAATCGGGCTAAAATTCAGTTCGGCGAGACGGTCGTGGTGCTCGGATGCGGTCCCATCGGAATGTTCATGATGCAGGGGGCCAGGCTGAAAAATCCCAGACAGGTGATAGCCGTCGATTTGGATGATCATCGCCTGGAGATCGCCAAGGATCTTGGTGCCGACATCACTATCAATCCGAGTAAAGAAGATGCGGTTGAAAAGGTCAAATCGGTCACTGAGGAGGGTATCGGCTGCGATGTGGTGCTGGAGGCCGCCGGAAGCAACAAGAGTGTTAAAGCAGGCATCGATATGCTCCGCCGGGGCGGTCGCTTAATGGAATTCTCGGTTTTCGCTGAAGAGGTATCCTTTGACTGGTCGATCATCTCGGATATCAAGGAACTGGAAATTATCGGAGGACACCTGGGCTATCATACTTACAAACCAACGATTGATTTTATGTCCAGAGGACTGATAACCTCCCGCGGGATCACATCGGATCCCCATTCACTAGTAGATTTTAAAAAGGCCATCGATATCTCCAAAGGCCGCAAACAAGGAGCGATTAAGGTGCTGATGCAGCCTTGATGATATCGGTTAAGCCGGGCGCGGCCAACCAGAGTTATGGGTGGTTGAGATCGTCACCTAATCCAAATTTTAGCGACGACCTGTATTTTGGTTATAGAACCGGTAAAAAAATTAAAATTCAGAACGATTCGCCCAAATTCAGTCCTATTGACGCGATTTCTGACATTTATGTTGCATCCGATTTTAAGACACATCAGTGGTTCTGAATTTTAGGGAGAACATGATGCCCAAACCTTATCTGCTCGGTGTCGATGCCGGAACCTCTCTCGTCAAAGCCGTTGTTTTCGATCATGGGGGGAATGAAGTCGGCCTCAGCCGAACGCGGGTTCCAGTGGAGACCTCCCGGCAAAACTGGGCCGAGCAGGATATGGAGCATGTTTGGCGGGCAGTCAAGGGTACCATCGGCGAGTGTCTGCAAAAAAACAATATATCGGCATCAGACATTGCAGGAATCGGCGTTTGCGGCCAGGGGGACGGCTGTCGTTTGTTGGACCGTCAATTCAGACCGCTGAGAAATTCGATTCTCTGGACGGATGGGCGGGCCGGAGATATCATCACTGCCTGGGAAGAGAGCGGATTAAGCCTCGAGGGATTTAAAATCAACGGCTCGGCTATCTTCGCCGGTGCACCCGCAGCCATCATCGAGTGGCTCCGCCGCAACGAATCCGATACCCTGGATCGAGCATCATATTTTCTTTTTGCCAAAGATTGGATTAAATTCAAACTTACCGGAAAAATCGTCACCGATCCTTCCGATGCATCCCGGGCACCCTTTGACATTCGCCACGGAAGATATTCCAGCGAAGTTCTTAACATGGTGGGACTGGAAGCTTTTCTATATTTATTCCCAGAGATACGCCCTTCTGCCGACATCATTGGAGAGGTCACCAAAACGGCAGCCGAGGAAACCGGGTTGCAAATCGGCACACCGGTCATAAACGGTATGATCGACGTGGTCGCCTGTGGTTTGGGTGTTGGGGCCGTCAGTCACGGGCAGGCTTACTCGATTTTGGGAACGACCTGCTTCAATGGCGTCATTATGGACGCTATCGATCTGAAACCCATGGGAATCGGGATGACCCTCGCTTATGCCTTCGACCAACAGGTTCTGCGCGCCATGCCGAGTTTAGCCGGAACGCCCAATGTTGATTGGTTTGTTGATCAGTTCTGTCAATCTGAAAAAAAAGATGCTATGGAAAGCAACGCTGAACTTTTTTATTCTTTGGAAAATAAAATCAGCCAAATGCCGGTAGGGTGTGATGGATTGGTATATCATCCCTATATCAACCCCGGGGGCGAACGGGCTCCGTTTGTTAAAACGTCTGCGGCCGCACAATTTTTCGGACTCAGTTTCAATCACACGCGCTGGCATCTCTTAAGAGCCGTTTATGAAGGCGTGGCACTATCTTTACTGGATTGTTTTGAAAAATTCCCCGTTTCAATCAGCCAACTCATGCTCTGCGGGGGGGGTGCCCAAAGTGCGTTCTGGTGCCAGATCGTCTCGGATGCCATCGGTAAGCCCGTCCATGTACCGGGCGGCTGCGAGTTAGGCGCCTTAGGGACCGCCGTCATGGCTGCTTTGGCGACCGGTGTTTACCCGAATGTCGAAACGGCGGTTGAACAGGCGGTGGATTTGGCTGCCGGTTATGAGCCGAACCTTGAGAATCATGAAATTTACCGAGAACTTTATGGTCTTTATAAAAATCTATATCGGCATGTTTGGGATGATTGGGATTTAAGGGCGGCACTTTTGAAACGGCTTGATAAATCTTAAGGCTCTGAAACCGGGAAGCGTTGTTTTATCCGTTTCGCTATGAGTGGGAAAAGCTCCATTAGGCGTTAATGCGCCACGGTGGGTTTGTTAAACGATTTTTGAATATAGCTGGTCCTATAAAGTTATTGGCTGGGAAGCCAGAAAGCCGGAATGCTGGGATGCTAAGAGAACGTAAGATTTTTGAGCGTCCAAGCTTTCCAGCCTCCCAGCTTCAAGCCTACTATACGAATAACTCCCAATTGGGTTTTAACTCTATTGGGGTATTATTTATTGCGATCATCTGCATAGAATCATTTTGTGAGGTATAATCAAATGAGCGGATGGAATTTTAAAATATTAAGAATTGATCTGACAACGCACACCTGGACCATGGAGCGTCCAGAGCCCGCTATTTATCATAAATTTATCGGCGGCAAAGGGTTGGCCGGCTATTATCTCAGGGATCATATTACCCGAGACTGGGATGATCCGGCCATGCCGCTGTTGATCTTTGCCGGTCCCCTGGTGGGAACACCAGCTCCCACATCCGGCCGCCTGACCGTGATGTCGCGTTCTCCTCTCACCGGCACGGTGGGTGATGCTTCCGTCGGCGGCCGCTTTGGCACCGAGCTCAAAAAAGCCGGATGGGACGGCATTATCATCTCGGGACGAAGTCAGCAGGCTTGCGGTATTGAGATCGTCGATGAACAGATTGTCTTTACAGATGCAACAGCGCTGAAGGGCGGCAAAACTTCTGAAATTTACACTCGGTTAAAAGATAAAGGTGCGGTTGCAAGTATCGGTCCGGCGGCTGACCAACGCGTCCGCTTTGCCAGCATCATGTTCGACGGTCATTATGCGGCCGGCCGAAATGGCCTGGGGACGCTCGTTGGCGCCAAGAACCTCAAATATATTACCATGAAGGGCACCGGCAAAGTGCCTGTCTCCGATTTAGATGGGCTCAAAATGGCTCGGGAGGAAATATTTCGAATGGCAGCCGCCTCTCCGGTGTTGATGGGCCAGCTGGGTATTACCAATTATGGAACGGCAGCGGTGTATGACCTTACCAGCAGCCGCCGGATGATGCCTACCGCCAATTTCCGAAAGACCTATTTTGATGATGCCATTCAAGCCAATGCCGGTACCTATCATAAAAAATATCAGCCCAAAAAATCGGGCTGTCGGGGATGTCACATTCTTTGTAAAAAAATCGGCAACGATAAACGGATTCTACCTGAATTTGAAACCATGAACCATTTTGGCCCCTTGCTGGAGAATGCGGACATCGAAATCATCACCCGTGCCAATGCCATTTGCAATGAGATGGGAATGGACACGATTTCCGCCGGTGCCACCTTGGCTTGTTATGCCGAAATAGAGAACAAGCGGCTGACGGGCGATGAAATCCTCTCGCTTTTAACCGCCGTTGCAAACGGCAGCGGTATCGGCAAGGAGCTGGGCAAGGGTTCCTATGAATTCGCCCGATCAAAGGGAAAATCCGAAGTGTCGATGTCGGTAAAGAGACTTGAGCTGCCGGCTTATGATCCGCGGGGTGCCTATGGAATGGCGCTCGGTTATGCCGTCTCGACGCGAGGGGGATGTCATTTGCGTGCCTATCCGATCGGCAATGAAATTCTGCGGAAACCGGTCCCCACGGATCGCTTTACGTTCAGCGGCAAGGCGCGGATTGTCAAAATCGCCGAAGATGCCAACGCCATCATCGACTCCCTCACTGCCTGCAAATTTATATTTTTTGGTGCTACCCTGGAGGAGTACGCCCGGGCGTTTACAGCCGTAACCGGGGTGGAATCCACCGGCCAGGATTTATCTATAATCGGTGAACGGATTTATTATGCCGAGCGCATTATGAATGCCAAAAACGGCTTTAATAAGATCCATGATGACTTACCACAGCGCTTTTTTAAAGAACCCGGATCCAGCGGGAATAATATTGAAATTCAACCCATTCGTCGGGACGATTTCCTGACAGCCCGAAACAACTACTACATTGTTCGGGGTCTGGACGGCAACGGGTTGCCGACAAAAGAAAAATCAGAGGAACTTGGACTGACATGGAACGACTAATTGATCGATACGAAAATAAGCTGATTAAACAGGGTCTGGCGGAAAGAAGCCAACTGCTGATGGCCGAAATCGAAACCGAGATAGTTTGGAACCGCGATGATCCGAAGTGCGATATTTTGGCGGAAGTCATTAGAAATTTGAACATCAGCTCCCTTTGTTTTTCACCACCGGCGGAACCTTACCGTACCCTGGTAGATTTTTTGTCTTCGAGGGCCGATACCATCACACTCAAAGACAATGAAACCCGCCTGTTTTTACATGACCTGCCGGTCATTCGGGAATTCTCGGCCGAAAAAATTGTTGCCCAGCTGAAACGGCGCAAAGCCGTCATTGTTGACGGTCATGGGGTCGTCACTTACGGTACGGTCAGCCCGGAGCAAACGTTTGTGGTATACAGCTCGGTATTATTTTCATGCTTTGTTAAGTTTTTTGCGGATTTCCTTGAGCATTCGCTAGAGGGGACCGTATCCGACGAGGAGATGACGGCATTCAAACGGGTCATGGAATACCTGCCGCCGTCTCCTCAAATCGATATGACGTTTAAAAAGGCGCCCTTTGCTTCGGAAAATGAGGTTTATGACGCTGTCAGCGAAGTGGGCAAACCGGTGGTCAATTACGGGTTTGTGGATTCGGTCATGGGAAATATCTCCTATCTTCATAACGACATCCTTTATATCAGCCAGACCGGAAGTTTTCTCGACGAATTGGAAGGCTTCATTGATCCCTGCCCGGTGGACAACTCCTCCTGCACCGGAATCACGGCCAGCTCGGAACTGCCTGCCCATATGCTGATAGTCACCGATTCCCCCAAACGGGCGATCCTGCACGGCCATCCGAAATTTTCCGTGATCATGTCGCTGGTCTGCGATAAAAAAGACTGCGAGTTCGATGGGCAATGCCACGTTAATTGTCCTGATCCGCGATATGTTAAAGACATTCCGATTGTATCGGGTGAAACCGGCACCGGTCCCAATGCCCTGTGCAACACCGTCCCCAAGGCCTTGAAAGAGCATCGCGGCGCCATCGTTTACGGCCACGGGGTCTTTACGGCCGGTCAGGACGACTTTAATGAGCCCTTTCGCAACCTGATAGACATTGAGAAGATGTGTCGCACGGAGTACTTCGAAAAGTTGAAAAAAGCAGGAATTGACGTGTGACGGAGCTATAATTATAACCGCTCAACTATAGCCATCAACTCGCTCACCACTTGCCTGATCAAAAAAGTGCGCTTTTTCCACATCCACGCCGAGACGGTATGTGGTATCAATGGGGATATCGAATCTGCCCTGATTGGCGACGATCAATTTATGCCCATTTAGATCAAAAGAGAATTGGGTTTCGGTACCGGTTGTTTCGCTGAGCAGAAGTTGGGCTTCGATGATGTGGGGATGGGTTTCAGAAGGGTCGGGTAAGACGCGAATATGCTGGGGGCGCAATCCGTATAATACTTTCCTGCCGGGTTCAAGCGATATATCGGGAGAAACGGGTAGTACGAAAGTATTAGCGCGAAAAATTTTTTCACCTTGCTCCGAAGCGATTTCACCCTCTGCCAGATTAATGGACGGCGTTCCGATGAAATCGGCCACGAAACGGTTGGCCGGTTTGTCGAAGACCTCGCCGGGAGAACCGACTTGCTGGATGAGGCCGTCGCGCATGACCATAATTTTATCCGCCATCGTCATGGCTTCAACTTGATCGTGGGTGACGTAAATGGTGGTGGCTTCGAGCCTGTTATGGAGGGTACGCACTTCAAAACGCATCTGTTCTCTTAGCTTCGCGTCGAGGTTGGACAGTGGTTCGTCGAATAAAAAAACTTTGGGATCGCGAACGATGGCGCGCCCCATGGCGACCCTTTGGGCCTGACCGCCGGAAAGCTGATTCGGATAACGGTCAAGCAAGGCGCCAATATTTAAGATCTTGGCCGCCCACTGAACCCGCTCATCAATTTCAGATTTCGCTACTTTTTTCACCTGAAGGCTAAAGGCAATATTGTTATAGATTTTCATCTGGGGATACAGCGCGTAGTTCTGAAACACCATCGCAATGTCCCGGTCGCGTGGATGAACATTATTGACCAGTCTCTTCCCGATGTACAGACTTCCGGAGGTGATGGTTTCCAAGCCGGCCGTAAGCCGCAGCAACGTTGATTTGCCGCAGCCGGAAGGCCCCAGCAGCGCCGCAAACTCTCCGGCTTTTACCTCGACACTAATATTGCGCAAGGCTTCTATCTTTCCGAAATTCTTGCAAATACCTTCGTAAACAACGGTTGCCATCTATTTACCTGCCTATGATTATCTAACCAAGGTTGAGCGGTCAATTTAGGTCTAACCCTGCTTCCCGGCAAACGCTTCCAGCATACCCGAATCCGCGGCGACGTCCAGCATTGTGTAACGATCCCGGATCTCCCGGGAATGAATAACGGCCTCCCGGTAAAAATCTTGAGACAGTCCGAGTTCAGTTGCGGTTTTGGGGGCACCTATTTTCGCCATGGCTTGCCACAGCCGTTCCGATGGGAGCATGACGTCACGCAGACGGGCTGAAAGGCCCTCCCAGTTTTCCTCTAAAAAAAGATTGAACTCGTCGGCTTTTTTGCGATCAAGCGCTTTGCGTTCTAGTTGTTTGATACAGTTTTGACCGATTTCCTTACCATAGCGGGCCACCATGCCGGCTGCATCGATATTCGTCGGCGCTAGGATCGGCGGCCTAGGCTTGTCCAAGATCCGATTCTGCAGGCAGGACATGGTCAGGGTGGTCACCCCAACCTGCTCACCATGCAAGGTGCCGGGATGGGCATCACCGGCGAACATATCAATGTAGTGCGACATCATGTGTTCGCCCATGCTTCCGGAGTGGGTCGTCTCCGTGAAACAGGTCCCCAGTCCCATGATCGCGCAGATTCGAACCAGCACCCCGTATGCTTCCATGTCGGCTTTTTCGAGCGCAGCGGCCCTGTCGAAAAGCGCGTCTTCGTCATAGGCCAATAAAATATATGGCAGCTCACGGTAGGCGGTGCCCCAAAGAAGATGCGACAGCAGCCAGTCCACCTGAGCGGTGGTGCGGCAAATCACATCTGCATAAGCGCTGCGCGTCAGGCGAATGGGACACCGGGATACAGCCGCAAGGTCAAAGAACACCCCCTGGGGCGGGTGTGCGGTCAGCGATTTTTTAAATCCGCCAAATAAGATCGATGCGGTGGCTGTCGTATATGCCGTTTGGGGAGATGTGGGAAAAACCGAATATTGCTTTTTATCCAAAAAAGTGGCGTACTTGACACTGTCGTTAATGGTTCCCGAACCCACGGCAATCAATCCATCACAATGCCGGGACAGATGTCTCAGTTCTGCCACGCCCTCTTCGGTTGCGGCAGGATTTTTCCAAATAATCTCTTCGATGGCAAATCCTTCGGAACGGGCCGCGGCAGCTACGCGACGACCGAGTGCTTCATGGGTAAACGTGTCTGAAACGATACCGAGTTTTTCATTTTTATGTAAAGGATAAATCAGCTGACCTTCCATCCCATCGATAGTGTCCTTGATCACGATGGAACGAATGTTGATGGTTACCTTTTGACCGTTGTGTGGATGTTTCCAGCCTCCGGTAACCAGTTCATTGATGATACCGCCATAGTCTTTTGTCATTTTTAACTCTGTGCATTCGCTGATTTTACAGCAAGTTTAACCAGCTTGCCGAAGGTTTTTTCATTGTCTGAAAAAAGCGTACCGTATATCTCGAGCAGCTCATCCCATATTTGCCGATCTTTGGTGTCAGGCCGGACGATTTTTGTTTGGCCGCACATCGCTTCTGCAGCC
>JARFPZ010000334.1 GCA_029288035.1 Desulfosarcina sp.
GCCCAGCCTCGTAATAGTAGAATTGCAGCAACAAGCACCAGCAGGGATATGGATATTCGCATTGGCTCTGCCGGTATGTTAGCAAGCAGATATACCCCAAAGTGGGTAGCAAGAAGCGATCCGGCAAGCAACCAGCGTAAATAATACCAGTCAATGTCTCTCCAAACTTTCGGCACCAGACTTATGCTCGCCATTACCTCGAGAATGAGGACAAGAGGCACAACGCGAGCTGGTGGAATTACAAGCGAAATACTTGTAACGGCTACCATTGCAAAACCAAAACCACTGTAACCTCGAATGACACCTGCTATGAAGACGGCGATAATTGTAACAATCAATGAAGAAAAATCGAGACCTAAATAGTTCAAAGAATTTACCCCACCAAATAAGCTTGACTATAAAAGCATAGTAGATCGAATTCCGGGTAACTCCTGATATTACCCTGTATCAAATTTGATAACCAATTCAGATTAAAAATCAAACAAGAGGCCATTATCGCAACATCTGCTTTCACAGAGGGCCTGCGGTCACGGGTCTCTAAATCCACTATGGCAGTGCCGGTCCCCGAGGTTCCGCAATATATTTTTGTACCATATTTGTTAGCTGATTCCTATTTCACCTATCCGCTTTTATTGCGAATGTCAATAAAACCAACGCAATTGATAATCGTCATTTTCTCAATGTATCACCACGACTTGACGTCACACAGTGATTAGGGCAAAATACATCAATATTAAAAATGAAGATGCTGGAAAAGGGATATCGGCAAATGGATTCACAGAACGTAATGGTTGAAATTGTTGCCAAAAAGAAAGGGTGCATGCTGTGCGATTTGGCATTGGCAATACTGGAGGAAATAGCCCCCGAATTTGAGAAAGGAGTTCTCCAATGGGAGGTGGTCGATGTCAGTTCCAGAGAAGGCGTGATGCGGCACGCTGAACTCGGTGCAATTTGTAAGCGAATGCCCGCCGTTCCATCGATTATAATCAATGAACGCATCGCTTTTGACAACATTCCGGACATGGAGGCACTTTCGGCAGCAGTTAGGGAAACAATAGAACCCCAGTAGTAAAGCTTTAAATATTATCGTTCAATGGAGATAAAATCATGGAATCTCAAATCACAATAGACGATCTAAAAAAAATCGAAGCAGGTATCAACGAAAAATATGCGAAAGTTGCTACCAGTCCTGAGGGACAATTTCAATATCCTACCGGCAGCAAAGGCCTTGAAGCACTAAATTATGATAAGGCCCTAACCGAAAAACTTCCGAATGAAGTTGCATCCTCCTACTGTGGCGTGGGAAACCCTTTTTCCTTGGGAAAAATTCATCAAGGCCAGCAAGTTCTGGATATCGGCTGTGGGGCGGGCGTTGATACAATTTTGGCTGCAATAATCGTGGGACCAAAAGGTTCGGCCATCGGTGTGGATATCGTGTCGGAAATGATTGCCCGAGCGGAGAGCAATCTCCGGATGATGGCGCTTGATAACGTCAAATTCCAAAAAGTATCGGGTGAGGACCTGCCTTTTTCAGATGATACCTTCGACGTGGTGATTTCAAACGGAGCGATCAATCTAATACCCGACAAGGATGCCGCCATGTCAGAAATAATAAGGGTGCTGAAACCAACAGGACGTTTGATGGTGGCAGATCAGATTGCGGCAGGAAGCGTCCAGAAAGATATAAAGGCTCGACTTGCAAATTGGTTCCAATGAGAGGGGGGTACGATACCGGGAAAGGATTTCCTGGCGTTATTGGAAAAAGCCGGTTTTCATAACGTTGAAATCATCGGTGAAACTGGTTTTAATAGTACCCCAAAAACAAAAGGTGTCTTGTTGCGTGCAGAAAAGTCTGGCCTAACCAGCCAAACTTGATAATACGGTTAAAATTCTATTATTTTTAGCCCAAGACTTTGAAGACCTAAAGCGAGATAGTTATTCCACCGGCAAGAGCAAATTAGTTTACTACCATCTATTGCTCCAATTTGATTAGCGGTTTTTAAGCATCCTGATGAAACTTGTTAATATTATATCTATTGCCGTCGCACTGTCTATGGATGCATTTGCCGTCTCCGTTGCCTCAGGTGCCAAGCTAAAGAAGGTTAGTACCCGCCAAACGTTTCGTCTTTCCTGGCATTTTGGTTTATTTCAGGCCATGATGCCCGTCATTGGCTGGAGTGCGGGGTTGTCGGTACGCACTCTTATTGAGTCATACGATCATTGGGTTGCCTTCGGTTTACTGGCGTTTGTTGGAATTCATATGATCCGGGAAGCCCTCCGGCCCCGGATCCCAGATGAAACCGAAAAAGATCCAACCAAAGGAATAACCCTTGTTATGCTCTCAGTGGCCACCAGCATTGATGCTCTGGCAATAGGTTTCGGATTATCGATGCTAAATTTGAATATCTGGATATCCGCTATAATTATTGGGCTTGTAGCCGGTCTGGTGACTATGGTTGGCATTCATCTGGGGGAAAAATTAGGCTCCGTCTCGCTCTTGAGCCGGTGCTCCGGTATTGTCGGGGGAATCATTCTCCTGGCCATCGGTGTGAATATTCTGCGCGAACACTCAGCGTTAAGCTTTTTATGATATAACATGGGGTTTTAAATGTGTGATCTAATAAGTAAGACAACGGTATCATAGCTATTGCCTGAATACTGAAAAAAGCCAACTCATGACGACAATACTCTGATTGCCATGGAAATTTGTTAAGGGAAGAGCATTTTGAAAGACTTAATTTGCTACTGTTTCGATTACTCGGTCGATGATATTAAACAGGACTATTTAGAACATGGTAAATCAACGATAATGGATAAAATCAAGATAGAAAAAAAGTTTGGGAATTGCCGGTGCGCAAAAAAGAATCCAAAGGGAAAATGATGCTTAGGCGATGTCCGCCAGG
>JARFPZ010000366.1 GCA_029288035.1 Desulfosarcina sp.
CCATGAAACGTTGCGAAACCTTTCAAGTTTGCTCCGGATCGTGCCAATTCAAGCACGGCGGCGCCACCGAAACAATAGCCCATGGCGACGGCATTCTCTATGTTAGCGCCTTTGCTCTTGGCCGTCTCCAAGGCGCCTGTCATTAAGGCCCGCATTTTCTCTCTGTCTTTATAGAGCTCGCCCGTATGCTGACGTTTGTCTTTTACTTCAGTGGGTCGCACACCGGCGCCGAACAGGTCCGAAGCAAAAACAGCATATCCCATATCCGCAAGCATATTGGCCCGCTTGACTTCATAATCTGTCAAACCATCCCAGTCATGAATCAGTAGCACTAAAGGTGCCTTTTCAGCTGGGCTGATGTAGTACCCTTCGTAGGATTGACCATTAATTTCGTAGTTAACAACAGTGCCCGTGGCACCAAAAGCGGCAGTTGAAACCAGTAACGTTAAAAGTATGTATAAAAAATGTCGCATGATAATAGTCTCCTTTATTGTTCAATTGATTATCGCATTATCCAATAATGGCAGGATGCTTATTTCTGATTTTCAGGCAGCATTATTGATTTAAAAAAATCTAATACATAAAGTGCCCCACGTCCAGAGATCACAGTGCGAAGTTCAATAAAAAATGGAACAATCAAAACATAACGAGGAAAACGCCGAATATCCCATCGGGAGCGTCCTGGTGCGGGATTTGCTGATGCGGCTGTTTCACTGGCGGCGGGTGATCTTTGTGATTACCTCTTTTACAAGCGCCAAAATCTGATAATGCCGATGGTCACCGGTGTCAACCTTGGCAGGGTGCGGAGGCCGAACTCGCCGGCGACCACACTTGGTTGGCAGTGCTGATTGCGGGGCTGGCTGTCTATTTTCTTGTGCGCTAGGGCATCGGCCAAAAACTAACACGTAAGCAGCGAGGTCACATTTCGTCTGACCCGAGCTCGATTGTAGATGTCGAACTCGGTTCGCTTCGCTCACAAATGGAATAATGGAACAATGGGATGGTGGAATATTGGGACCATAATTCCAACACGCCATCATTCCATATACGCGGTGTAAAACCATTGTCGCTAAAAGCTAAATGATTTCAATCAAAACATATTTGGGGCAGCTACCCTATTTGGTACGGAACATATCGTGACAGCTTTTGCAGCTTTTGGCCACCTCGCCAAACTGCGCTTTGATGGCGTTTAAATCGCCGCTTTGAGATACGCTGACGAGTTTGGCGGATCCGGCTTCGAAAGCCTGGGCGCTGTCTTTGAATTCATCCTGCTTGTCAAATACTGCAGCGCTCAAAGTGGTATCGCCTTTGTCAGTCCCCGGCACCATACTCGCCTCCCAGGGCAAATGCGACAGCGCATCCATCACCATGGCATTGCGCGTAAATGCTTCCTGGTCGTGAGGGGCCTTTCACTTTACCACCGCGCCCATGCGCCCGAAATGCTGGGCGATCAGAAACATGACCGATTTGCGATATTTGATGGCATCCTCAGGCTTGGCAAACTGCGCGTAGGCGATGCCGACAGCTAACGCCACAAAAATCAGACAGATAGATAAACTTACCAACTTTTTCATTTTTACCTCCTTTTGCTGTTTAGGTTCAAGTTTAGCAATTGATTCCCGCTTCCCCCATCGTAAACCTTGGAATGAATGCATATTCAGACATCCTCATACGTATTGGCCCCATAGGTGACCATATCTAACAATACGCAAAATTAGGCTCTTTGGATTCATTTAAAGTTTAATTTTTTATTATGGGTATCTATGTGGCAGTTTTCCCGGTGTAAATGGATAGAGTTAAGACTATAAAGGAGATTGGTTAAATATGGCTGACCATCACAATATAATTGCCTGGGGTTATACTTCCTCCCTTGGGTTCGAGGGTTATCTCAAAGGATTGGAAATTCGAAAGTGATTCCTTGGATTGAATTTCCACCACGGCGTAGCCGGTTGGAGTGACGGAGAAAACCCCGCCACTGACTTGCTGGCCATTTTTTTTCATCCAAAGCTGGTATTGCTGGTTTTCCTTAGGTATCGGGAGATCGCTTGCTACCAGCACACCTTTTTTGCGATTCTGACTGATGATAAACGTACCATCTCCTTTGGGTGCTTTGGGCGTGCCTTTCATTTTTAAAATCAGAAGCTCTACAGCGATTTCTTTCTGCAGCTTCTGCGTATGATGCCATTGCAATAAATTGATGACTGTAAGGCTAACAATAAGCGCCAAGCTAGCAAAAGCCCATGCCGGGGAAAAACTCTGCCACAAAGATTTTAATTTGCGATGTTTTATTGCCGGTTGCGAGACGGACGGTTTTTCTGCAGTTGTTTGAATTCTTTGCATTAATTTCTGCTTAAGTGAATCTGGAGGGTACACACCCGGGGATCCATATGCCATTGCATCAACTGTGCTGCGGTATTCCAAAAATTGTCCATTGCATTTTGCGCATGTTTCAATGTGCTCTGAAACCATTATAGATTCTTCTTCATCAAGACATCCAAGCGCATAAGCCGGCAACATCTCAAGTATTTGATCATGTTTCATCATTTTAATCTGAATATTTTTTCCCCCACTATACTTATACGCATTTTTTATGATTTTGGACGCATCACTCTAAAATTTTCTCTTTTTTAAATATCTGTCTAAGTTTTTGAAGGCCAAGGCGTATTCGCGTTTTTATTGTTCCCAATGGTTCGTTTAATGCCTCAGAAATTTGCCGATGTGTGTACCCTTTAAAGTAAGCCATAGCGAGAACTTCTTGATGATCCTCCGGCAGTATAGCAATGGCATTAGAAATTATTTTCCTTGTTTCAGCCAGTTCCATTGCTTCACCGGTGTCATCATTTGAGGGTAGTTTCTCTAATTGGAAGTCAGACCATTGAGGGCGATTAATATCCGAACGGACTTTGCGCCGGCGTAGAACATCAATGGCTCGGTATCTGGCAATACTCGCTACCCATCCCTTTACCGAACCTTTTTTAGAGTGATATCTGTCGGCCTTTTCCCAGATTTGCGTAAAAACATTAAGGGTAATGTCTTCAGCTGTTTCATGATTACCCGCAATTTTCACTGCCAGACTAAAGACAAGCGTTTTATATCGATCGTATAGAATGCCAAATGCCTTTTGATCGCCGAGACCTATTTGCTGAATCAGGCTGCGGTCGTTTTCTTGAAAACGGCTCTCTGTTGGTTGAAATTCATTGATAGTCGGCATAAGGGGACCTTACAAGATAAATAGTCAAACCGGTTTGAAAAAACCTGATATATCTAATGTTTCACGGAGATATAAATGATTGTACTGTGAATAAATAATAACGACTCCGCTTGTCAAGAGCAAAAACTGCCCTTCCCAGGGCTTGGTTCTTCAACACAGGGAACCGTGAAACAGGACTCACTCTATATTTCCAAAATCAAACGAGAACGTTTTTACCAACGGAATAGCTTGAGCAACAACACCCGTGCCGTCAATAATGGATTGGTTTTTTGGTTGACAAGCTTTTTGACCAGCCTTACGTTACCATTACCTAATGACTTCCTTCTCCTTCAATCTGCACGACAAGGAGGAGAGGACCAACCTTGCGGGAATATCTGCTACACCAGTCTGGAAATAAATGGATCTTGTTTTCACACCGCATATCAGTTCCAGTGCCATTCAAGGACCATACCTGCAAAAACTGGACAAGCAGCGGCGAAGGCAGCGCGCAGGTGGGCCACCATGACAGCCACGGCGGCGGCAATACGTCGTGGAATTCAGCGCACCCATCGCGCGGTTGCAGCCAGGAAGCCTTGGGGCAAACGGGCGGGGCGGGCCTGCTCTATTGCTTCGCAGCCGACTGAGCTTCCGAAGACGGGCAACTGCCTGCAGGGAGACCAGATTGGACCTACGGGGAAAAGCTGGCCATTTTTACGCGTTTGAATTGCAAGGAGGCCTCACAGAGGTCTTCCCATTTTCGCAAGCCGAATATATTACCGATTCTGAATTTCTTATCTATTCGTCGTTTTTATATGCAATATCAGGATGGCGTCTGTCAGGCTTCGAACAATACGATCTCATCCACCTGCGGCCTGATGCCGATTTCCTGGCCAATTGAATGGTTGTGGTGGCTTGATACCAGGGCCAAAATTTTCTCTGCGTTTTGAAGCTGCAATGTGTAGAGTATGTTTGCCCCACGGAAATTTTTTCTTAAAATTTCAGCCTTAAATGGACTGCTATCATCATGGATGATATCTTCCGGCCTGATCAAAACATTGGCCGGACAACCATTTCTACAGGGATATGAAAAGCGTCCTTTGAGGGTACCGAGATGAGTTTGAACTTCATCTTGCGACGTTACTTTGCCATGTACCAAGACGCCTTCCCCAACAAAGTCGGCTACGAATTGGCTTTTGGGACGATGATACAGATTATAGGCTGTGTCCCACTGCTCTAAATACCCATCTTTCATTACACCAATTGTATCAGCCATCGCAAAGGCTTCATGTTGATTATGGGTAACGAGAAGTGCACTGATTCCCAACTCTTTGAGAATTTTTCGAACATCGATACTAAGCCTCTCGCGCAAAGCCACGTCAAGATTAGAAAAGGGCTCATCCATCAGCAGAAGATCGGGATTCGGGGCCAATGCTCTTGCCAGGGCGACACGCTGCTGCTGGCCACCGGATAATTCATGGGGATATTTCTCTGCATCATTTGTCAATCCCACCAAATCAAGCATCTCCTTCAGACGACGATTCTGTTTTGGCTTTTGTAAATTTGTAAGCCCAAAAATTATATTTTTTCTGACAGTTAAGTGAGGGAATAGCGCGTAGTCCTGAAAAACCATACCCAGTCGTCTGTTTTCAGGTGGAACGCAATTGCTGGAATTGGCTACAGGTGATCCGTCAATAAAGATTGATCCTGATTGTATCGGTTCGAATCCTGCTATACAGCGCAATATGGTCGTTTTTCCACAACCACTTTCCCCCAACAGACAACCGATATGTCCTTTTTGTAAATTGAACGATAACGCGTTGATGACGCATTTGCCGTTATATTTTTTTGATATGTTATTTACCTCTAAAGCGTTCGGTACCATTATTTATCACCTGGATTTTTAAAAAGAATTTTTTGATCTCTATTTTTATCGAATCTGTCGGATTTGATGACTACTTGACCGATTCATCATTGGCACTATCTTGTTTCCTTCAGTCGGATTTAGTGCTGGTTGTTCGACTGGCATATACAAATTAACCGTAACAAACAAGTAAAAATTCTTTTTTAACTCAATTCATAAACCGCCGGCACCATGAAGTATGCCATCACGGCAACAGTAGAACATCTTAAATTCTCAGCGGCTTAGCCGGTGGCTTATGAATTGAGTTAGATTGTTCCGATTTTCTATTAAGGAGAATGAGCGGAATTAGACCTGCGATTACCAAGGTTATGGATGGCACTGCCGCCCGTTGCCATTCCCCCTCCGATGTGAGTTCAAAAATCTTAACCGCCAGGGTGTCCCAGCCAAACGGTCGGGTCATCAGTGTAATGGGCATCTCTTTCATCACATCAACAAAAATAAGCATGGCCGCCGCATAAAGGCCATTTTTCAATATTGGGATGTGGATTCTTCTAAGCAGCTTCACACCCGTTATTCCCAACAATGTTGATGCTTCATCCAAGCTTCTTGTAATGCGATACATGGAACTGTTGATGCTGTTAAAACCAGCTGTTAAGAAGCGAACCGTGTAGGCAAATAATACCGTTATAATGGTGCCGTTTAGAATTGACTTAAGTTG
>JARFPZ010000389.1 GCA_029288035.1 Desulfosarcina sp.
TGGGGGGACGAAGGCAAAGGCAAAATTGTTGATCTACTGGCCGAAAATGCTGATATGGTGGTTCGCTTTCAAGGCGGAAACAATGCCGGACATACCATGGTGGTCGGAGGTGAACAATTTATCTGTCACCTGATTCCATCCGGCATTTTACAGGACAAGACCTGCATTATCGGCAACGGGGTTGTGGTCGACCCTGCCGTTTTACTCAAGGAAATAGACGCCTTGAGCGCAAGGGGCGTCGATACGGGTCCCCATAACCTTAAGATCTGTGAAAAAGCCCATCTGATCATGCCATACCACCGCGCGGTTGATCACGCTCGTGAAAAATTTAAGGGGGACAAAAAAATTGGAACCACCGGTCGCGGCATCGGTCCGGCTTATGAGGACAAGGCCACCCGCCGGGGAATACGCTTCGTGGACTTGCTGGACCCGGAGGTTTTCGGCGAAAAGGTCGAAACCATCCTGGACGAAAAAAATTTCTACCTGAAAAATTACCTTTCCGCCGAAACCCTGGACGCGACGGAAATTATCGAGGAGTATCACGCCTATGCCCAGCGGCTGGCACCCCATGTCACCAATATTTCAGTTGTCATAAACGACGCCATCAATACCGGACGGCAAGTCCTGTTTGAGGGCGCCCAAGGGACCCATCTGGACATCGATCACGGCACCTACCCTTTTGTGACCTCTTCGAATACACTGGCCGGAAACGCCTGCTGCGGCGCGGGAGTCGGACCCAAAAAAATCGATTCGGTAATTGGTATCGCCAAAGCCTACACCACCCGAGTGGGTCAGGGCCCTTTCACGGCTGAATTATTTGATGATGTCGGTGACGCCATCCAAAAAAAAGGTGCCGAATTCGGTGCCACCACCGGAAGAAGACGCCGTTGCGGTTGGCTGGATACCGTTATACTGCGAAATTCCGTCCGTCTCAACGGTCTCACCGGCCTGGCCATCACCAAACTGGACGTGCTCGATGGTCTCAAAGAATTGAAAATCTGCACTGGATATGAGTACCAGGGGCAAGTGTTGGAACATTTTCCGGCGAGCCTCAACGTCTTGGCGGAATGCAAACCTGTCTATGAGACCCTGCCGGGCTGGTCGGAAGACATTTCCGATATAAGGAAACTGGAAGACTTGCCTGCAAACGTTCGAGATTTTCTCGATCGCATCACCGAACTCACGCAAACGCCCATAGACATCATATCGGTCGGGCCGGACAGGGTACAGACGATTATTTTGAAGAATCCGTTCCTCTGATGCATAGGGCATACCGCACAGAGCAGAGGGGCAAATATGATTTCATCGACCTGGTCAAGGGCCATCGCTTTTGTTGGTTGTGTGTTGTCTGTTGTCCGTTGAAAATTGTCACAAAAATCATGCGAAGATACAACGGCCCCAACAGACAACCAACCACGGGCCACTGAGCTCTCGAATTCTAACTCAACTTTGATTACATTTTTGATTGACAATTTAGCAGAAAAAGAATAAACAACGCAACCTAAGTCGGGACGTGGCTCAGTCTGGTAGAGCACAGCGTTCGGGACGCTGGGGTCGCTGGTTCAAATCCAGCCGTCCCGACCATTTACCTTCCCGAAATTACTGATTTTTCTTACAGGTATCCTGAGGAGTGTATCAACTTTGTACCAACTTTTCAGGATGTTTTTTTGTTTCTTCCACCGCTAAATAAGCCAATATTTTATCGGTGGGATCATCCTTTTTAATATACTTGTAATAGTGCTCGTAGATCATCTGAAACGATGTATGACCTACCTGTCCGGCGACCCAGCCCATATCGACTCCGGCATCCAGCATCATGGTGATAAAAGTGCTGCGCGTGTGTTTAACCGGCCTGTAGCGGATACCGGTTTTGGCACACACCTTCGACCAGATTTAATGGTTGAACGCGGTCGGATTTACCGGCCTGTCTGCCATGTTGAGAAACACGAACTTTGAGCGGCCCCAGGTCGCTTTTCGTTGATTCCTCAAAGCCCTAATCACTATCGGAAGCATTTGAATATCCCGTTGGCTTTCATCAGTCTTGGGTCTGTCAAGTTCGCCTTCAACCATCACCTTTTCGATGCGAATTAAGCGAGGAATCTACAGTGAGATTGATGTGTAGATAAGTATGAAATTGACGCCGGAAGGAAAATGATGGATGGTGCGTTTTGATAAAGAAGCTATCGTCACTGGAAGCAATTTACCCGAATTTAGTCTAAATTCTGACTTGCTGGATGAATTTGATAGCCATTTCGTATCTTAACTTAAGCACGAATCGGTTTATGATGATATCATAAATTTTGCATGATTCCAGAATAGCAGATATCGTCATGTCGAGCCGGTTTCAGTTTTGCTGTCAGTATCACAGATTTTTATATAGTCGAGTCTTCTTTGATAGTCCTCAAATTAATAGCCAGATTGACAGTTTGGTTCAGCGGCGGTACACAGCACCGTCCACTTCAAACCGGCCGAAAGCCTTTTGATTTCATCGCTTGATTGCGCGGATGGCTGCGGCGCGTTTTTCGAGCTCCTCCGCAGCCTTCTCCCGGTCAGTTTTCCTATAGAGCGTTGCCATATTCTCAAGGCTCTGGGCCACAGCGGGGTGATCCGGGCCGAGGGCCTTTTCCAGGATCGCCAGCGAGCGTTTGTAGAGTCGCTCAGCCAGCGCGTACCGACCTTGGATGTAGTATAGCAGCGCGAGGTTGTCCAGGCTCTGGGCCACGAAGGGATTATCCGGGCCGAGGGCCTTCTCTCGAATTGCCAGCGCGCGCTTGTGAAGCGGCTCGGCCTGCGCATATTGGCCTTGGGTATGGTACAGCTCCGCAAGGTCGTTCAGGCTCGAGGCCACATCGGGATGATCCGGGCCGAGGGATTTCTCTCGGATCGACAAGGCGCGATTTATTAGCGGCTCGGCCTGCGATTATTTGCCTTGGGTATTGTACAGCTCCGCGAGGTTATTCAGGCTCTGGGCCACATCGGGATTATCCGGGCCGAGGGCCTTCTCTCGAATTGCCAGGGATCGCTTGTAGAGCGGCTCAGCCAGCGCGTCCTGGCCTTGGTAGTAGTACAGCTTCGCGAGGTTGTTCAGGCTCGAGGCCACATCGGGATTATCCGGGCCGAAGGCCTTCTCTCGAATTGCCAGGGATCGATTGTAGTGCGGCTCGGCCTGCGCTTTTTGTCCTTGGGTGAAGTACAGGTTGGCTAGGTTGTTCATGCTCTGGGTCACATCGGGATGATCCGGGCCGAGGGCCTTCTCTCGAATTGCCAGCGCGCGCTTGTGAAGCGGCTCGGCCTGCGCATATTGGCCTTGGTTGCAGTACAGGTTGGCAAGGTTGTTCAAGCTCGAGGCCACATCGGGATGATCCGGGCCGAAGGCCTTCTCTCGAATTGCCAGGGATCGCTTGTAGAGCGGCTCGGCCTGCGCATATTGGCCTTGGTCGTAGTACAGGTTCGCGAGCTTGTTCAGGCTTGTCGCCACGGTGGGATGATTAGGTCCCGCTTGCTCGGCAACCTGCAATGCCTTCTTCGCCACCACGATGGCGTCATCATAGCGTCCTTGGCTATACAGCGACACAACCTCCTCGTTGAGCTTCTTCCATTCGTTACCTTGAGCGTTGGCGATTATGCCTGCGCAGAGGAGCAGAAACACCACTAATCCCGACATTGTTCTTTTCATATTTTTAGTATCTACCTCTCGTCTGGCTAAGAAATGATTATTCAGTCTGTATGAACCGGTCGAAGTTCATCGATTGGGCTGTGCATCATAACGATATCAAAGGACATCTGATTCGTGCGATATGTCAGATGATATCTATAAGATTTTCAGCTTGTACCAAGCAATTCTTAACTTGTGGCGCCTACAAATTGCAGACGCAAATATGCATCAATATGTTTTTAGAAGAACTATCTTCGAAATCTGCTGTAGAGCGAGCCATTAAGTGAAACAGCAGAGTTATAAAGTTTTTCCTATCCTGTTAAATCTTACTTGTGCATTGGTTTGGTTCAATGACCAATAAATAACGAAAGCCTTGCCGTTAACCGCCTTCAAGTCGACAAAGCCCCAGAAGCGACTGTCAAAGCTTTCATCCCGGTTGTCCCCCATCACGAACAGAGAATCCTTTGGAACCGTGATGGGGCCGAAGTTGTCCCTTGGCCGGACTTTTGCCGGTATAATATGGGGATCGGTATAAACTCCGTAATCGTGATTAACCGACTCGTGATTGACATACAGTTTCTTATCGCGGCACTCGATAACATCACCGGCAACCCCGATGACGCGCTTTATGAAATCCTTTTCGGGATCCGGAGGGAACTTGAAAACAATGATATCCCCTTTTTGGGGCTTTTGGAACTTGTATATGAATTTATTAACTAGTATATGATCCCCCACTAAAAGTGATTGTTTCATTGAACCTGCTGGTATCTTATATGCTTGCACAAAATATGCTCTTACAAATAATGCCAGCCCAACTATACAAATAATGGAGGATATGTAAACACCAATTGAACGAGGAATAGTTGTACTGAACCTATTCTTTATGATCCATACTGTAATCAAGAGACCCACAATACCTACAAAAAGTTCAATAAATATATTTGTGATTCCTATCAAATTCAATAAAGGGGTGATTAATTGAAATACAATCGAAACAAGAAGAATAAGTAAATAAGTTAAGAAAACCTTTTTTAAAGTCAGATCATTAATTCTAAATAGTTTTCCACAACCAAACCAAACGAACGGTATGACAAGAAAGATCAATAAAATGAGCAGAAAAACAAAAATAGATATTGTTAACATATAAGCCTCTTATAGCAAGTCATTCTATGGTTTCTGAACATCTCCAGTAGTTCAAGGCGGTCTTTAGCCACATGGGTGGCACAGCCTTCTGTGCCGCGCAGTCCGATATCATAGCAGAATGGTTTCGCTTTGAAACGACTGAGACGACTACGACCGACAACATTCTCCTATGATGGCATACCGAATTTTCGCGGGCTAAGCGGATCAATAAAGCGTGGCAACGAAGGCGCATAGATTTATTGGGTCCGAGTTGATGGCATTGCTATGTATTTAATATCGCCTGGCCCCTTCAAAGACACTGAGTTCCCAACCGCCGCCGGATCAATGTATTTCTTGAACTCGCTGCTCGACCTGCGCGGCCTCGTCGGTACGACCCATCAACTTTAGGACGTTGGCGTAGCGCTGCAAATGCTCGGTACGCTGCGGATGCCCAGGCGCGAAGATCTTCTCGTCAGTGGCGACGCAGCGACTATAGAGATCCACGGCCGCATCGTGCTTACCCTGCATGACGCAGGAATCGGCCACCAGCGCTAGCAGATTGGAGACGATCTCATTCTCGCTGCCGATCGTCTTCTCTTCGATGCGCAGCGCTTCCCGGTAGGCTTTTTCTGCATCGGCGTTCCTGCCACGCGCTTTGTAGAGGTCCCCGAGGATCACCTGATTGCCGACCATCGACAAATGCTCAGCGCCGACCATCGAGATACGGAGTCTGGCGGCTCGCGCCAGCAGGTCCTCCGCCTCGTTGAAGCGGTGTTGCGCGACGTAGACCTTGGCCAATCCCTCCATAATCTTCGGCGTATTCAGGCGAGGTCCGATCGGCACAGATGGATCGGCGGGAGGCCACGCCTTTTCCACAGCCGCCAAGGAGCGCTTGTTGAGCCGCTCGGCTTCGGCATACTCCCCTTTTTCCGACAGTAGGTCAGCCAGTGTCGATGACGAGACCGCAGTGTATGGGTGGTCTGGGCCAAACCCCTTTTCTTTGACTGCAACCGAACGCCGCAGAAGGGATTCTGCCTTAGCGATATCGCCCGCAGTCAAGTAGATGGAGGCGAGCATGGACATCGTCGCCGCAGTTTCCAGATGATCGGGACCGAGGGTCTTCTCGCTGATACCAAGAGCACGTTCACCAGCCCGCTTCGCCTCTTCAGTCAACCCCTTGGCCTGGTATACGGAAGCGAGCCAAATTAACGATGTATTGGTGCGCTGGTCTTCGGAGCCAAAACGACGTTCGGCCTCTTCCAAGGCAAGTCGAGCCTCTGCTTCCGCAGCGTCAAAGTCGCTGCGCTCCACAGCTTGAGCCGATGCCTGTTGATGCTTTTCGACCGAGTCTGCAATATCGCCATCACTCAGCTTTCCTGAGCATCCGATAAAAAGCACGCCCAGAAAGCCAATAAAAATGGTAGTAATACTGAAGCGTTTTACCCAGCTGCAAGAGTTCCTTTCGGTTCGGCGGCTGTAATGTCGGGCGCACAATCCTTCTCGAAGCTCGTCTTCCTCCTTCGGGACATCTAAGGCTTCAGGAATTAAATCGTCCGGCCCATAATTTGCCAACCACTCTATATCTTCATCGGCAAGTATTCGATAATGTTTCCTTAATGCTTCTTTATTGGTGTTCATATTATCCCCCACCTTCGGATTCTGGGACCTTAATTCATTGGTCCATCTAAACTGTCTTTCCCATTTAAGCTGGGATTTTTGATTGGGTTTTGACTGGTGCAATATCGCGAAACAAGACATGATACAAAATCAAGCCAAAACCGACTATTAGGCTTAGTATAGCTGAGAAGAAAAATGACACATTCATAACACTAGACGCTAAATTGGATATATGATAAGATTTCTCTGTCATATGCATGACTAAGGCTAAACCACCATGTAGTATTGAAAAAACAATAGCTATCATTCCTCAAGTGACCTGCCACTTTTCTGTAAGTTTTGCACCGGTCCAAATAATTATCATGCCAACAGCAATAAATAGGATCGCTACAATAATAAGCACAGGTGACATTTGAAGGCCTGAGGAAAGCCCATATAAGAAGGAAAATATGCCCCACAATCCAGCACTTACTATTAAATATCCCCAAATGAGCAACAGAACTCCTCCAACTCTTTTTAGATTTCTTTTTGCATTGCTCATTTCAGACCTCCTTCTCTCTTTGATTTTGTTCAACAGGTCAATCCCGGTGAACATTAGTATTAGATGGAAAATTTTAGACAGCTTCCGGATGGCATAAGTTAGCGCACAGCTTTAATGACCTGTTCAATCCGAATTTGTTTATGCTCTTCAAGCATCCATGCCGAATCTTCGTCAATACTGTCAACAATGTTGATCTTGATATCTTTCGGTAGAATCGAACCCGTAAACATTCCGCTCATCATCTTGCCCATAACTCCAAAGTAGCCTTTATCCTTCATGCGAGGGTCCAACAATATATAACGGCCGAGATAAATTACTCTATTCAAGGGCGCATTGAACTCTCTTCCATGGTTGTATTCGACGTTTTCTTCACTTTTACTCATGCCGCCCGGTCCACTTGATCTAAATACGCCAATGACTTTTGTAATGTGGTAATTTCCAGATGGTATGTCATAGCAGAATGGCTTCGCTTTGAAACGACTGAAACGACTATGGCCTGTAACACTCTCCGATGATGGCATACCGAATTTTCGAGGGCGGAGCTCCATCAAGAATTTGGCCCCGTCATCTTTTTCTAGCAACAAATAAAGTTCGTCGAATAACAAATCCGTTTCAATGGAGACCAACGCTGCACTCCGTTCACCGGTATTGAGATCAAGTTCCTGCGGGCATTG
>JARFPZ010000420.1 GCA_029288035.1 Desulfosarcina sp.
AACCTGGTTTCTGAATATTTTTCCTCGCAGGAGCGTTTGGGGATGATCCGATTGATGGAAAGCCCCTATTACCGGCCGGAATTACAGAATGAGGATTTTATGTCTGCTCTGCAAGAGATGTTTCCGTTATGATTCCCTGTAAATTCAGTAAACATTCGGTAAACCGCTGCAAACCCCTGTGGCTGTGAGGGCCATCGTAGGTTCGACTCCCGCCGCCGCCAATTATTCTATTTAAAGCAATTGTCTCATAAACTATTCAGCAATTGACTTTTTATGATCTTTAATTTATATTTGACCTAAATTCTGATCAACTAAAATAAAGGTCTATTTATGAAGACGCTATCTTTATCAGAAGCAAAAATGAAACTAAGTGCCCTGGTTGACAAAGTATATTCAACCGATGAAGAGGTGGTTATTACAAAAAATGGCCGCCCTTCCGCTGTCCTAATAAGTCCCGATGAATTTGAAAGCTGGAAAGAAACCATTCGGATAAAATCAGACGGTGATTTAATGAAGGAAATCGCAAAAGGACTTGCCGCTTTAAAAAAGAAGGGCAAGCTGTATACGTTGAATGAATTGTTCGACTAAGTTATGACACCTGAGCTGCAGACAAAATATAAAATAAGAGTAACCGATGAAATTGCCGATTTAATCCGTGGATCTCATCCACAATTAAAAAGAAAAATTAAGGCGGGGTTAAAGCATATTTTGGCTGATCCGCAAACGGGCAAATCGTCAAAAGATGAGCTTATTGGCCTTAAAAGTTATCGGGTAAGTAGGTTCAGGATAATTTATCGAATTTCAACTGAAAATATCATTGACTTGGTTGCCATCGGACCTCGTAAAACAATATACGAGGAAACATTCAGGATTGTAAAAAAAGAGACTTCATGAAACAGGTTTAAAATCAAATCTCAACGTCGAGCTTGACCACGGGTCAAGAATTGAAAACTGTATAATTCGTTTACTGTTATGGAGGTTAGGCGAAAATTAACTTAACAAAGAGGTCAGACAGACCACAAAAAGCTGCTGATTTTAGGAAATTTCAAAATTTGGGCTAAATTATGAAACATATGCCACATTGTGATAACAATTACATAATTTTGGCTAATTTTTATTACAGTACCGAGATCGCCAAACCAGACGCATATGATATAACTTACTGTAATAAATTATAATTTTAAAATACTTCAAAATTTGATGATTTTGCACAACTTTTGCATCTTAAATATGCAGATCATTTGATCCCATTCGAAGGAGCTAAGTGCTCTGCCTTCAGAAATATTTTAGACCTGTCCCCGGAAAGGACAGTCTAAGAGTTCTCGGGGTCGCTCCCGGAAAGAACGGCTTTCGAGAGTTTTTGAAGTGAGGCCATGAGTTTTACACCGAAAATTCATGGATCGATGATAGGGGGTGGTGGCCCCGTTGCGGTAAGTACTTAGATAATTTAGAAAGGTCAGTCTTATAGAGACTGGCTTTTCTGCATTGTGGCGATTCTTCATTTTTTGTTTGTTGCAACGCTGCGCAGTGTCCGATCCGTATCCCACACCCAAATCAGATCCATATATGATCAAAAAAATTCTCATCTTCGGCAGTTTCGTTGTATTGATGGCACTCATAGGCGTCGCTATCTATGGCTGGCACCTCTCTGGAAAAGTGGAGAAGCGATTTTCCTCCCGACGATGGAGCATACCGTCCAAGGTTTTCTCGGATACATTGCTTCTTTACCCCGGTCAGCACATCGACCGGACACATTTTCAAGAAAAACTCAAGCGGTTGGGATACCGCAACGTCTCCGGACTTCCGAAAAAAAAGGGGGACATGCAAATAACCGGAAAAGGCGCACGCGTTTTTCTAAATGACCTGAAAACGCCCTGGAAAAAAAGAGCGGGTTTCCCGGTAAACATTCAGTTTGACCCAAATGCCATTAAATCCATTGCCCGCCAAGACAATGGAAAATCCATCCCTCTTTTGGAAATTGAGCCCGAAGAAATTAAGCTATTTTTCGGCCGTGAAAGGGAAAGTCGACGTCTGGTTTCGATTCAAAAAGTCCCTGAGCATTTCATTCGCGCTGTCATGGCTGCAGAAGACCATCGATTTTTCCAGCACTGGGGCATCGATCCCCGTGGAATCCTGCGTGCTCTGATAACAAACCTGCGACACGGCACCATTCGGCAGGGGGGCTCAACCATAACTCAGCAGCTTGCCAAAAACTATTTTCTAACACCGGCAAGAAGCCTGGTACGCAAATTCCAAGAAGCAATCCTTGCCGTTGTCATGGAAATTAAGTACTCAAAGCATGACATCCTGGAAATCTATCTAAATGAAATTTATCTGGGACAGAAAGGATCCGTGGCGGTCAACGGCATTGGTGAAGCCGCATATTTTTACTTTGGAAAACCGGTTGAAGAGGTCTCTCTTCCCGAAGCGGCAACGATCGCCGGTCTGATTAAGGCGCCGAACCACTATTCACCATACAAAGATAAGAATGCCTGCTTGAAACGCAGGAATTTGATTTTAAAAGCGATGCAAAGCAGGGAATGGATTTCAGAAGCTCAGCTGCAGGCGCACTTGAAAACACCGGTTGTAACGTCAGGCTACACCATATACGGCAATCAAGCCCCCTATTTTATGGATTACCTGACCCAACAACTCACCACTTTATACAAACCTGAAGAGTTGGCAAGTCTCGGGCTTTCAATTTACACCACCCTGGACCCGCAGGTCCAAATGGCTGCCGAAAAAGCGCTGAAAAAAGAGCTATCCCGCCTGGAAGGTAAGGTCGCGGCCTCGACGCGCACGTCGTCCAACCAAAAGCTGCAGGGGGCCGTGGTGGTGATGCATCCGAAAACCGGTCACATTCTGGCGATAGTCGGTGGGCGCAATTACAGCAAAAGTCAATTTAATCGTATTACCCAGTCCCGCCGTCAGCCCGGCAGCGCGTTTAAACCCTTCGTTTATGTGACCGGGCTGGATACAATTACCCCGATCACGATGCTTTCCAACACACCCAAGACATATAATATCGATGGTAAGAAATGGGCACCCAAGAATTTTGAACGCCATGGAAAAAAACAGGTCAGTGTTCGCAGTGCACTTGAAAATTCAGATAATCTGGCGACGGTAGATTTGGCAATGCAGATCGGGCTGAAATCAATTATTAAAACAGCCAACCGCTTTGGCTTTTCAACACCGTTTAAGCCTTACCCCTCCCTCTCGCTGGGCGCCTTTGAAGTGATTCCGTTAGAGATGGCCCGCGCTTATTGTGCCTTTGCGGCCGGCGGCATGATGCCCTACCCGTTGGGTTTAAAAGCCGTGGTCGACGAAAACGGCCAGGTACTCGAACGTAGACATTTTAATATCGAGCGTTTGATTTCCCCAGCCAAAGCTTTTATAATGACGTCTCTGTTGCAGGGGGTGATCGAAACCGGCACGGCAAAAACACTTGGAGACAAAGGAATCAGTTGGCCGGTGGCCGGAAAGACCGGTACGACCAACAACTCCCGTGATGCCTGGTTTATCGGATACACACCGGATATTCTGGCCCTTGTCTGGATCGGCTTCGACAATGGCGACGCTATCAAGGCCACCGGCGCCCAGGCCGCCCTACCCGTCTGGGCGGAGCTGATGAAGGCAATTCCGCATCAAATCTCCCGTAAAGATTTCAGGGTACCGGATGGCGTCGTTACCAGAATGATCTGCTATGAGAACGGCAAACCCGTGGTTTCGGAGGATTGTGCCAAGCCAAGCAAAGAATTTTTTCTGGCGGAAAATGCGCCACCGCAACCTCACCCTCTGGGACCGATTCAGGGCGTATTCGAAAAACTCATCAAGGGAATTAAGGATATTTTCAATGGAGACTAAATTGAAAAGGTTATTGGTTCTAGTTCTGGCGATGGTATTGCTGTCAGGGTGCCTCAAACAGTTCGCCCGCGAGGAGACACTGCCAACACGGCAAAGAAGTCCACGTGAAAATGCATCGCTTCAACTTACGCAAGAAGGCCGGCAATTTCTGGATAAGGACCAACCGGACCAGGCCATCAGGTCACTGGAACAGGCGCTCAGCCTCAATCCCGACAACGGTCCAAGCTACTATTATCTTGCCGAAGCATGGCTTCAAAAAGGTAACTTTTCGATGGCCAGACAATTTAACAGTCTTGCTGAAAACTATCTCAAAAAAGACAAAGGCTGGAGCGCCCGGCTGGCAAGTCAAGCAGATAAAATCGACGATCTGGAAAACTAAAAATGTGTTCATCCTCACCATCAATATTGCCGGCATGGTGTTGCCGGAAGGCACCACGACCGAAACCCTCTGGACACAACACAATGAATTGGCGTGCACCATCGCTGCGGACGTCATCGACATAAAGGAGTGGTTAACCGAAACCGCCTTTAATAGGAAAAAGCTGATTGAGGGCCTGGATAAGGGGGTTTACGGTGATCCACAACACATCTGCAAGGGCCGCGCTGCTCGAGGACGACTAACCCGCGTGCTCGACATCGCCGATGGGGCCGACCTCCAGATACCCCGAATAAGAGAGCTCCAGAAGCGCCTGGGGCTAGTGGATCATTGAACATCAAGATAGCCTTGAGCAAAGTATGGCTTCACAGTTCAGCGCTGCTGCTGGCCTGAAAAGCGGCTAGTATGATCGTAAATGAAACTAAGGCTTTCAGCCCTCCTTTGATGGATTGGCTGTTTCGACCAGGCGAATTTTCACACAAGACATGGGTTGTTAAAGCAAATCCTTAGCTGCCGAACAAGCAAAGGCGGCTTAATGTTTCATATAAGCGCGGCCGCTGGCCAAAAAAACGGCCAGTCTGATCAAAAAAGAAATGTAAAAAAGCGAAGATTAAAATACGGCAAAAATAAGGAATGGATTCTCATCTTTAAAAAAAAATTGGACAGGATCAACAGGATCATCGGGATAAACCGGCCTTCGGCCGAAAGGGCTCCTCGCCGGAGGCAAAAATATCCAGTCAATCCTGTAAATCCTGTCTAAAAAAATAGAATCGAATCCATTCCTCTGAAGTATCATACGAGAGAGGATATACTTTATGCAAGATGAATGGATTGATGCCCTCGGGCACATGACCTACGGGATCTATGTGCTGACCTCATTTTACAAAGAAACAATAAACGGCATGATTGCCTCCTGGGTTTCCCAGGTCTCCTACGACCCGCTGTTGATTATGGTCGCCGTACATCCAAACCGCTATTCTCACAACCTCATCGCAAACAGCGGCTGTTTCGCCCTGCATGTCCTGGCTGCCGACCAATCGGAATTGCTGGGGCGCTTCAAAGGACACGATCCCAATGCCAAATTTTCATCGATCCAATGGCAGCCGGGCCGGACAGGGTGCCCGGTTTTGAAGGAATGTATGGCCTATTTTGAATGCAGGGTAACTGCCGAATACACGCCTGGCAATCACACCCTTTTTTTGGGCGAGGTGTTGGAGGCACAGGTAATCGGCAGGGGCAACATCCTAAGCAGCCAAGATTATAACGGCATATATCTGGGCAAGTCCTGAGTCGGATCGGGTGCAGTACGACAGGTGAAAATGGATAGAACAATGAAAGTGACGGTCTGCGAGTTGAGAAATGACGCACATGGATTGGAATTGGATTGGAAAGCATTGGTTGAGCATGTGAACTCCGAAAAAAGCGATTTGGTACCAAACGGGAAAACGAGACTTTAAAATCGTTCATTGCGGGGGAATCAAGGTGGGCTTTCTGATTTGTACGGAGTTGTGGTTCTTTGAGCATGCCAGCGAATATGGTAAGCAGGACATTCATCTGCTGGTTTGTCCCCGTGTCACGCCGCAGAGCTCCGTCGACAAGTGGATCGCCGCAGGACAGGCGGCAGCCGTTGTATCCGGCGCCTTCTGCCTGTCATCGAATTTGAGCGGCCCCAATATAGAGAGCATCGAATTTGGTGGCGCCGGGTGGATTATTGAACCTGAAGAGGGTAATGTATTGGGGGTAACCTCCCCAAACAAACCATTTTTGACGGTAGAAATCGATTTGGAACATGCTGAAAAAGCAAAGCTTACTTATCCGCGATATGTATCGGATGAATAGAATTTCAGGTCAACCAGCGTTTCCGCCGTTTATAGTGCTTTACATCCCGGTAGCTTTTCTTTTTACCCACTTCTGTTAAGCCCAGATAAAATTCTTTGACATCGGCATTTTCTTTTATCTTTTCAACCGAATCGTCGAGCACGATACGACCGTTTTCCATAACATAGCCGTGATGGGCAATGCTCAGGGCCAGCCGGGCATTTTGCTCCACCAGCAGGATACTGACCCCCTCTTCCTTATTGATTCGCTGAATAATTTTAAAGATCTCGGCCACCAGAATGGGGGAAAGCCCCATGGAAGGCTCGTCCATGAGCATAAGTTTGGGAGATGCCATCAATCCTCTACCAATCACCAGCATCTGCTGCTCACCGCCGCTGATATAACCGGCAAGCACCTTACGGCGCTGGTATAGCCTTGGAAAATACTCATAAACCATCTGCATGTCCTGTTTCAGCCGGGCTCTTTGCTTTAGTGTGTGCCCGCCGGCGATCAGATTGTCTTCAACGGTCAAGTCTTCAAACACCCGCCGACCCTCCATGACCTGGAATATACCCATGCGCACGAGTTCTTCCGGATAGAGCCGGTCGATTCGTTTGCCCGCAAAGCGAATATTGCCGTCGGTGACCTCACCGTTTTCCGATTTTAAAAGTCCGGAGATGGCCTTTAAGGTCGTGGTTTTGCCGGCGCCGTTATTTCCTAAAATCGCCACGATGCGCCCTTCTTCGACCTTCAGCGACATCCCCTTCAACACCAGGATCACATTATGATAGATAACTTCAATGTTGTTGACTTCAAGCAGTGGTTCCATGGGCTCTAAGATGCTTTAGTTTCTATTTCGGAGAGTTTTGTGGGTCAAACATGCTATTAGGATTATTTGTCGACCGCGAATAAATTGAAGATTTTCGATTGAAGATTGAAGAATTAAGGTCTGCCTTAGGCAGATCCATTTTAAAAAGACGGAGCGACACGCGGCGCAAGCGCCTGCGCTGCGCGAGCGACATCCACAAATATTCAATTTGCCATCTTCAATCTTCAATTCTGACTCGTATGAATTTGCAGTGATTATAAAGTTGAAAACCCGATTCATCAAAAAAATGATTTATTTTAGGCCTGCAATCGCGAAAAAGTCTTATCTTCCTCACCCAGATAAGCTTTGATCACCTGCTCATCGTGACGGATTTTTTTGGGGACCCCTTCGGCAATTTTCAAACCGAAGTCCAATACACACACGCGATCGGAAATATCCATGACCACGCCCATATCGTGTTCGATCAAAATAATCGTCACTTCCCATTCTTCGTTGATGTCCAGCACAAAACGGGCAATGTCTTCGGTTTCTTCCAGATTCATGCCGGCGCAAGGTTCATCCAGCAATAGAATTTTAGGGCGCATGGCTAGAGCCCGGGCGAGTTCAACCCGTTTTTGGAGTCCATAGGGCAGTGCGTGAACAGGTTGTTTGCGAATGTGCTCAATTTCCAGCAAATCGACGATCTTTTCTTCAATGTGTTTACGAAACGACATTTCTTCTCTGCGGGCCTTGCCGTAGTAAATGCCGCCGGACAACACCCCGGATTTCAAATGCACATGCCCCCCCAGTTTGATGTTGTCCAGGACCGTCATATGAGCGAATAGCTCCACATTTTGAAAAGTCCGTGCAATGCCCAAGGAGGCAATCCGATGGGCCTTGAAACGGGTGATATCGGCGCCTTCGAATAAAATTTTCCCTCTTTGCGGCTGATAGAAGCTGTTGATACAATTCAGCAGACAGGTCTTGCCGGCGCCGTTTGGCCCGATAATCGAAAAGATTTCACCCTTTTTCACTCCGGTGGTTACCCCCGACAGAGCCTTTAATCCTCCGAAGCTCAGATGAATATCTTCAGCGAAGAGTTGGTAATTTTCGACGTCTTCCATTCGTTCAATCCCACACTTATTTCAACTTTGTTAAAAGTCATCTCAACTTCAGTCCTTTGTTGTAACATTCTGATATAGCTTAATATATAAATGTCTAAAACGATCTAAGCAGAATTACTTATCCACCGGCTTGATCATCACCCGGGTTTTCATCCGATAACCCTTTCCGTCTTTGTACCGGATATCGGCTTCGATATCGATTTCTTCTTTATCGCCGTAAAGCGCCTCAATCAATTCATTATATCGCTCGATGACAAATTTACGCCGTACCTTTCTGGTACGCGTCAACTCTTCATCATCGGCATCGAGCTCCTTGTACAGCAGGACAAATCTTCTCACTTTAGCCACCTTCGGCAGGGAGTGATTGGTTTTGGCCACCTCCTCGGCAATTAATTCGTAAATCTCCTTTTTTTGGGACAGGTCGGTAAAGGTCGTATATGCAAGTTGCCTGTTTTCCGCCCATTTACCCACATTGTCGGCATCGACGGAGATCATGGCAGCGATGTAGGGCTTCTCCTGCCCGATGACCACGGCGTCCATAATAAACGGTGAGAACTTTAATTTGTTTTCGATCAACTGGGGTGAAAACCGGCTGCCATCGGACAATTTCATGACATCCGCCATGCGGTCGATAATGACCACATGACCGTCATCATCGATTATGGCGGCATCACCAGAGTGAAACCAACCGTCGATGATGGTTTTGGCTGTCGCTTCCGGGTTTTTGTAATATCCTTTGAAAACCGTATCGCCTTTGGTCAGCAGCTCACCGGTGTCCGTCGTCTTTACCTCAATTTCGGGCAGGGGAGTCCCGACAGTATCCAGCCGGATGTCGTCGGTGCGGTGGATAATGGTGGCGGCTGTGGTTTCGGTCGCACCATAGGCTTGCTTGATTTTAATCCCAAGGGCTAAAAACATTTTGAAAATCTCAGGTCCCAGAGGTGCACCACCGGTATATGCGTGACGCAAACGGGTCAGTCCGAAGAAGTTGTTGAGCGAACGAAAGAGCATCACATAGGCGATCCCATTTAACAGCCGCCGGCCGATGGACGGTTTCCTTTTTTCAAGCGTATCGTCGGCCATGCGGTATCCGACCGGCAAAAAGGTCTGATACACATACCTTTTGATCCAAACCGCTTCCTGGATTTTGACCTGAATATCCGAACATATTTTTTCCCAGATACGCGGCGGCGCCAGCAAAATGTGGGGGCCGATTTCACGGATATTCTCCTGAACAGTTTCTACTTTTTCAGGAAAATTTACTGCAAAGGCTTTGTATAGCGGCCAGTAGACCCCGAATTGCTGTTCTCCGATCCAGGCAAATGGAAGAAAGGAAACGTATTCAAAATTGTCTTGAGCCGAATCAACCGCGTCCTGCAGCCGTGCCACCGCGACCATGTTCTTCTGGGTGATCATGCTGCCCTTGGGAAGCCCGGTGGTTCCCGAGGTATAATTGATCATGCCGACATCATCCGGGGAAACATCGGCGATCAATTCATCGAAAAGTTGGGGCTGTGTATCCGCCAACCGCCGGCCCGATGTCTGAATATCCTTAAAAAACGCGAGAAGGGGATCATCGTAGTGGCGCATGCCCTTGGGATCGTCTACAATGACTTTTTCCACTTTGGGGCAGGTGGATTTAAGCTCCAGCACTTTGTCGGCCTGCTCCTGGTCACCCGCCACCAGGTAAATCGAATCCGAGTGGTTGATGATATACGCCACCTGTTCCAAATGACTATCCGGATAGATACCGACGACGGCACCTCCCAGGGCCTGAACAGCCAATTCGGCGTATAGTCCCTGGGGACGGTTGTCCCCGGCATAGGCAAGGTTGTTACCGCGTTTAAAGCCCAGTTTGCGAAGCCCCAGGGCAAAATCCCTCACATTTTCGTAATAGCCTTGCCAGGTCACGGACTGCCAGATGCCGAATTCCTTCTCACGGATGGCCGTCCGTTTATCACCGTAGCGCTCTGCATTTCGTTTCAGAAGCGCTGGAAGTGTTTGAGGCTCAGTCATTTGTATTTCGTTGATATTTATTTGTCGGGGCAAAAAGGTTTCAGCCCATTTCTCATAGCGTCGCCGGGAAAAAACCTTCTTGCTAATCCGTGCGGATCCAGTCGGATATGGGCTCAAATACTTTTTTGCTGACATTGGCCTTGTATACTCTGCCCATGGGAATTTTGTTATCGACCACCGTTATCGGGGCCATCAAGCCACCCACATCAAAATCCTTGATGGACTGCAGTGCTTTTACAAGACCGTCTCCGGTCAGATCCCCTGCTTTGTCGGCCCGTTTGAGGCATTCCACAAATACCAGGCCGGTCAAGAATCCCTGCATGTACGAGGTGGGCCGGTATGTCACATCCGGATGGTGTTTTTGATTCCAGGCCCGGATCTTCTGTATCATGGGAATGTCTTCCTGATAGTAAAATGCGTAAGGCATCACGCCCAGGTAGCCCTCAGCCAGAGGACCCATTTTATCCAACAACATCTTGTGAGTCCCCCAGTGAGTACCCATAAATTTCACCTTCAGACCATAATCCCGGGCCTGTTTGATCACGGCGGATACGGGTGAAAGCACAAAACCTTGGAAAATAACATATTCCGCCTTTTTGCGCTTCAAATCCAGTACCTGGGAAGCCACGTCCACGCCCCCTACTTTGGCGACTTCCTCGGCCACCAGGTTGAGCCCTAGCTTTTTGCACATTTCCCGGCCATAAGGCACCGGATCTCTTCCAAATTCCGTGTCACTGTAAAAAAAGGCCACGTTGGCACCGGGTTTTTCCTGGGCAATATATTTCAACAGGATACCGAACATATCGCTGTAGGTTGGTCCGGGCACGAAGACATACGGATTTGCAGTGGGATTGGCCAGTTCACTGGAAAAAGAGGTGGAACTGTACAGTACCTTGTATCTGTCCTTGATCTCCGGTGCAACGGCTTTTCCCATACCCGTACTTTCCCCGTACATGATGACGGGATTGTCCCTGGCCATAATCCGTTTAAAGGCGGCGACAGCCTTATCCACACTGTACGTGCCGTCTTCCATGATGTATTGGATCTTTTTCCCGTTGATACCCCCTTCTTCATTGGCCATCATCAGGGCATCTTCAAGACCGGCATTAATCTGGACACCGGCAAAGGCGAAGCGGCCGGTAATGGGCTGCACGGCCCCGACTTTAATGCCATCTTCTGCAAAACACTTTAAACCAACCAATGAAATCATTCCAATTGCAATCACCAAGATAAGAATAATAGATTTTCGCATCTTGTCTCCCTCCTTTTTTAAGAGTTTTTTACGATTGTCCTGGCCGCTTTTTTTGGCGGCGGCTGGGCTGAACCTTGAACCCCGAACCCTTGAGCCTCTTAGTCTCAATAAGAAAACGGCCATAACAAAAAAAACGCTTTGATACGGCGCCATATTTCGGCAAGCCCCAAGGGCTCAAAAATAAGAAACAAAACGATTAAAGCGCCAAATACCACTTCTTTCATAGGGATAAAAAGCTGACCCACATCGGGAATCATTTTGCTGAGGGCGCTCGATAGTGCATTGAGCAGTTCCGGCGTCATTACCATGAAAATGGCGCCGAAAATGGACCCCAGCACACTGCCCAGTCCCCCCACGATCACCATGGCCAGATATTGAATGGAAAGATGAAACGGAAAGTGATCCGGCGTGACGATTCGCATAAAACTCACCCACAGGGCACCGGCAACTCCGGCATAGAACGAGGAAATGGCAAACGCCGTCAGCTTGTATCTGAAAAGGCTGATCCCCATGATTTCGGCGGCCAGATCCCGGTCACGAATGGCAACAAAGGCCCTTCCAACACGACTTCGCACGAGATTTCGGGCAAAGCCCACTGCCAGAAACACCATGAACAGGGTTAAGAAATAGAAGCGTTTTTCCGTATCCAGGGGGAAATTGACCAGAACAGGTGACGACACATTGATTCCGCGAATCCCCTGGGTCATGGATTCCCAGTGAATGAAAATGAACTCAAAAATAAATTGTGCAGCCAGGGTGGCCATACACAGGTACAACCCCTTGACCCGCAACGAAGGAATTCCGATAACGAGGCCGGCCAGTGCTGCGACCAATCCAGCGCAGGGCAGCGCCAGCCAGAAGGAAAAATTCAATCGTGTCATCAGGATGGCCGCCGTATAGCCGCCGACCCCCACAAAAGCAGCATGCCCCAGTGAAATCTGACCGGTAAACCCCGTCAGAATATTGAGCCCAACGGCGCCGATAATTGAAAAACCGATTAAATTGGCGACATATAGAATATAGGCATCGGCCACAAAAGGAATCAGAATGAGAAACATGGTGAACAAAGCCAGCCAAAATTTAACGAAAAAAGACTGAAATATTTGCTCGTCTTTAATGTATGATTCTTTGAAGTCGCCGCAGCGCATCATCTCCCCTGCAAAACCGTCAACACGGCGCTAATATACCGTAAATAAAATTTCAGAACGTTTCGCCCGAAATCCAGTATTGTTGCGTAACCACAGACATTTGTGTTGTATCAGATTTTAGGACACCTCAGTAGTTCTGAAATTTTACGCCTTCCCCTTCCCGCATTCGACATTCCGCACTCCGATTTCCCCATTCAATTCACACCCTTTCGATAATTTTTTTGCCGAACAAACCGTAAGGCCGGATCATAATGATCAGGACTAAAATAAAAAACGGCGCCACATCTTTGACGCCCCCGCCGAAAATTGGATCCAGATATAAGCCGGCCAGGTTTTCCAGAACTCCGATGATAAGGCCGCCTAAAATGGCGCCGCCGATGCTGTCCAAACCGCCCAGGATGATCACTGCAAGGACCTTGAGACCAATATCCCCCAGATAAATACTAATACCACTGATGTTGCCGATAACGATGCCCCCGATGACTGCGGCCACTGCTCCGTAGCTCCATGAAAGAGCGAATACCCAACGAACACTGATGCCCATGGAAAGAGCTGCCTGCTGATCGGAGGCGGTTGCACGCATGGCGACACCGGTGCGGGTCAATTTAAAGATGAGGATGAAAATAATCGTACCGACAGCGGCAAAAATAAACCCCCACAGAAGACCGGATGGAACAATGGCAATACCCAGATCCAACGGTTCGGCAGGAAAAATTTCGGGAAAAGAGCGAAAATCCGGTGACCAGACAAGGTGGGTAAGCCCTTGCAAAATGCTCGATAATCCAATAGTGACCATTACCACCGAAATGATGGGTTCTCCGATAAGTGGTCTTAAAATAATTCTTTCGAGAACGATTCCCAGCATAATTGCAAAAACCAGCGTACACAAAAATGCCAGCCAGAACGGCGCACCAAGTTGGGCTAGAACCGTCAGGCAAATGTAAGCGCCCAGGGTCATAAAGGCACCGGTGGCAAGGTTCAAGATACCAGTAGCTTTAAAAATCAGGACAAACCCTAATGCGATAAGTCCGTAAACCCCTCCAGTCGCAATTCCGGTGATGATTATTTGTAGGAATATCTCCATGTTCAAAATTCAGAGGGCGATTTGTTTATACAATTGGATATACTGTCGAGCGAAACTTAGATTGTCAATATCATCCCTAGAAAATGAATTCAAGTCATTTTTTAAAATTTATTTTAATTATTTAAGCATCTTGGTATGTTTTTGCCTGAGAGTTTTTTTCCAAAAAAAAAGAAAAAAAGACTTGACATGCCACATGGTGGCATAGTAGGATTTTTTTACCCTGTGGAGTGCTTCTTGATACATAAGATGCCTCTCCCCCCAAGGCGGCTCATATCCCCATGAGCCGCCTATTTTAACTCCCTTCATAAGCCACCTCGGCTAATCGTGAAGAGAAATGAGAAGGTTCTACCGTTACCGGGAAATCAAAATTCATTTATCTAAAACTGAACAATGCCGGTGGCTTATGAATGGAGTTAACCAAAAATAATTTTGACTAATTTTTATGACTTGCTCAGATATGCAAGCAGCGCAACTTCTTATTGAAACAGTCAGATCAGATAAAAGCGTGCTCAGAAAAAACTTATCAAAAGTTGCGATGAAACACATTATTTGAAGGAAAGAAACATGAAGCCAAAATTCTTTTTAAATGAGTTGAGGGATGAAAAAATTCTCATATGCCAATCCTCCGGCTTCCAAATAGATTTGAACTGTTACGCCGGCCTGCATATTTTGACAAATCTCCTGACATGATATATAAAATCAGTTGATTGAAACGCCTCAATTCAGCTGTAAAATTTCATTTTCATTCATCCAAGGCGACAAAAATTTCTGAGTATAAGGAGACTATGTAATGCAAAAACATTGGACAATCATGGCCCTGGTGCTTGCGGTATTGGTAATCTTTTTCACCGTTGCATGTAGCAAAAAAAAAATAAGTTCGGAACCTGTAACGCTGCCAACCGCTGAGGAAGAAGCAGCCAGGAGAGCTCAAGAGGAAGCACGCCAAAGAGAACTGGAACGACAAAAAGCCCTGGCCGAAGAGAATTTGAAAGAAGATCTTCTGACCTCAGAGCTGGCAGTGGATGAGAAAACCCAATTTGAAAATGAAGACATCTACTTCGATTTTGACAGTATTCAATTGACCCCCCAAGCCCAGGAAATACTGACGAAAAAAGCTAAATGGCTGCGGGATAATCCCGCAGCAACGGTGACCATCGAGGGGCATTGTGATAACCGCGGAACCAACGAGTACAACCTGGCCTTGGGAGAAGGTCGTGCTCAAAGCGCCAAAACATTTCTGATGGATTTGGGTGTCGACGTTTCAAAACTTCGCACCATAAGCTATGGCGAGGAGCGCCCCTTAGATCCCCAGCAGACAGAAAGTGCCTGGGCAAAAAACAGACGTGCCCACTTCGTTATTGAAGAATAAATG